>NZ_JBEXGT010000021.1:0-147363 GCF_040607475.1 Sphaerisporangium sp. NPDC005288 | reverse complement strand
TCTACCACCCACATCTTCTCTTTCTTTCCGACCCTCCCTCCCCCCCGGCCGCGCTGCCCCCCGCCTGCCCCCCCCCCCGCCGCGTACCCGCCCACGAAGAAGAAGACGGCCAGCGTCTGGAGCACCCACGACAGCGGGACGAGGCCGGGCATGGCGGAGAGCGGGCTGGTGACCCGGAGATGGCCGAGATCGTCCACCACCCAGGCGGTCACCAGCCAGTGCCCCGCGATCACTCCAAGGATCGCCAGGGCGCGCAGCGCGTCGGCTCCCCGGTCGCGCGTGGCCGGCGTGCCCGCCTCGATCCGCCCGGCGAAGGCGTCCCACGCCCGCCACCCCGGCAGTGCCGCCGGTGACGCGGGCCGCGGCCGGGCGTCAGGGGACGCGCATCTCGTCCGGATCGCCGCAAGCCTGGCCCAGATCCGTCCGGCCGGGTCGTGCGCCCGCGTCACGGCGCGCTCACTTCGGAGGCGCGGCCGAGCGTGATCAACGCCAGGTTCCGCAGGGACACGCCACCGGGCTGGAAGTAATCGCTGTGCCCGGCCGCTCCGGCGGCGAAGACGCGGGCGCCGAACGAGGGGCGCGCCGGGTCGGCGCCGAAACCGAGATGCCCGATGCGCACCGGGGGGACGAAACGCATCCAGTCGTTCCCGCCGCGGCCGGCCCACAGCCGGGCCCGGGTGCCGAGATCCCCCGCCCGGCCGACCCCGAGGCCGGGGCTGCCGAAGACGGCCACGTCGGCCACGGGCAGGCCTGGCAGGGCTTTCGCGCAGACCACGGAGCCGTAGCTGTGGCAGAGCAGCGTCACCGGGGCAGAGGTGATCGAGCGGACACGGGCGACGGCGCGGCGCAGTTCTCGGGCGCCGTCTTCGGCGACCGCGTCGGTGGCCGCCGCGAGACTGATGGCCCGCGGGCTGTCGTACCCGAGCCAGGCGACCACCGCCGGCCGGGCCGCCGGATCAAGGCCCCGCACCTGCGCGATCAGGGCGCGCGCGGCGCCGCCCGGCGTGCTGTACGCCTTGCGCCGCCCGCCGTCGAAGGTGGCACGCGTGACGTCGGCGCCGGGCACGATGACGGCGACCCGGTCCGCCGTCGCGAGGTCGCCGAAGACCTCGGCCATCCGGTCGTCGGGAGTGGGGGCGAGCAGGGTGAGGACGCCGAGTGCGCCGGTGAGGGAGATCGCTGCGAAAGCGCTCCTGGCCATGAGGGAGCCTCCTGTCCAGTTCGCGGCGCGCCGCCGCGAACACAGCAGCAAGCTAGGAATCGCGATCGCTGACCCGCGTCCCCGCCAGGTGCGGTCTTCTCCGCTCCCGCCCCGGTACACGGCCGTGCGGCGCGATGGCACCACGGGGTGAGGCGGTCGGATCACCCCTGAGGGTGACGCCGGGTGGGGTCGTGGCTCGTACGCTGGGGCGGTGATCTCGCGTGCCTGGTCCGGGCTCGTCCGGCTGGCGTCGCCGCTGACCGCGGCGCTGGTCACGGGGACGGCGGAGCCCGCGGGCCCGCGGTCGCGGTGGCTGCGGCCCGCCGTGCCGGCGTGGGCGCGGTGGCTGCCGTTCGCCACTGTCGACCTCGTCGTCGTCGCCGACCTGGCGCTGGCCTTCATCCTGCTCGGCACCGGCGTGTCGTACCTGGAGACGGAGGCGGTGGCGTCCCACTTCTCCCCCGATGGGCCCGTCCTGATCGTGCTCGCCGCCGCCTACGCGGTGCCGGTCGCTCTTCGCGAGCGCTGGCCGGTGGCGGCGTGGCGGATCTCGGCGATGGCGGCGGTGGTGGGCGGCCTGGTCAACCCGCGCATCCTCGACGGCGCGATGGGCGGCGCCGCCGGCCACGGTGACGGCGTGATGCCCTACGTGGTGGCCCAGGCGATCACCTATCTGCTCTGCGCGTACTCGATCGCCGTGCGCGCGGATCGCGACGTCGCGATCGGGGTCTGGATCGTCTCAATGGTGGGTGCGTGGATCATCCATCCGAACTCGATGTTCCTTGCCACGGTCCTGGTGACGGTGGCCCTGTTGTTCGGCCAGAACATCCGGGCACGCAGGCGGGCGACCGGCCGGCTGGACGAGGAGCGGCGGCGCGGTGAGGAGCAGCGGGCGGCGCGCGTCGTCCTGGAGGAGCGCACGCGCATCGCCCGAGAGCTGCACGACATCGTCGCCCACCACATGTCGGTGATCGCGATCCAGGCGGAGGCCGTGCCGCTGCGGGCCCACGGCGACGTCGCGGCCCTGGAGGCGGGGCTGGCCGAGATCCGGGTGCTGTCGCTGGCGGCGCTCGCCGAGATGCGCCAGGTGCTGGGCGTCCTGCGTGGTTCGGACGGTCGCCGGGAGACGGCGCCGCAGCCGGGGCTGGACCGGATGGACGACCTGATCGGCAACGTCCGGGCCGCGGGGCTCGCCGTCACGGCCGAGGTGTCCGGGTCTCTCGACCTGCCGGCCGCGGTCGGCCTGTCGGCGTACCGGATCCTGCAGGAGTCGCTGAGCAACGCGATGCGGCACGCGCCCGGGGCGCCGGTGCGGGCCGAGATCGAGCGGACCGTCGCCGAGCTACGGCTGAGCGTGACCAACGGCCCCTCGGGCGCGCCCGCGCCCGGCACCCCGGACGCACCGGGCCAGGGGATCGCCGGAATGCGCGAGCGCGCCGCACTGCTGGGTGGCACCCTGGAAGCCGCGCCCATGACGGACGGCGGGTTCTGGGTGACGGCCACCCTTCCGCTCGCCCCCGCCGAACCCGCCGCGCCGGAGGAGCCGTGATCCGTGTCCTGATCGCCGACGACCAGGGCATGGTCCGCACCGGCTTCACCACCTTCCTCGGCACCCAGCCCGACATCGAGGTCGTCGCGGAGGCCGTCAACGGGCAGGAGGCGGTGACGCGGGCAGGCGAGCTGACGCCGGACGTGGTGCTGATGGACGTCCGCATGCCAGTGATGGACGGCTTGGAGGCGACGCGCCGCATCCTCGCCGGGACCGCCACCAAGGTCCTGATCCTGACGACCTTCGACCTGGACGACTACGTCTACGAGGCGCTGCGGGCGGGGGCGAGCGGCTTCCTGCTCAAGGACGCCTCCGCACAGCAGCTCGTCGAGGCCGTGCGGGTGGTCGCCGCGGGGGAGGCGCTGCTGGCCCCGTCGATCACCAGGCGGCTGATCGCCGAGTTCGCCCGGCTCGGCGGGCCGCGGGCGCCGACCGTGAAACGGCTGGCCGAGCTGACCGGCCGCGAGACCGAAGTGCTGGCGCTGATGGCCCAGGGCCTGTCCAACGGGGAGATCGCCGGACGGCTGGTGGTGGCGGAGCAGACGGTGAAGACCCACGTCGGCCGCATCCTGGCCAAGCTCGGTCTGCGCGACCGTGCCCAGGCCATCGTCTTCGCCTACGAGACCGGCCTGGTGCGCCCCGGCGAGTGAACACGCGGCGAGGCGGCGGCCCCGCGTGATCACGAGGTGGCCCGTCGTTCCCGACCGAGGGGCTGATCGGGCGCCGCCGGGGTCGAGGCCACCGCCGGTGGCCGGCCGCGGTCGTCGTCCGAGTGGCCGCTCGTCATGCGCTGACCTGCGAAGACGTGTCTAGTGCGGTGCCGTTGGCGTGCGGGCGGGCAGCGCGTCCGGCAATGTCGATTACAGAATTACGATCGCTGCAAGCGAACAAGCGCAGACATGGGAACAATCTCGGGCTCTCATTAATTGAGTCGATGTAACTCAACCCTTGGAGTTCGCATGAGTGAGAGCTTGATCCTTCCGGTGCTTCCGCTGGACGACGAGGTCGTCCTGCCCGGCATGGTCGTTCCCCTCGACCTGTCGGACGCCGAGGTGCGCGCCGCCATCGACGCCGCGCGGGCCACCTCCCAGCAGAGCAAGCCGCGCGTGCTGCTTGTTCCGCGCATCGACGGCAAGTACGGCGCCGTCGGCGTCTCGGCGGTCGTCGAGCAGATCGGAAGGCTTCCCGGCGGCGAGCCCGCCGCCGTCGTCCGCGGTGTCGAGCGGGTGCGCATGGGCTCGGGCACGACCGGCCCCGGCGCGGCCCTGTGGGTGGAGTCGACCCGCATGGAGACCGTCCCCGCCGACGGCCGCGCCGAGGAGGCGGCCAAGGAGTACAAGGCCCTGGCCACCACGATCATGCAGAAGCGCGGCGCCTGGCAGATCGTCGACGCCATCAACCAGATCGAGGACGCCTCGGTCCTGGCCGACAGCTCAGGGTACGCGCCGTGGCTCACCACGCCCCAGAAGGTCGAGCTGCTGGAGAACGCCGACCCGGCCGAGCGGCTGGCCCGGCTGGTCGAGTGGGCCCGCGAGCACCTGGCCGAGCTGGACGTCGCCGAGACGATCCGCAAGGACGTCCAGGAGGGCATGGAGAAGCAGCAGCGCGAGTTCCTGCTGCGCCAGCAGCTCGCCGCCGTCCGCAAGGAGCTGGCCGAGCTGAACGGGGACGCCGCCTCCGAGGAGGAGGACTACCGCGCCCGCGTCGAGGCCGCCGACCTGCCGGAGAAGGTCCGCGAGGCCGCGCTCAAGGAGGTCGACAAGCTCGAGCGCACCTCCGACCAGTCGCCCGAGACCGGCTGGATCCGCACCTGGCTGGACACCGTGCTCGACATCCCGTGGAACGAGCGCACCGAGGACTCCTACGACATCACCGCCGCGCGGGCGGTGCTCGACGCCGACCACACCGGCCTCGACGACGTCAAGGACCGCATCATCGAGTACCTCGCCGTCCGCAAGCGGCGCGCCGACCAGGGGCTCGGCGTGGTGGGCGGCCGCCGCAGCGGCGCCGTCCTGGCGCTGGCCGGCCCTCCCGGAGTCGGCAAGACCTCCCTCGGCGAGTCGGTCGCCCGCGCCATGGGCCGTAAGTTCGTCCGCGTCGCCCTCGGCGGCGTCCGCGACGAGGCCGAGATCCGCGGTCACCGGCGCACCTACGTCGGCGCGCTGCCCGGCCGCATCGTGCGGGCGATCCGCGAGGCCGGCAGCATGAACCCCGTCGTCCTGCTGGACGAGGTGGACAAGGTCGGCGCCGACTACCGGGGCGACCCGACGGCGGCGCTGCTGGAGGTGCTGGACCCGGCGCAGAACCACACCTTCCGCGACCACTACCTGGAGGTCGAGCTCGACCTGTCCGACGTGCTGTTCCTGGCCACCGCCAACGTCCTCGAGGCGGTGCCCGGCCCGCTGCTCGACCGCATGGAGATCGTGACCCTCGACGGCTACACCGAGGACGAGAAGGTCGCGATCGCCCGCGACCACCTGCTGCCCCGCCAGCTCGACAAGGCCGGTCTGACCTCCTCGGAGGTCACCGTCGAGGAGGAGGCGCTGCGCAGGCTCGCCGGCGAGTACACCCGGGAGGCCGGCGTCCGCTCGCTGGAGCGGGCGATCGCCCGGGTGCTGCGCAAGGTGACGGCCAACGCGGCCTTGGAGCGGGCGGCGCTGCCGGTGCACGTCGGGGCCGGCGACCTGGTCGGCTACCTCGGCAGGCCGCGGCACGTGCCGGAGTCCTCGCTGCCGGAGTCGGCGCAGCGCACGGCCGTGGCGGGCGTCGCGACCGGGCTCGCGGTGACCGGCGCCGGCGGCGACGTGCTGTACGTCGAGGCGTCGCTGGCCGACCCTGAGACCGGCTCCACGGCCGTCACGCTCACCGGCCAGCTCGGCGAGGTGATGAAGGAGTCGGCGCAGATCGCCCTGTCCTACCTGCGTTCGCGCGGCGCCGAGATGGAGCTGCCGGTCGGGTCGCTGAAGGACCGGTCGGTGCACATCCACGTCCCGGCGGGCGCGATCCCGAAGGACGGCCCCTCGGCGGGCGTCACGATGACCACCGCCCTGGCCTCGCTGCTGTCGGGCCGCCCGGTGCGCTCGGACGTGGCGATGACCGGCGAGGTCTCGCTGACCGGCCGGGTGCTGCCGATCGGCGGCGTCAAGCAGAAGCTGCTCGCCGCCCACCGGGCGGGCATCACCACGGTGCTCATCCCGGCGCGCAACGAGCCCGACCTGGACGACGTGCCCGAGGAGGTCCGCAACGAGCTGACCGTCCACGCGGTGAGCGACGTGCGGGAGGTGCTGGCCATCGCGCTGACCCCGGCCACGGTGGCCGAGACCGCCGCCGTCTGACCTCGGCACGGCCCGGTCCTCGCCGCGGTGTGGACCGGGCCGTCACCGGCCCGGTGCACACGCCGGCCGGAGCGCAGGGACATTTATGGACGAATCATTCGGTCGCTTGACCGGATGATTCGTCCATGCTGTTATAAGGGGGTGATCTACGGAACCCCTGAGCTGGAGCCGGCCGACAAGGCCGTGCTCGGCGAGATCGAGGACATGCGCCGCGACCTGAAGTACCGCCTGGCCGAGCCGCACCGCTGGGACGGGCAGCTCCGGCGCCAGCTCCAGGCGCGTGCCATCCAGGGGTCCAACTCCATCGAGGGCTACCGGGCCAGCGTGGAGGACATCGAGTCCATCATGCTGGGGGAGGAGCCGCTGGAGACCTCGCATGCGGTCGCCAGCGAGATCTCCGGCTACAAGCAGGCGCTCACCTATGTCCGTCGGTTGTCGACGGCCCGCTCGTTCGGCTACGACAAGGGCCTGCTGCACGCGCTGAACTTCATGATGATCGGCCACCACCCCGACAAGACCCCTGGCGTCGTACGGCCGGGCGGCATCTACGTCCGCGACTCCGCCACCGGCCAGGTGGTGTACGAGGGCCCGGACGCCGAGGACGTCCCCGGGCTGCTGGACGAGCTGGTCGAGTGGCTCA
This sequence comes from Sphaerisporangium sp. NPDC005288, assembly GCF_040607475.1. Lineage (NCBI taxonomy): Bacteria > Bacillati > Actinomycetota > Actinomycetes > Streptosporangiales > Streptosporangiaceae > Sphaerisporangium > Sphaerisporangium sp. NPDC005288. The sequence continues at coordinate 140,638 of NZ_JBEXGT010000021.1, read as the reverse complement.
ACGCCGGAGACCTCGGGGAGCCGGCCTACGTCCGGGCCGCCATGGCGCACCTCAACCTGGTGCGTATCCACCCCTGGAGGGACGGCAACGGGCGCATGTCCAGGGCCCTGCAGACCCTGGTGCTCGGCCGCGACCAGATCACCGCGCCGGAGTTCTGCTCCATCGAGGAATGGCTGGGCGAGGGACGCACCACCTACGACTACTACGACGCCCTCAGGGACGTCGGGCGCGATCACTGGAGCCCGCACGGCGAGACCCTGCCCTGGGTGCGGTTCTGCCTGCGGGCGCATCACATGCAGGCGCAGCGGGTGCGGCGCCGGCTGGCCGAGGCGGGGGAGGTGTGGACGCTTCTCGAGGAGCAGGTCGACAAGGAGGGCCTGCACACCCGGTGCGTCTCCGCGCTGTACCAGGTCTTCGTGAGCAGGCGGCTGCGGCGCGGCACCTACCAGGCCGAGGAGTCGCTCAGCCAGGGCCAGGCCGCCCGGGACCTTCGTGAGCTGGCCGCACGCGACTGGCTCACCCCCTATGGCGAGACCAAGGGACGCTTCTACGCTCCCGGCCCCCGGATGGAGAAGGTCAAGGCGGACTTCGCCGCCCGCGTCGAGCCGCTGCGCGACCCGTACCGCACCGCCGCCTGACCGCAGGCCCGGGACGGCATGGCAGGGGCGAGGGGAACCGGGCGCCGCATCGGGTGAGTTCCCTGTGGGGGGCTACGCGCCGGCCGGGTCGTCGGTCGACAGACGCAGGCCGAGCTGGGTGTACAGCTCCAACTGGTCGAAGTACTCCCGGTGCGTGACGATCTTGCCGTCCTCGACGAAGGAGGCGCAGGTGCCGCGCAGTGTGATACGGCGACCGGTCGGCTCCAGTTCCCGCCCGTCGGGCAGCAGGAACGGCCCGGTGTGCGTGCCGGTCCCCGTCCATTCGACCATCATGGGTCTGTCGGTGCTGGTGGCCTCGTACCACACCTCCAGGTGGAGGTCCGGAAATCCCTGGAAGAACTGCTCGTAGACCCACGCGATCTGCTCGTGTCCCTCCGCCACTCCTACGGGGGAGACTAAAACGGCGTCCTCGGTGAAAAGTTCGAGCATCCGGCTCACATCGTGATCATTGAGCGCGTCGGCCAGTCCGCGCTTGACTTCCCACTTGTCGACCATGGCCGTGGTCCTTCCGTGGTCGGGTGTCAACCTATCGATCACGCTACCCAGCAGTAGGTCGGCTACCGGCTACGAGAACGTCGCGGACACGCCAGGAAGTCCCGTCGTCCTCCAAGCCGGGCAAAGTCGCGCGGAGACCTCCCATGCCCGCCGGGCCGGCGGGCCGGCGCCGCGCCGATCAGCGGGTGCTTTTCCGCGGCGAGATAACCGAGTACGGTTCGGTTTTATGTACCCGGGAGCGGTCGCGGCCGAGACGCCCGACAAACCTGCCGTGATCATGGCGGGCTCCGGGCGGGTGGTGACCTACCGCGAACTGGACGAGGAGTCCAACCGGCTGGCGCGGCTGTTCCGGTCGGCCGGGCTGCGACCCGGGCAGCACATCGCCCTCATGCTGGAGAACCACCCGCTGTTCCTGGTGGTGGCATGGGCGGCGCACCGCTCCGGGCTGTACTACACGGCCATCAGCCCCCGTCTTCAGCCCGACGAACTGGCCTACATCCTGGACAACTGCCAGGCCGAGGTCTTCATCTCCTCGGCGGCGCTCGCCGGCGTCGCCACCTCGGTCACCGAGCGCACGCCGAAGGTCCGGCTCAGGCTGATGATGGACGGCGTCGCCCCCGGCTTCGCCTCCTACGAGCGGGCCGTGGCCGAGCACCCGCCGCTTCCCGTCGAGGACGAGTGCCAGGGGGCGGACATGCTCTACTCCTCGGGCACCACCGGCCGTCCCAAGGGCGTCAAGCCACCGCTGAGCCGCGCGCCGCTCGAGGCTCCCGGCGCACTGGTGGGGTTGGTCCGGCTGCTGTTCGACCCGTCGTCCGACGCGGTGTACCTGTCGCCGGCTCCGCTCTACCACGCCGCGCCCCTGCGCTACTGCATGGCCTTCCAGCGCATCGGCGCGACCGTCGTGGTGATGGAGAGGTTCGACCCCGAGCAGGCGCTGGCGCTGATCGAGAAGTACCGCGTCACCCACTCGCAGTGGGTGCCGACCATGTTCATCAAGATGCTCAAGCTCCCCGAGGCCGTGCGCCGCAAGTACGACCTGTCCTCGCTGACCTGCGCCATCCACGCGGCCGCGCCGTGCCCGGTCCCGGTCAAGGAGCAGATGATCGACTGGTGGGGGCCGGTCGTCCACGAGTACTACGCGGGCACCGAGGGCAACGGCTTCCTGTACGTGGGTCCCGAGGACTGGCTCGCCCACAAGGGCACCGTGGGGCGCCCGCTGCTCGGCGTCGTCCACATCTGCGACGAGGACGGCGAGGAGCTGCCGGCCGGCGAGCACGGCACCGTGTACTTCTCCGACGGGCCGCGGTTCGAGTACCACGGCGACCCGGAGAAGACGCGCGCGGCCGGCGACCCGAAGGGCCGGGGGTGGACGACGCTCGGCGACATCGGCTACCTGGACCAGGACGGCTTCCTGTACCTCACCGACCGCCGCTCCTACATGATCATCTCTGGTGGGGTCAACGTGTACCCGCAGGAGGCGGAGAACGTGCTGTCCCTGCACCCGAAGGTGGCCGACGTGGCGGTCTTCGGGGTGCCCGACGAGGAGATGGGCGAGGCGGTGAAGGCCGTCGTCCAGGCCGCCGATCCGGCCGAGGCCGGGCCTGCCCTCGCGGCCGAGCTCATCGCGTACTGCCGCGACCGCCTCGCCCACTACAAGTGCCCCCGATCTGTGGACTTCCGGCCGGAGCTTCCCCGCCATCCCACGGGGAAGCTCTACAAGCGCCTGCTGCGTGACGAGTACTGGCCGTCCGCCGGCTGATCCCGCCCGGTCGCCCGCTCGCGCCGGTCAGGGCGCGAGCGCCGGGAGCCCCGCGGCCGGCTGCGGCATCGCGGGTGACCCCAGGTGCGCCGGCGGTCCGGGCTCCGCCGGCGGTCCGGGCTTCGCGGGAGGCTCGGGTTTCACGGATGGTCCGCCGGGCGTCACGGGTGGTTCCGGCTTCACGGGCGGTTCGGGCTTCGCGGGTGGTTCGCCGGGCTTCACGGGCGGCTCCTCGGGTGGCGCCGGAGGCTTCGCGACGGCCGGCGGGCAGTCGTAGAGCGAGCGCACGGCCGTCAGGTCGGCCCGGCTGAAGCCCTCCCGCTGGCCGATCGGCACCGGCATGAGCGGGACCAGGGTGTCCAGCCCGTTGGCGCTGAAGAAGTTCCTGCCGTACAGCATCACCGACCCGTAGTCGAGCGTCCCGAACAGCCGGTTCTGTTCGGGCGCCAGCTTCTGGAACTGGGGCTCGTACCCTTTCAGCACGTTCTCCAGATGGACGGTCACCGCGGAGTCCCGGTCGGAGCGCGAATGTTCGTGGTAGAAGCCGATGGCGTGCAGCAACTCGTGAATGGCGACGCCCTTGCGCTCGCACCCCGCGCCGATCGAGACGTCCTGCGGCTGCCCGCCGATGCGTCCCACGTACGAATAGCAGCCCTTGCCGGAGATGACGTTCAGATATCCCGCCTCGTCGGTGCGCGGGACGAAACGCACGCAGGTGTTGTCGTGGAAATCCTTCATCGCCTGGACGACCGCCTCGCGCGCCCCGGGCGTCAGCGCGGGGGACAGGACGTAGGGCACCCTCCGGTCGGGCCACAGCGCGCCCGCCTGGGTGGTGCCCGCGCCCGCCGAGGACCCGGGGCAGGCGGCGAGACGCGCCGGCCGCCCAGACGGCGGCCCCGGCGCGGCCGGTGGCGAGGCCGGCCTGGCCGCAGGTGAGGCCGATCCGGTCGGAGATGAAGCAGTCGCGGCCGGAGGTGAAGCCGGCGGGGCCGGTGGTGAGGCCGGCCTGGTCGGAGGTGGAGCAGGCGCGGCCGGAGGTGAGCCGGGCATGACCCGGGGCGGGTCCTGCGCGCCCGTCACCGGCTCTCCCGGCCCCTGCTCTCCCGGTGGGGGCGGGGTGAGGCGGCCGGTCCCGGGGAAGACGCCCGGCAACTGGATCTTCCCGGCGGAGGCGTCGGCGGGCGTGCCGATGATGATGTCGCCCTCGGTGACGGCGTGCCCGTCGATGTCCGCGAACCCGATCGTGTGCGGCTGCCCGGTGACGTCCGGAGCGGTGACGAACTGGGACGGGTGCTCGACCTGCTGCTGCCACAGCCAGTCCAGCGCGTCGTCGTCGCCGTCACCGTCCCCGTCACCGGCGAAGGCGGGCGCGGCCACCGTCAGCAGCCCGGACATCACCACGGCCAATATCAGTTTATGTCGCATATCGATACCCCCGGAAAGCGTTTCACGACGGTGTGCGAACCGTCGCGGGGGAAACCTACCCGCATGATCACCCGGCACTCGTGGGAAAAGCCGGCGCGACGGGAGACCTCGTCGGGAGCGCGGCGCCCACGGTAATTCACCGGGCCCCCTTTCTCCTTATCCCGGCCTTACATTTCCGCCGCAGTCGGGACGGCGATAATGCAGGTCAGCGCCATTTCCGCAGGTCGCTCCGCCGGTCGGCGACCGCCGTGCCGCCGCCGGTGACAACCTCCAGGCGACGTTCAGCAGACCTTCAGTCAGGGCTTAGGACGTTCTTATCGCCGGTGCGCCATCATTGATTTACCGGTCCTCAACCGGCCGCCGCCGAATAGCGGCGCATGCGGACGACCTTGGGGGAAAGAGATGAGCACCGAAGACCCGCGTGAGCAGACGACCAGCGAGACCACCCCGGTGGAGGCGCCGGGTGCGCGGGGCTGGACGCAGTTCGGCCGGACCGCGCCCCAGACGGGCGGCTTCCGGCACCATTGGAGCGCACCGGGCGGGCCGGCCGGTGACACCCAGCAGTTGCCGCCCTTCGCGGCGGGCGCCGTGCCGGCCGGTGGCCCGGCGGGCGGGTGGTGGACCACCGGTCGCAAGGCGATGGCGGGCCTCGCCCTGGCCGCGGTGGCGATCGGAGGCGGGGCCGCGGGGGCCTTCGTCGCCACGGCCGCCGCCGGGACCCAGCCCGTGATCTCCAGCCCGATCGTCCGTCCGGCGTCCAACACCGCCGCCGCGACGGTCGCCGACGTGGCGCGGGCCGTGCAGCCCTCCGTGGTCTCCATCACCGTGACCAGCGGCGCCGGCCAGGCCGAGGGCTCAGGGGTGGTCCTGTCCGAGGACGGCCTGATCCTCACCAACAACCACGTGGTCGCCGGAGCCGGGCAGGACGCCAAGCTCCAGGTGAAGTTCAGCGACGGTAAGGTCGCCTCGGCCGACGTCGTCGGCACCGACCCGGCCACCGACCTCGCCGTGGTGCGGGCGAAGGACGTGTCCGGGCTGACCAAGGCCACGCTCGGCGACAGCGACAAGCTGAGGGTCGGCGACGCCGTCCTGGCCATCGGCAGCCCGCTGGGGCTGGAGGGCTCGGTGACCGCCGGCATCGTGAGCGCGCTGGACCGCACGCTGACCGTCGGCGGCGAGTCCCAGCAGCAGCGCCCGCAGCTCCCGCCGGGCTGGGGCGACGGCGGGTTCGGCCAGCAGCAACCCGGCCAGCAGCAGCCTGGCCAGCCGCAGAGCTCCGGCACGACGATCGGCGGAGCCATCCAGACCGACGCCGCGATCAACCCCGGCAACTCGGGCGGCGCCCTGGTGAACGCCTCCGGCCAGGTGGTCGGCGTCAACAGCGCCATCGCGACCAACGGCGGCGAGGGCAACATCGGCGTGGGCTTCGCCATCCCCATCAACACCGCCCGCCAGGTCGCCGACCAGCTGATCAAGACCGGCAAGGTCAGCCACGCCTACCTCGGGGTCACCCTGGCCGACGCCACCGGCGACACCCCCGGCGCCGTCATCGGAACGGTGCAGGAGGGCAGCCCGGCCGAGCGGGCGGGGCTCAAGGCCGGTGACCTGATCACCAAGATCGGCCAGACGCAGGTGTCCGGGGCCGAGACGGTGGTCGGCGCGGTGCGCGGCTTCCAGCCCGGCACCAAGATCGAGGTGACGTACCAGCGGGGCGGCGCCACCTCCACGGCCACCGTCACCCTCACCGAGAAGACCGTGACGAGCTGACCGTCTCCAGGACCGGACGCGCCACCGGGTACGCTGCGGGCCCGGCGGCGCGTCTGCCCTTCCCCTGAGGCCCGCGACCGAGCAGGTCGCGGGTCTCAGGGGCTCTCCGGTGTCCAGGGAGGCGGGCCTCAGGGGCTCCGGCGCCCGAGGAGTGTCGGCCTCAGGGGGCTTGAGCACCGGGGGAGCAGGGGGCGTGGGAGCTCAGGAGAACCTGCGGCCCTCGTCGCGGCGGTAGGCCCAGGCGGCCAGGCCGCCCGCGACCACCGTCCACACCGCCATCATCACCAGCGCGAGGGGGTGCGGGGTGAAGTCCCCCGTCGCGGCCCACACCAGTTCCACCGCGCCGCGCGCCGGCAGGTAGGGGGCGATGGCCTCGATGAAGCCCGGAGCCCGCCCCGGGCCGGTGAGCAGCCCGCTGCCGAACGCCATCGGCAGGAACACGACCTGCGCGACGGCGATCGCCGCCTTCGACGGAAGCGCGTAACCGATCAGCAGGCCCAGCATGGTGAACGGGACGGCGGCGACGGCCAGCGCGCCGAGGCCCAGCAGCGCGCCGAGGGGCGTCACCGTCGCCTCGGTGAGCAGCGCGGCGATCAGGACCACCGGCAGCAGGGCCAGTGCCAGGAAGGCCAGGCCGTTGAGCAGCCGGCCGGCGAACCTCGGCCCGGCGCCGGCGGGCAGCGTGCGCAGGTAGGGGTCCCAGGGCTGCGCGCGGTCCTCGGCGACGCCGACGCCGTAGGAGAACAGGCAGGTCCCCATGACCGCGAACGTCATCATCGAGCCCGTGGCGAACGTCGCGGCGACCGGGTCGCCGCCGGCGAAGGGGACCACGAAGAACAGCATCGAGGCGGAGGGGAAGAAGGTGTTGCCGATCACCGCGATGGGGATGCGGATGGTCTCGAGGAACTGGTACTTCACGTGCGTGACGACGAGCGACACAGGACTCTCCCTCGGGGGGCGGGCAGGGGCTGTCAGCGGGGAGCTCAGGCGGCGGCGGGCGCGTCGTCCCGGGCGGTGATCGCCAGGAACGCCTCCTCGAGCGTGGTGGCCCGGATCTCCAGGCCCGAGAAGGGCACGCCCGACCCGACCAGCTCGCGGACCAGCCGGTCGGCGTCGGCGGTGACCAGGTGCGTCCGGTCGCCGTCGGTCTCCGCGCGCAGGACGCCCGGTAGCTCGGGCAGGTGGGCGGCGGTCAGGCTGACCCGGCGGACGCCCACCATGCCGCGCACCGCCGCGAGGCTGTCGTCGGCGAGCACCCGGCCCTTGCCAAGGACGACGACCCGCTGGGCCAGCGCCTCGATCTCCTCCAGGTAGTGGCTGGTCAGCAGCACGGTGCCTCCATCGGCGTGGAAGGCGCGCACGGCCTCCCACAGCGCGCGGCGGGCCTCGACGTCCAGCCCCGTGGTGGGCTCGTCGAGCAGGACGAGCCGCGGCCGCCCGGCGAACGCCAGGGCGACCGCGATCCGCCTCTTCTGCCCGCCCGACAGGCCCCCGATCTGCCGGTCGCGCATGCCGGTGAGTCCGAAGCGCTCGAGAAGCTCGTCGCGGTCGGCCCGCGAGGGGAAGTGGGCCGCGACGAAGTCCACGCACTCGCGCACGCGCAGGGTGGGCGGGAGCCCGGTCTCCTGCGGGGTCATGCCGAGCAGGCGGCGGCGGGCCGGGTCGCCGGGCGGGCCGCCGAACAGGCTGACCGAGCCCGAGGACGGCCGCCGCAGCCCGGCCAGCAGGTTGACCAGGGTCGACTTGCCGGCGCCGTTCGGGCCGAGCAGGCCGATGAGCTCCCCCTCCCGGATCTCCAGCGATGTGGTGTCGAGCGCGGTCACCTCGCCGTACCGGCGGGCGACCTCCTCGAGGCGAGCGAGCGTCTCGGTCATGGTTCCTGCCCCGTCTCTTTCTGGTCTGTACCGGATGGCGCCGAAGGCGCCGTCTCGCCGCCGGCCGCGCGGATCTCCCGCGCGCGCGCCGGGGCCGGCTGGGCGCCGGCCATGTCGAGCAGCGCCCGGATGGCGGCGGTGTAGTCGTCGAAGGCCAGCCGCCCCCGCCGGGTGAGCGCCACGTACGTCACCGGGGTGCGCCCCCGGTGGGTCTTGCCGATCTCGACATATCCGGCGCTCTCGAGCTTGCTGAGGTGCACCGACAGGTTGCCGGCGGTCATGCCGAGGATGTCCTTCAGGCCGGGGAAGCTGATCTGGTCTCCCTCGGCCAGGGTGGACAGCGCGGTGACGACGCGCAGGCGCGCCTGGGCGTGGATGACGGGGTCGAGCTCGGGGAGCCCGGCGGACGGGCTCATGCCCTGCCCGGCCGCAGGCGGGTGCGCAGGTGGATGCCCACGCCCATGGCGATGAAGACGCCGCCCACGCCCACGGCGGAGAACAGCGCGTGCAGCCCGGGGCCGGCGACCACGCCGGCGACGTTCACCACGGTGACCCAGACGCCCACGGCGAACATCTGGCGCACCCCCCACACGGCCCCTCCGGCCATGAACAGCAGGCCGACGACCAGCATCGAGACACAGCACCAGAGCAGGGTGCGCTCGGCCTCGGGCAGGAGCCCGCCGAAGTGGCCGCACAGCGCCCCGACGAGCATGTAGCCGAAGAACCAGCTCAGGCCGTACATGGCGCCCCGCGCCTGCGAGGCGCCGCGCACCTGGCTGCCCTGCCGCCACCCGGCGTACCCGGTGATGACCAGGGCCAGGATCATCGTGCCGAACAGGATCGTCAGCGCCATGCCCAGCGAGAGCGGCCCCTGCGGCCGCCCCGACGCCCCGTAGCGCACGAACAGGGCGCCGTAACCGATCAGCCAGACCAGCCCCCACATGATGTAGAAGGCGGGCAGCGGACCGGCGAAATGCCGGGCCGCCGCCGCCCGCTGGTCCTCGATGATGCCCAGCATCTCCTCCGGACTGAGCGCCCGCTCACCCTCGGCGTCCTCGGCCTCACCTGCCCGCATGACCCTCTCCTCACACCGCACCGCAAACTGGTTTGAACTATAAACCAAACAGGTTTGCGATGTAAACCACTACCCCGCGTTTCGGCATCAGGCGACCGGATCGGTGCGGGTGGTCAGGCGGAGGGCGTGGTGAGGGCCTCGGAGTGCCAGAGGTCGTGGTAGTAGCCGGGGGCGGAGATCAGTTCCTCGTGGCGGCCGCGCTGTGTCACGCGGCCGGACTCCAGGACGACGATCTCGTCCACGCCCTCCAGGCCGTGCAGGCGGTGGGTGACCAGCAGCGTCGTGCGGCCGTGGGTGGCGTCGAGCAGGTCGGCCATCAGGGCGTCGGCGGTGGCGCCGTCCAGCGCCTCGGCGGGCTCGTCGAGCAGCAGGACCTCCGGGTCGTGCAGCAGCGCGCGCGCCAGGGCGAGCCGCTGGAGCTGGCCGCCGGAGACCGTGCGCCCGTCCTCGCCCAGCGTCACCTCCCAGCCGGTGCGCTCGACCCAGGCGTCCAGCCGCGCCCGGCGCACCGCCTCGGCCAGCTCGTCGTCACCGGCGTCCGGACCGGCCAGCCGCAGGTTGTCGCGCAGCGTCGCACGGAAGACATAGGGGTCCTGCGTCAGCCCGGTGATCAGGGAGCGGACGTCGTCGGTGGAGAACGCGCGGACGTCGGCGCCGTTGAGGCGGATGCTCCCCGACTCGAAGCCGGTCGTGCGCATGAGCGCGGACAGCAGCGTGCTCTTGCCCGCCCCGCTCGGCCCGACCACGGCCACCCGCTTGCCGGGGGTCAGCGTGAGGCCGACGCCGTCCAGCGCGGCGGGGCGGCCGGGCGCGTGGCGGACCACCAGGTCCGCCACCTCGACGGTCAGCGGGCCTCGCGGCGCGGGGGCGGGCGCGGCCGGCTCGGGTACGGCGGCCGGGACGGCCTGGACCTCCCGCAGCCGGCGCAAGGCCGCGCTCACCCCGGCGAACCGCTCGCCCGCCGCGGCCAGCGGCAGGACCGGCTCGAACGACACCAGGGCCGTCAGCGTCAGCACGGCCGTCGCCACCGTCCCAAGCTGGGCCCGCTGGGCGGTCAGCACCACGGCGGCCACCGTGAGGCCCTGAACGAGGGTGCCGGCCATCAGGGCCGCGGCGTTCGCCCGGCTCTGCCGCCGCTCCAGCGCCGCGAGCCGCGCGTCGGCCTCGGCGGCGGACGCCAGCGCCCGGTCCCCGGCCCCGTAGGCGGCCAGGTCGGCGGCGCCGTGCACCAGGTCGGCGACCCGGGCCGCCAGGTCGGCCCGTGCGGGCGCCAGGCGCGCCGACCACCGGCGGGCGGCGGCGGCCGTCCCGGCGGGCAGCAGCACACCGGCGAGCAGCAGGCCCGCGAGCAGGACCAGCGCGGCGGCGGGCAGCAGGAAGGCCCCCAGCGTCACCGCGGCGACGGCCGTCACCAGGGCGGCGAGGGCCGGCAGCAGGCAGCGGACCAGCAGGTCCTGGACGGCGTCGGTGTCGTCGACCATGCGGCTCAGCAGGTCGGCGCCCCGGTGGCCGGGCGGGCGGGCCGGGATGAGCGCCCGGTACAACCGCTCCCGGGTCGTGGCCTGCGCGCGCAGTGCCACGTCGTGCCCGGCCAGGCGCTCGGCGTACCGGAACACGCCCCGGCTGGTCGCGAAGGCCCGCACCCCGACGATCGCCACGCTGAGGGCGGCCAGGGACGGCCGCTCGGCGGCCCGGGTGATCAGCCAGGCGGCGCAGCCGATGAGCGCCAGCGACGCCAGCTCGGCGGCGGCGCCCGCGGCGACGGCGGTCAGCGTGCGCCCGCCCATCCCGGACACGGGGTTCCGCCAGGACACCGGGTTCCTCCCGGGGACGGACGCGTCCGGGCTGGTCACCGGCCCGGTCGGCGTGCCGGTGGTCATCGCCCGCCTCCCAGCGTCGTCCCGCCCTCGCCGCCCGGCCCCGCGACCCGCACCGGCTCCGCGGCGGACCGGATGGCCTCGCCGGAGGTCGTCGGCGGCTTCGGGGTGGGTGGGGGGTCCCCGTTCGCCGGATTCCTCGCCGGGGTGGACGGGGACGGGAAGGTCGCGTCGCCGGAGGCGGGCGAGGGCTTCGGGGCGGCGGGGACGGGGAGCGCGTCGCCGGGCGGGGAGGACGGGCGGTCGGAGATGATCTTGCCGTCGGCCACGCGGACGACGCGGTCGGCCAGCTCGATCATCGCGGGCCGGTGGGCGACGATGACCGCGGTGCGGCCCTCGGCCAGCGTCCGGGTGGCCGCCACGATGGCGGCCTCGCTCCTGCCGTCCAGGCGCGCGGTCGGCTCGTCCAGCAGCAGCACCTGCGCGTCCGGGCGGCAGAACGCGCGCGCCAGCGCGACGCGCTGCCGCTGGCCCGCCGACAGGTCGGCCCCGCGCTCGCCGACGACGGTGGCGTACCCCTCGGGGAGCGCCTGCGCGAACTCCGCCGCCCGTGCGGCCGACGCCGCGGCGTGGACCTGCTGCTCGGAGGCGTCGGAGCCGAGCCGGATGTTGTCGGCGACGGAGGCGGCGAACAGGTGGGGGCGCTGCGGTACGAACGCCAGGCGGCGGCGCCACCGGCCGGCGTCCACGGCGGAAAGGTCCACCCCATCGACCAGCACGCGGCCCTCGGAGGGGGTGACGAAGCCGAGCAGCAGGTGGAGCAGGGTGCTCTTGCCGGCGCCGCTCTCGCCGACCAGCGCCACGCGCTCGCCGGGGGCGACGGTCAGCGACACGCCGTCGAGCGCGGCGTCCTCGCGCCCCGGGTAGCGGACGGTGACGTTCTCCAGCCTGATCTCCGGCACACCGGCCGGCATCGCGGCGGCCGGGGCAGGTACGGGCGTGTCGAGGGCGCCGGAGGTGGTCCGCTCCAGGACGGCGAAGGCGTCGTCGGCCGCGGCGACCCCCTCCATGGCGGCGTGGAACCTGGTGCCCATCATGCGAAGCGGGATGTAGGCCTCGGGAGCGAGCAGCAGCACCAGCAGGGCGGTGCGCAGGTCCAGCGACCCCGACAGCAGCCGCAGGCCGACCGGGACCGCGACGAGCGCGAGGGACAGCGAGGCGACCAGCTCCAGCACCAGGGAGGACAGGAAGGCCACCCGCAGGGTTCGCATGGTGGCCGAACGGTGGGCGTCGGCGACCTGCCGGACCACCGTGGCCTGGTACTGGGCGCGCCCGAACGCGCGCAGCGTCGGCAGGCCGCGCACCACGTCGAGGAAGTGGCCGCCGAGGCGCGACAGCGCCCGCCACTGCCGCTCGGTGACCGCCTTGGTCTGCCACCCGACCAGCGCCCCGAAGACCGGGATCAGCGGCAGCGTGAGCAGGACGATGACGGCGGTGCCGAGGTCGGCCGCGAGGAGCCGCACCAGCACGGCGACCGGCACGACCCCGGCGACGGCGACCGCGGGCAGGTAGCCGGTGACGTAGGGGTCCAGCGCGTCCAGCCCTCGTCCGGCCAGGGTGACCAGCTCGCCGGACCGGCGGGCGCTGAGCCCGCCCGGCCCGAGGTCGCGCAGCCGCGCCAGCAGCTCGCGCCGCAGCACCGACTTCAGCGCGGTCGCGGTGCGCCCCGCCGTGACGCCCTGCAGGCCGCCCAGCAGCGCGCGCACCACGACCACGGCCGCCAGCGGGAGCAGGGCCGCCGTGGTGAACGCCCCTGAGAGCACACCCGACAGCAGCTCGGCCTGCGCCAGGACGAGCGACCCGGCGAGGACGGCCGCCGCCAGGCACACCATCAGGTGCAGGCGGACCGCCGGCACGGTGCGCGCCAGGCGCAGCAGATCCTTGTGCATCGGCTCCTCGAAGTCCTCTAGAAGAAGGAAGGGACGGCCGCGGCGGCGCCCGCCGGCCTGGCCGGGCCGAAGGTGCGCCATACCCATACTTGCGCCGCGACCATGATGGGGACGACGGGCAGGACGATGAGATTGAGCACATTCAGCGTCGCGGGGGAGGCGGCGTGCTCCAGCAGCACCGGGGACAGCGCCGCGAGCGGCACGGCCATCGGCAGGGCGGCGACGGCGGCCGACAGGCGCAGCCGCCGGCCGGTGCGGCGGGCCTCGGCCGGGCCCGACAGGCGCCACTCGGTGAAGGCCCGGCCGTGGAAGGCGAAGACGGCGGCCACCACGGCGCCGCCGAGCAGGCCGGCCAGGTCGAACGGCCCGTCCGGCAGCCCGCGCGCCACCGACGCCAGGGCGACGCCCCAGCTCAGGGCCAGGCCCCAGGAGCCGGCGCACAGCACGGCGTCCCAGAAGCCGCGCCAGGCGGCGCCGTCCAGCCTGCGCCGGAACCACAGGCCCGCGTCGCGCAGGATCCAGGACACCAGCAGGGTCACCACGACCGGGTACAGGCCGTGGACCACCGTCCCCTCCAGGGAGGGGAACGCGCCGAACAGCGTGCCGGCCGCCGCGATCAGCCAGATCTCGTTGGCCAGGACGAACGGGGCCATCGCGGCCACCAGGCGGTCGCGGTGCCGCGCGCGCGTGCCCGGCTCGCCGGCCCGTTCGCGGGCCCGGCTGAGCACCGGGAGCAGCATGCCGACGCCGATGTCGAAGCCTTCGAGGGCGAAGTAGCCGACCAGCAGCACGGCGAGGATCGCCAACCAGATGATCTCCATGGGGGGAGCTCCTCATTCGGGGGCGGCCTTGCCGCCGGGGGTCACAGGACGAGCGAGGGGGTGGGGGAGGGGTCGGCGGGCTCGGCGACGCCGAGGTCGGCCCTGTCGGGGCCGCGCCGGACGACCCGGGCGATCAGCACGTAGTCGGCCAGGGCCAGCAGCGCCAGCACGCCCGCGAAGGCGGCGAAGGAGAGGGTGATCATCTGCCTGGTCAGGCCGGGCGACATGGCGTCGGCCACCGTGAGCCTGCCGTACACCAGCCAGGGCTGGCGGCCGACCTCGCGGACGAGCCAGCCGAGGACCGCGGCGACGAACGGCAGCGGCGTCATCAGCATGAGCACCGGGTGCAGCCACCGGGCGCGGGCGAGCAGGTCGCGGAACAGCAGCGGCAGCAGCAGGAACAGCACGATCAGGTGCACGAGCTGCCCGATGAGGATCATGTTGCCGAGCGCCATCCCGGGGATCGCGCCCTTGAACTTGTCGGGCTGGATGTCGCGGACGAAGCCGAACTGCGCGTACCCGAAGCCGACGGCGATGTTGGTGCCGACGAGCGCCCACACCACCCCTGTGCGCAGCGACCGGCGGAAGAACTCCTGCTCGGGGGTGCGGCGGAAGAGCTGGTAGGCGCTGGCGCCGATGATCAGGGAGCTGCCGGCGAACAGTCCGGCGCCGATGACGTGCGGGAAGGCCATCACCAGGCTCGGGTTGGTGAGCAGCGCGCCGAAGTCGGTCAGCACCAGGTGGTCGCCGTGCTGGACGCTGCCGGCCGGGTGCTGCAGGAAGGAGTTCGCCACCATGATCCAGAAGGCGCTGGCGTAGGCGGTGAGCGCCACCAGCCAGATGCACGCCAGGTGCAGCTTCTTGGGCAGGCGGTTCCAGCCGAAGATCCACAGGCCGAGGAAGGTGGACTCCAGGAAGAACGCCACCAGCGTCTCGATCGCCAGGGGCGCGCCGAACACGTCCCCGGCGTAGTGGGTCAGCCCGCTCCAGCTCAGCCCGAACTGGAACTCCATCACCAGGCCGGTGAGCACGCCGAGCGCGTAGTTGATCAGATAGATCTGGCCCCAGAAGCGCGTCATGCGCTCGAACACCGGCCTGCCGCTGATGACGTGGCGGGTCTGCATGATCGCGACAAGGGGGGCCAGGCCCAGCGTCAGCACGACGAACAGGAAGTGCAGGGCCCCCGTCACCGCGAACTGGAGCCGCGCCAGGTCGGTCACGTCCATGGCTCCTCTTTCTCTACGTTGTGTCTGCCTACATGTAGAGAGCCTACCTATAGAATCGCAACATGACGCACCTGAGTAGGCTTGAGCGGTGAATCCCGACGCGCTCCGCGGTCACATGGACGCTTTGCTGCTCTCCGTCCTGGAGGGCGGGCCGCTGCACGGTTACGCGATCATCGAGGCGTTGCAGGAGCGCAGCGGAGGCGCGCTCAACGTCCCGACCGGCACCGTCTATCCCGCCCTGCGCCGGCTGGAGCGGGTGGGTCACCTGACGAGCGAGTGGGCGACGGTGGCCGGCCGCCGGCGCCGCACCTACCGGCTGACCTCCGGCGGGTACGCCGCGCTGGCCGGCGAGCGGTCGTCGTGGCGGCAGTTCACCGACGCCATCGGCAGCGTCCTGTCCCCCCGGCCCCAGGAGTCGGCGCCCCAGCCCCAGGAGTGAACGCGCCGCAGGAGGCCGGCGCCCTGCCTCAGGACTGGACGCCCTGACCTCAGGAGTGGACGCCCTGCGCGCCGCCTCGGGAAGGGGCGCCCCGGCACGCGCCGGCCGGGGCGGCGCCGCTCAGTTCAGCGCGCTCCGCTGGGAGACCGTCGCGGCGGACGCGGCCGGCAGCGGGCGCGAAACGATCACGCAGCGGGTGGCGCTCCACAGCAGCGAGCCCGATACCAGGTAGCTCACCAGGCTCGCGACCATGCCCGGCGGGTAGGCGCCGAAGCCGCTCAGCGCCCGGCCGGCGCCCGCGGCCAGGGCGAGCCCCATCAGGCAGATGGCCGGCACCTGGATCCACAGCAGGATGCCCAGGGCGCGCGTGAGCACGCCCGGGCGCCGCACCGCGCGCAGCGGACCGCTGAAGGCGAGCAGCGCCAGCGCGCCGAGGACGCCCACGCCGAACTGGAAGAAGTCGAGGAAGCGCGCGAGCGGTGAGAACCACGCCGCCCTGACCTCGGTGACGGTCCAGGGGTTCTCGGGGAAGATCTTCCAGATGACGCTCCACATCAGCGTCATGAGCGGCACGGTCACGAACATCACCGCGGCGGTCCTTCGACCCTGGTGGGCGGCGATCTCCTCCTGGTAACCGGGGGCGATCTCGTCGACCGGACCGAACTCGGCGACGGCCATGCGCTCGGCCTCCGCCCGGTCGAACCCCTCGGCCAGGTACGCCTCGGCGGAGTCGGCGAGGCCGTCGCGCGCCTCGGCGAGCAGATCGCGCCTGACGCGCGTGGAGCCCCGCAGCGTGCGGCCGAGTGTGCTCACGTAGTCGTCGATGACACTCGCGCTCGCCATGCTCTCCCCAGGTCTCCGCCCTCCGTGGGCTCCGGCCCTCATTGTCTCCTCAGGGCGGGCCGGGGGGTAATCCGGGTAATCCCTGACGCATCCCTGGAGGTCGGGCCGGTTCCCCCGGTATGCGGGCGCGCATCTGTGCCGCTCAGACCCCTGCCGGCCCGCGGGTCAGCCGACGCCGGTCGCGGTGGCGTGCACGACCGGGGCGGGAGCGGGGGAGCGGTGGCCGACCGGGCGCCGGGCGGGATGGGCGCCGGCCGTCCAGAACAGCGCCCCGGCGGCGACGGCCGCCGCCACGACCAGCCAGCCGAACGCGCGCCCCATGCGCAGGCCGTACCCGCAGGCCAGCCAGTAGGCCGCGAGGGCCAGCCGCACCCGGCGCCGCCGGGTCGCCAGGCGGCGCATCTCCATGGCGCCGAAGGCGAAGTCGGCCGCGACCTTCTTGTCGTCCACCGCGCGCCGCAGCCGCTCGTACAGGCCGGCCAGCCGGCCCGGGTCGAGCGGCTGCTCGGGCCGCGCGGACCAGCCGCGCCAGGCCCGCTCGTCGGCGAGGACCCGGCGCTCGCTCCACCACAGCACCGGCGGCCAGTTCAGGGCGACCCGCACGCCCCGCGGAGTGCCGGCGAAGACGCACTCCGACAGCCGCAGCGCCTCCGGATGGCGGACCTGGGCCAGCCGGCAGCCGCTCAGGTCGGCCCCGCGCAGCGTCAGCGCGCCGGCGTCCAGCCGGTCCAGCGACAGCACCCGAAGCCCGCCGGCCGCGCCGGTCACGGTCGCCGGCCCGCTGAGCACGGCCTCGCGCAGCTCCAGGTCGACGTCCGACAGGCGCGCGGTGAGCCGGGAGGACAGCCGGGCCCCGCGCAGGTCGACCGGGCATCCCGCGGCCTCCAGCTCCACCGGCGCCGAGGCGTGGACGCCGGAGAGCACGAGCCGGCGGCCCGCGCGCAGACCGGTGAGGTAGGCGCCGCCGTGGAATCCGGCCCCCTCGAACCCGGCCGTGCCGCCG
This sequence comes from Sphaerisporangium sp. NPDC005288, assembly GCF_040607475.1. Taxonomy (NCBI): domain Bacteria; kingdom Bacillati; phylum Actinomycetota; class Actinomycetes; order Streptosporangiales; family Streptosporangiaceae; genus Sphaerisporangium; species Sphaerisporangium sp. NPDC005288. Next base: position 123,483 of record NZ_JBEXGT010000021.1, on the reverse strand, counting down.
AAGGCCGCCTTGCGGAAGGACACCGCCCGGCGGAAGCGGGACCCGCGGAACAGGGCGTCGTTGTCGAAGACCGCGCCGTCGAAGGCGGCGAACCCGTGGAACTCGGCGCCACGGAAGGAGGCGTCCCTGCCGAACCGGGCGTCGCCGAACAGCGCGTCGCTGCCGATGCGCACGCGGTCGAAGGCGCCGTGCCCGCGCAGGCGGGCGCCGTGCATGGAGAACTCGCGGGAGAAGCGCACCTCGCGGAAGGAGGCGTTGCGGGTGAAGCGGGTGCCGAAGAAGGAGGCCAGACGGTCGAAGCGGGCATGGTCGAAGCTCGCGTCCCCCGCGAAGACGACCTCGGCGAACCTGGCCGGCCCGGTGAACTGCGCGCGGTCGAACCTGGCCCTGCCGAGATGGCGCCCCGTGGCCGACAGCACGCGGTCCAGCAGCTCCTCCGCGAGGGTGGTGCCGCGCAGGTCGACCCCGCGGCCGGGCGCGAGGCCGGCCAGGACCTCCTCCAGCTCGGCGGGGGTCAGATGGGCCAGGCAGCGGTCGTAGGGCCGGCACGTTATTCCCACGCACGCGGCCGACGCGTCGCAGGTCTGCCAGCCGACGTCGAGGGAGAGCGTCTTCAGCGGGGGCGTCATGCCAAAGTCATACCCAATGTCGGGTAACGGGTCGCTAAATCGTGACGGGAAGCTGACAGAGTGTATCCATGGCGTCGGGTGCGCCCGGCCCGCTAGGTCCAAGCACGACAAGCCTGGCGGCGCTCGCTAGACATCAACTGTCAAGCTTCGGTTATTTCACCTTCTATCTAGTTCTAGTACGAGATAGCGGGCTTTCCCGGGCCTACGCTCCCGGTCATGCGTGCTCTATCCCGGGCGCTCGCCGCCCTCACGGCCGCCGGCATGATCGTCGCCGGTGCCGCCGCCCTCTCTTCGTCCCCGGCCTCGGCCGAGCCGGGGACCGTCGTGATCAGCCAGGTGTACGGCGGCGGTGGCAACACCGGCGCCCCGTTCACCAACGACTTCGTGGAGCTGTTCAACCGCGGCGACTCCGCCGTCACCCTCGAGGGATGGTCCCTGCAGTACGCCAGCGCCACCGGCACCGGGACCTTCGCCGCCAACAAGCTCGACCTGTCCGGCACCCTCGCCCCCGGGCGCTACCACCTGGTCCAGCTCGCCGCGGGTGCGACGCCCAGCGCCCCGCTGCCGTCCCCCGACGCCACCGGCGGCCTCGCGCTGAGCGGCACGGCGGGCAAGGTCGCGCTGGTCCGCTCCGCCGAGGGCCTCGCCTGCAACGGCGGCTCGGCGCCCTGCACGGCCGACCAGCTCGCCCTGCTGGGCGACCTGGTGGGATACGGCACCGCCAACTTCTCCGAGGGCGCGGCGGCCCCGGCGCTGACCAACTCCACCGCGGCGATCCGCGGCGAGCACGGCTGCGCCGACACCGACGCCAACGCCGCCGACTTCACCGCCGGCGCCCCGGCGCCGCGCAACTCGGCGACCCCCGCCGCCCCCTGCGGCACGACGCCGGGCGACCCCACGCCAACGCCGACGGTGACCCCGACGCCCACGGTGACGCCGACCGACACCCCCACCCCCACACCGACCCCCACCGAGACGCCGACGGCGAGCCCCACGCCGACCCGCACCGCCGAGCCCTGCACGCTCCCGGCGGACCACCAGATCGCGCAGGTCCAGGGCGGCGGCGCGACCAGCCCGCTGGCCGGGCAGACCGTGCGCGTCGAGGGCGTCGTCACCGCCGACTACCAGGGCACCGGATCCCTCGGCGGCTTCTACCTGCAGGACCCGACCCCCGACGCCGACCCGGCCACCTCCGACGCGGTGTTCGTCTTCACCGCCAAGGCCGCCGCCGTCGGCGACCGCGTGCTGGTCAGCGGCACCGTCACCGAGTACAACGGCCTGACCGAGCTGTCCCCGGTCACCTCCGTCGAGGTGTGCGGCACCGGCAAGGTCAAGCCCGCGAAGGTCAAGCTGCCGGTCGCCGAGGGCGCGAGCCTGGAGCCGCTGGAGGGCGTGCTGGTCACCTTCCCGCAGGCGCTCACCGTCTCGGAGGTCTACAACCTCGGCCGCTACGGCGAGATCACCCTGTCCTCCCACGGGCGGCTCTTCCAGCCGACCGACCGCGAGAAGGTCGACCCGGCGCTGGACGCCCGGCGCCGGATCCTGCTCGACGACGCCTCCAACCTCCAGAACCCGCCCGAGCTGCCCTACCACACCAACGGCGCCAACACCGTGCGCGTCGGCGACGCCACCACCGGCCTCACCGGCGTGCTGACCTACGGCTTCGGCCTGTACCGCGTGGAGCCGTCCCAGCCGGTCGTCTTCACCCCCGACAACCCGCGCCCGGCCGCGCCCGGCAAGGTCGGCGGCAACGTCCGGGTCGCGAGCCTCAACACCCTCAACTGGTTCACCACGCTCGGATCGCGGGGCGCCACCACGGCAGAGGAGCGCGACCGCCAGCTCGCCAAGCTGGTCTCCACCCTCAAGGGCCTCGACCCCGACGTCGCCGGGCTCATGGAGGTCGAGAACAACGGCGCCACCGCGCTGAACACCCTGGTCGACGCGCTCAACGCCGCCGTCGGCGCGGGCACCTACAAGGGCGTCACCTCGCCGGTCCCCGGGACCGACGCCATCCAGGTCGCCCTCATCTACAAGCCGGCGGTGGTCAAGCCGGTCGGCGCTCCCCGTTCCTCCGGCGACCCGGTCTTCCGCCGGCCGCCGCTCATCCAGGAGTTCCAGCGCGTCAAGGGCGGCGGATCCTCCTTCACGATGATCGTCAACCACTTCAAGTCCAAGGGCTGCGACGGCGCCACCGGGGCCGACCTCGACCAGGGCGACGGGCAGAGCTGCTTCAACGACGAGCGCGTCCGCCAGGCCAAGGCCGTCCTCGGCCTGATCGACACCCTGGGCCTCACCAACCCGGTCGTGCTCGGCGACCTCAACGCCTACGGCGAGGAGGACCCGATCCACACCCTGGAGGCCGGGAAGCTGGTGAGCGTCAGCAAGAAGTTCCTCGACAAGAAGGACCGCTACAGCTACGTCTTCGACAGCCTGTCGGGCGAGCTGGACCACGTGCTGGTCGGCAGGCAGCTGCTCAAGCAGGTGACCGGCGCCACGATCTGGCACATCAACGCCGACGAGGGCAGGTTCATGGACTACAACACCGAGTTCAACCCGCCGGCCCTCTACTCGCCGGGAGCATTCCGCTCCTCCGACCACGACCCGCTGCTGTTCGGGCTCAAGCTGTAGGACGCACGCGGCCTGGAGCGCCGAACGTGCGACCTGACCCGGTTCCCCGCAGGGCCTGCGAGCGCCCGCGGGGAACCGCGGTGGGCCGCCGAAGGACCACCGCACCCCAAGACGGCATGCGCCCCGACGAGTGATCGGACGAAGCGCGCGGCGCGCGGGCCCGGGAACGGCCGGACCCGCGTGCAGGCGGGATGAAAGCGGCCTGTAAGGCGCCGCCACTAGCTTCTCGATCGAAAAGATCACTAGGAAAGGCGCACGATGTCCCTCATCCTCTCCCGCCGCGCCCTCGCCGTCTGCGCGGCGGCGGTACTCCTCTCGCTGACGACGGGATGCGGCGGCGGCAGCACCAAGGCGGTCTGCCAGGACGCCGTCAAGGCGTTCCAGGACTACAGCACCCAGGCCGCGGCCGGCGCCGGAAACCTGGACGCCTTCAACACCGCGAACGCCGGCCTGGCCGCCAAGCTGAAGGGCTTGTCGGGCAAGGCCGACGGCCACCTGAAGGACACCCTGACGGAGCTGTCCCTCTCCTGGGGCGCCATCAAGATCGACGCGTCGAACCCGGCCGCGGCGGCGACCGAGCTGACCAAGCTCGGCACCCGGGCCACCGAAGCCACCCAGAAGCTGGCGAAGGACTGCTCCTAGCCGACGCCCGGCGAACCGCGGTGGCCCCCGTCCCACCGGTCCCCGCGGCGGCGACGAACCGCCGCCGCCCGGTGCCCCGCGGCGCCGAAGCCGCGCCGCTCCCTCCGGCCACCCCTGGGTCCCCCAGGGGTGGCCGGCTCGTTTCCACCGGGACGCGGGGCGCCCCCCAGACGCGATCTGGTGCGGAATTCCGGGAAAGGGTAGATGGTTATGCCGATCGGAATCGACGAGACACGAGACGAGGAAACACTGTGGCGACCATCGCGGTGACCGAGAAGAACTTCAACGACATCGCCGACGAGGGCATCGTCCTGCTCGACTTCTGGGCGGCGTGGTGCGGGCCCTGCCGCACCTTCGGGCCCATCTTCGAGAAGGCTTCGCAGAAGCACGAGGACATCACCTTCGGCAAGATCGACACCGAGGCCGAGCGGGGCCTGGCGGAAGGCTTCGAGATCACCTCCATCCCCACGGTCATGGCGATCAGGGACGGCATCGTCGTGTTCGCCCAGCCGGGGGCGCTGCCCGAGCCCGCGCTCGAGGACCTGATCAGGCAGGTGCGCGCCCTGGACATGGAGGCCATCCGCAAGGAGATCGCCTCCGACATCGACTCCGGGGTCGCCGAGGGCCCCGACGACGGCCGCCGCCCCTGAGCGAGGCCGCCGCCCCCGAGTACGGGAGCCACGCGAACGCCAGAGCCGGCCCCGCCGCCCTTTCCACGGGCGGCGGGGCCGGCTCTCGTCGTGTGGGGGCCCGCCCGGCTCGGCGCACGGCGGGCCCGGCCGTTGTCGTGCGGGGCCCGCCGGGCTCAGCTGGAGCGGTAGAGCTCGGCGAGCTGGAAGGCCAGGTCGAGCGACTGGCTGCGGTTGAGGCGCGGGTCGCAGGCCGTCTCGTAGCGCAGCGCCAGGTCCTCCTCGACGATCGGGTGACCGCCGCCGACGCACTCGGTGACGTCGTCGCCGGTGAACTCGATGTGGATGCCGCCCGGGTGGGTGCCGAGGGCGTGGTGCACCTCGAAGAAGCCGGTGACCTCGTCCAGCACATCGCCGAGCCTGCGGGTCTTGTGGCCGCTCGGCGCCTCGAAGGTGTTGCCGTGCATCGGGTCGCAGATCCACGCGACCTGGGCGCCGCTCGCGTGGATCTTCTCCACCAGCGTGGGCAGCGCGTCGCGCACCTTGGAGGCACCCATGCGGGTGATGAAGGTCAGCCGGCCGGGCTCGTTGGCGGGGTTGAGCTTGTCGATGAGCGCGAGGGCGTCCTCGGGCGAGGTGGTGGGCCCGAGCTTGACGCCGATGGGGTTGCGGATGCGGCTGAAGAACTCGACGTGGGCGCCGTCGAGCTGACGGGTGCGCTCGCCGATCCACACCATGTGGGCCGACACGTCGTAGGGCAGACCGGTGCGGGAGTCGACGCGGGTGAGCGCGCGGTCGTAGTCGAGGATCAGCGCCTCGTGCGAGGAGTAGAACTCGACGGTGTGGAACTCCTCGGGGTCGGCGCGGCAGGCCCGCATGAACGCCAGCGCGTGGTCGATCTCGCGGGCGAGCTGCTCGTAGCGGCGGCCGGCCGGCGACTCGGCCACGAAGTCCTGGTTCCAGGCGTGCACCTGCCGCAGGTCGGCGTAGCCGCCCTTGGTGAAGGCGCGCGCCAGGTTGAGCGTGACGGCCGAGGAGTGGTAGGCGCGCAGCAGCCGCGCGGGGTCGGGCGTGCGCGACTCGGGGGTGAAGTCGAAGCCGTTGACCATGTCGCCGCGGTAGGCGGGCAGCTCGACCCCGCCCCGGGTCTCGGTCCCACTGGAACGCGGCTTGGCGAACTGCCCGGCCAGCCGGCCGATCTTGACGACGGGGACACGGCCGGCATAGGTGAGCACGATGGCCATCTGCAGCAGCGTCTTGAGCTTGTTGCGCACGTTGTCGGCCGTCGCGCCGGCGAAGGTCTCGGCGCAGTCGCCACCCTGCAGCACGAACGCCTCGCCGCGCACCACGGCGGCGAGCCGGTCCTTGAGCTCGTCGCACTCGCCGGCGAACACCAGCGGTGGCAGACCCTGCAGCTCGGCGACGGTGCGCTCCAGCGCCGAGTGGTCGGGCCACTCGGGCTGCTGCGCGGCGGGCAGCTCCCGCCAGGAATCCAGGTTGATCGGTTCGGCGCTCACGCTAAAAGGCTATTGCACCTTTCCCCGTGTGACAGAGTCCGTGTCCACAAGGTGAGAAATCTTTCTCCATTCGGGGGGAGATGCGAGGAGTCGTGCCACGCCCGTACGCCGGCCGCCGCGGGGCCGCCTCGCCCATCCGGACCCTTTCGTGCCCCTTCGTGCCGTCAGGAGGCGCCCGCCCGGGGAGCCTCGGGCGTGCGGACATGCTCGGGCAGGACGCCGAAGCCGACGAAGCGGCGGGCGAGGGCTCCGATGAGCGGCAGGCGCGCGGGATCACGCGGCCGCGACGGCGTGGCATCGGGCCGCGCAGCCCCGCCCGGCGTGGCGCGATCACGGAGGGCCGGTGCCGGCCGGGGCGCGTCGCGCAGCGCCGGGCCGATGACGAGGGCCTGCACCGCGCGCTGCGCGAGCTGGGTGACGACCGTGGGCAGGGTGCGGCGGCGCTGCACCCGGCGCAGCACCTCCTCGGGGACCGCTCCGGCGCGCAGCGGCCCGGCGAGCAGGTTGGCGGCGGCCACCGCGTCCTGCACGGCCAGGTTGATGCCGACGCCGAACACCGGTGACATGGCGTGCGCGGCGTCCCCGAGGAGCAGCAGCCCGGGACGGTGCCAGCGGCGCAGCCGGTTGACGGCGACCCGCAGGACGCTGACCTGCTCCATGCTCGCCAGCTCCCCGGTGCGGTCGGCGAGGAAGGGCACCAGCGTGCCGATGGAGGCGCGCAGCGCCTCGATGCCCTCGGCCCTCACCTGCTCGAACCGGCCCTTCGGGATCAGGTAGGCGAGCTGCCAGTAGCTCTCGCGGTTGATCGCGACCATCATCCGCCCGGCCGAGACGCGCAGGAAGGCGTCCGCGGTGTCGCCGTCCTCGCGCGGCAGCCGGAACCACAGCACGTCCATGGGCGCGCCGTGCTCCACCGGGACCAGGCCCGCGGCGCGGCGCACGGCCGAGCGCCGCCCGTCGGCGCCGATGGTGAGGGCCGCGCGCAGCTCGTGCTCCCGCCCGTCCCGGTCGCGGTAGCGCAGGCCGCGCACGGCGCCGCCCTCCCGGATGAGGCCCACCACCTCGGCCTCCATGAGCAGCCGGAAGGTGGGATAGCGCCGGGCCGCCGCGGTGACCAGGTTGAGGAAGTCCCACTGCGGGACGAACGCGATGTAGGGGAACCTGCTCTTCAGCCCGCGCAGGGAGGCGACGGTCAGGACGCGCTCGTCGGTCCACACCAGCACCTTCTCGGCCTTGCGGTGGGGCAGCGCGAGGAACTCCCCGGCGAGCCCGAGCTCGTCGAGGATCTGCAGGGTCGAGGGATGGATGGTGTCGCCGCGGAAGTCGCGCAGGAAGTCGGCGTGTTTCTCCAGCAGCGTCACCTCCACCCCGGCCCGGGCGAGCAGGAGGGCCAGGACGGCGCCGGCGGGGCCGCCTCCGGCGATCGCACATGTGGTCCGCATTTTTCATCACCTGATGAAATCATCGCACACCCCGCCTTCCGGGTGAAGCCCGGCGCGGCGGACGGGCGGCGCCTTTCGTGACCATGCCGGGGGCCGCCGGCCACCGAGGGGCCCGCGGGCCGGATTCCCCGGCGCCCACGGCGATCGCGTACGTCACGGTTGGGATGCGGGAGGAATAACCGGAGGGCTCGTGGGCAGTCGGTCTGCGCCCACGAAGGGGCGACAACGAGGCGACTTGGAGTTGAGGTCACATGATAGTGCTGGGCCTGCTCTTGATCGTGCTCGCCGGCGCGACCCTGGTCGCGGTGGCGAACGACGAGACCGGCGGCATCGCGGCGTCGGTCACGGTGCTCGACCGGACCTTCCAGCTCAGCAAGCTGGAGCTGTTCCTGGCAGGCGCGGCCACCGCGGCCGTGTTCCTGATCGGCCTGATGATCCTGACGGCCGGCATGCGGCGCGCCGGCGCCAAGCGCAGGAAGATGCGCGAGGCGCGGGTGGAGACGCGTGACCGCGTCGCCCGGCTGGAGGAGGAGAAGCGCCGCCTCGAGCGCCGGCTGGAGGCCGAGAACACCACTCCGGCCGCCACCGCCGCCGCGCCCACGCCGGCCGGACGGCACGCGCACATGCCCGACCATGACGGCGACGGCGTCGACGACCGGGTGGAGATCCCCGCCGCCCGTCCCGCCGACCGCGGCGCCTACCCCGGCGCCGACCACGTCGAGACCACCACCGAACCGGTGCGTGGCCGCGACGCCTACGACGGCGACCGGCTGGTCGCCGGGCCCCGGGCCGGCCGGGACACGAGCGCCTGACATGCGCGGCGACACCATCGACAACCCGGCGGCCGTCCGGGGACCCGGTCCCTGGGCGGCCCTGCCGGGGCGCCGCCGGCTGTCACGGCCGGTGGAGCACCGGTGCTCGGCCCGGCGCCCGCGCCGGCCGCGGCGTCAGGCGCGCCCGCCTCGCCCCCACTCGCTGAGGGCGGCGGCGCTCCTGGCATGTCCGGGGACGGCGCGTCAGCGCTGCCTGAGCAGCGCCAGGCAGTTGGTCACCCCGGCGGTCGCCGGCTCGCGGATGCGGGCGTAGTCCTCGGGCGGGTACTGCCGGGGGCCGTTCTCCACCAGCAGGATGAGGTTGAGGTACAGCCGGTACAGAGCCTCGCGGACGCGGGCCTGCGGGGTCAGGTCCAGCTTGCCGCCCGCCTGCCGGTACCCCACCAGCATCGGGTCGTCCTCGCTCAGCCGCCCGAAGATCGTCGGAGTGATGAAGTCGGCCAGCGGGTCGCCCCAGAAGGCCCGCTCGTGGTCGATCAGCGCCTGGACGCGCGGCGGCCCCTCGCCCCGCGCGGTCACGAACACGTTGCCGGGCCAGATGTCGAAATGGACCAGTGAGGGCACCGTCACCTCCTCCAGCACGTGGAGGTTGGCGTGGATGGCGCCCGCGATGTCCACCAGCGAGCAGGGCAGCGGCGTGGCGTAGCGGACCGCGTCGTCCAGCAGCGCGCCGGTCATCACCACGAAGGCGTCGCGCCACGTCGTGCCGGTGAGACCGGCGTAGGGGTAGCCGTAGACGCCCTGGCCGGGGATCGTGTGCAGCGTCGCCAGATGACCGCCCACCTCGTGCCGCAGCGCGCGATGGTCGGCGTCGGTCAGGGAGCCCGCCTGGCTCCACGGGACGCCGTCCAGCGCCGAGAACAGCAGATAGTCGCCGCCGAGCCCCGGGTCGTCGAAGCCCGAGTGCAGCAGTCGCGGCAGCGGCAGGCCGGTGGGTCCGGCCAGGTGGTACACCAGCGCCTCGGTGCGCAGCAGGTGACGCTCGTAGGTGAGCTGCCGCAGCTCGGGTGGCGGTGCGACCTTCACGACGACCTGGCGGCCGTCGTCGAGGGTGACCAGCCACACCGCGTTGGCGAAGCCGTCGGTGAGCTCCTCGGCCGACCGCACCCCCGTTCCCACTGCTCCACGGATCAGCGCGTCCAACTGGGCGGCCGACAGCCGGCGCTTGGTCCTGCTCTCCATCGGTCACATCACTTCGGCTGGTCAAGACGGTCAGGGGAAGGGAAGGAGAAAGGAAGGACGGGCGGGGCCGGCGAAGACCGGGGCCCTCGCCGGCCGCCCGGGCGCGCGCGCCTCACACGGCGGAGATGGTCCAGGTGACCTCGTGCTTGTCTCCCGGCTCCAGGACGACGAGGTCGGTGCCGGTGTTGAAGGCGTCCGGCGGGCAGGTCATCGGTTCGACGGCGATGCCCCGGTGGCCGAAGCCGGTGCCCGTGCAGACCTGCACCCACGGCATCGCCGCCGCGTCCCAGACGATCTGCACCGCGCCGCGCTCGCCGCTCAGCCGCACGCGGGCGAAGCCGTCGGGGGCCGCGTCCAGCCCGGTGAACGCCTCGTCGATCACGGTGGCGGCGAGCGGGCGGGGGGAGCGGAAGTCGAACGGCGTGCCGTCGACCGGCTCCAGCGTGGTGGGGATCAGGACGTCGTCGACGCGCAGCACGCGGCCGGCCGGCAGGTCGAGCTCCCAGCCCGTCTCGGGGCCGTCGTCGGCGATCAGCCACGGGTGCGGGCCGCAACCGTAGGGGGCGCGGCGCTCGCCGATGTTCTCGGCGGTGAGCGTCGTCGCCAGCCCCTCGGGGCTCACCGCGTACCGCACCTGCAGGGCCAGGCGGAACGGGTAGCCGGGGGTGGGCTCGATGGTGTGCGCGAGCCGCACGAACCCCTGGTCGCCCTCGGCGGTGGGCGGCTCGACCAGCTCCCAGTCGGCGAAGGCCACCAGGCCGTGCAGCGCGTGGCCGCGTTCGAGCTCGTTGACCGGGACCTCGAACCGCTCGCCGTCGAAACCGTAGCGGCCGCCGGCCACGCGGTTGGGCCAGGGGGCGAGCAGGGTGCCGCTGTAGTGCGGGACGGGTCCCTCGGGGGGCCAGGTGGCCACCAGGTCGCGGTCGCCGTGCCTGAGCACTCGCAGGGCCGCGCCCATCTTGGTCACCTCGGCGTGATAGCCGCCACCGTGGAGAACGTACTGAGGCACGGGGGAAATCCTCTCATCGACGCGCGAACAACCAGATTCCGGGCGGCACCAGGGCGCACGCCTCCCATCTTCCCGGTCGTCTTCCGGTGGTCGTCACCGGGTCCCGGAAAGTGGGAGCGCTCCCATAGCGCCCTAAAGGTAGGGGCTTTGGCGCAAAGAGTCAACTAATTGAGTAAATACGGTCACACTTGGTGGGGTTTCGGCGCCACCCTGATCGAATGGGCGCGACCGCAGGTCAAACCGGTTTCGGACAGCCGGGACCGATCCCCGGTGCGGCGCTGTCCCGCCCTTTCACCACAAGCCCCCGGCGTGCGAAAACTCCCGCACAGGCAGTCAATGCCCATTGTCAGCTCATTATGTGAACCACGTCAGGTTACCGGCGATTCGGTCCTGTGAGGAGACCTCCGACCATCCCAGTTCACCCCCGCCATCCCCGCCTCCTCGCCGGGGAACGTCGGCCGCCTGCTAGCGTCACCGTCCGTGACGGACATGACCGACCCGGCAGGCCCGGCGGACCCGGCGGATCCGATGGACCCGATGGACGGGGTGTACGTCGGGCGCGCCGACGTGGACGCGGCCGGCGACCAGGGCTGGCTGCTCGGGCACTTCAAGCCGCCCGGCGACCCGCGCCACAGCGACGAGGTCGAGATCAAGTGGGGCGTGCACGCCCGCGGCGACGAGCGGGCCGAATGGGTCAGGGGCGAGAAGCGCACCGCGCTGCTCATCCTGGTGCGCGGCCGGTTCCGGGTCGAACTACCGGGCCGCGGCGTGTTGCTCGCCGAGCCGGGGGACTACGTCGTGTGGGGGCGGGGAGTCGACCACTCCTGGTACGCCGAGGAGGACTCGGTCGTGATCACCGTCCGCTGGCCCTCCGTCCCGGGCTACGCGGTCCCCTGAGGCTGTCACCGCGACCGCTCGACGGGTCGCCCGCCGCACGGCGGCGCCGGATTCGCCGCACCCCCTTCTCGCCGACCCGGCGCCGGGCAAGGCCTCAGTCGGGGCCGGGAAGAGCATGGCACCGGGGTGAAGGTGAGCGTTCGCCGGTCCCGTGCGGCACGGCGGCGCGGGATTCGGGGTTCCCCGTCTCGCCGGCCCGGCGCCGGGGAAAGGCCGGCCGGGGCGGGGGGCGTCGCTCCTGGCTAAGGGAAGGGCGGCGGGGCGGCGCCGTTTTGGGGGAGGGGTGTCTATCGTGCCGGGCGGATGCCTGAGATCCTCGGGCGAGCGTATTGGGACGTGCCGCCGCGGGCGCGCCGAGGGCGGGCGACGCCTGCCGACGAGGAGGGGTCCGATGGCCATCGACTTCACGCTCGCCCCCGAGCACGAGGAGATCCGCCGGCGCGTGCGGGACTTCATCCGGGGCACCGTCGTCCCCGCCGTCGAGGGCCTGGACGACGAGACGGCCGCCACCACGCGCGAGGAGTACCTGCGGGTGATCTTCGGCCTGCGCGCCCGGGCGCGCGAAGAGGGGCTGTGGCTGCCTCACATGCCCAAGGAGTGGGGCGGCATGGGTCTCGGCCACGTCGAGCTGGCCATGGTCCAGTCGGAGGCCGCCAAGACCCGCCTCGGCCCCTGGATCCTCAACTGCGCGGCCCCCGACGAGGGCAACATGCACACGCTGCTGCACTGGGGCGACGACGAGCAGAAGGAACGCTACCTGCGGCCGCTGCTCGAGGGCGCCAAGATGTCGTGCTTCGCCATGACCGAGCCCGAGGTGGCAGGCTCCGACCCGACGCTCATCCGCACGCACGCCGTCAGGGACGGGGACGAGTGGGTGATCAACGGCCACAAGTGGTTCATCTCCAACGCCCGCCGCGCGAGCTTCGCCATCCTCATCGCCCGGACCGAGACCGACGTCCCCGAGGGTTCCCGCGGCGCCAACACCGCCTTCCTGGTCGACCTGCCCCAGGAGGGCTGGAACGACGTCCGCGAGGTCGAGACGATGCACGGCTCCACGGGGCACAGCGAGATCGTCATCACCGATCTGCGGGTGCCCGACGGCGCGATATTGGGCGGCCGGGGCAACGGCCACCGCCTGGGCCAGTACCGTCTCGGCCCCGCGCGGCTCGCGCACTGCATGCGCTGGATCTCCCAGGCGGAGACCGCGCTCGACATGATGGTCGACCGGGCGCTCAACCGCTACAGCCACGGCTCGCTGCTGGCCGACAAGCAGGGCGTCCAGTGGCTCATCGCCGACTCGGCCATGGAGCTGTACCAGTGCAAGCTCATGGTGCTGCACGCCGCCTCCAAGATCGACAAGGGTGAGGACTTCCGCACCGAGGTCTCGATGGCCAAGCACTTCGTCGCCGGCAGCCTCAACCGGATCATCGACCGGGCCATCCAGGTGCACGGAGCGCTCGGCTACTCCACCGACACCCCGCTGGCGAAGATGTTCCAGCACGCCCGGTGGGCGCGCTTCGCCGACGGCGCGGACGAGATCCACCAGATGCGCATCGCCGAGCGTACGATCGCCGCGTACCGGGCCACCGGTTCCACCAGCGCCGCCACCGGAGGGTTGCCACTGTGAACGAGATCGACCTGATCAGCGGGCTCGTCCCCGCGACGGGGGAGGAGCGGCCGGCGCCCGCGCCGTCCAACGTGGTGCGCTCCGACCGGCTCGACGGCAAGGTCGCCCTCGTCACCGGCGGCGCCGGCGGCATCGGCGCCGCGGTCGCCCGCCGGCTGGCCGAGGGCGGCGCCCGCGTCGTCGTCGCCGACATCGACGACGCGGGCGCCGCGGAGGTCGCCGGCGAGATCGGCGGGACGGCCGCGCGCTGCGACGTGCGGCGGCCGGCCGACAGCGAGAAGGCCGTGGCCCTGGCGGTCGAGCGGTACGGGCGGCTCGACCTGGCCTTCCTCAACGCCGGCGTGACCACCGGCTGCGGCCTCGGCGACGACTTCGACCTCGAGCGCTACCGCCTGGCGATGAGCGTCAACCTCGACGGGGTCGTGTTCGGCGTGCGGGCCGCGACGCCCGCGCTGCGGGCGGCCGGCGGCGGCACCATCGTGGCGACCTCCAGCATGGCCGGCATCGTGGGCATCCCCGCCGACCCGATCTACGCCGCCGGCAAGCACGCCGTCGTCGGGCTGGTCCGCTCGCTCGGCCCCGCCCTCGCCCGGGCCGGCATCAAGGTGCAGGCGCTGTGCCCGTCCTTCGCCGACACCCCGATCCTCGGCGGCGGCAAGGCCGTGCTCGAGGAGATGGGCTTTCCCATCCTCCCGGTCTCCGCGGTGACCGAGGCCTTCATTCGGCTGCTCGACAGCGACGGCACGGGCGAGTGCTGGTTCGTGGTGCCCGGCCGCGAGAGCGCCCCGTTCGAGTTCCGCCGCGCCCCCGGCCCGCGCGCCTGACCTTTCCCGCGCCGGTCAGGCGAGGCGGCCGGAGGAAGTTCAGGCCAGGCGGCCGGAGGAGATGAGGTCGCGATACCACAGGGCGCTGCTCTTCGGCGTCCTGCGCTGGGTGGCGTAGTCGACGTGCACGATGCCGAAGCGGGCGTCGTAGCCCTCTGCCCACTCGAAGTTGTCCAGCAGCGACCAGACGTAGTACCCCTCCACCGGCACGCCCTCGGCCAGCGCGTCGTGCACGGCCGCGAGGTGGTCGCGCAGGAAGGAGACGCGCTCGCCGTCGGCGACGCCGCCGTCCGGGCCGACCTCGTCGGGCGCGGGCACCCCGTTCTCGGTGATCACGATCGGCACCGCGGGGTAGTCGTACTTCAGCCGGGTCAGGGTGTCGTACAGACCGCGCGGGTAGATCTCCAGCCAGTCGAGCTGCGCCGTCGGGTGCTTGTGCACGCGGTTGCCCTCGGCGTCCAGGAAGTGCGGGGTGTAGTACTGCACGCCGAGCACGTCGATGGGCTCGCTGATCACCGCGAGGTCGCCCTCGAGGATGCGGTCGGGCATCGGGCTGCGCTCGGCGATCCACGCGAGCGTGTCCTCGGGGTAGGCGCCGGTGAAGATCGGGTCGAGGTAGAGCCGGTTCTCCAGCCCGTCCTGGTGCCAGACCGCCGCGTCGGCGCCGGTGAAGGGCTCGGCGGCGTAGGTCGGGTGCAGGTTGAGCGCCGGGCCGATGCGCCGGCCGGGGTGGGCCTCGTGCAGCACGCGCGAGGCGCGTCCGTGGGCGAGCAGCAGATGGTGCAGGGCCACGAACGCCCGCCCCTCGTCCTGGACCCCCGGCGCGTGGATGCCCCAGCGGTAGCCGCAGTCGACGACGGTCTTGGGCTCGTTGATGGTCAGCCAGTCGCGGACCTCCAGCGCGTCGAACATGATCGCGGCGTAGTCGGCGAACCGCTCGGCGGTGTCCCTGTTCTCCCAGCCGCCGGCCTCCTGCAGCGCCTGGGGCAGGTCCCAGTGGAACAGAGTTGCCATGGGATGGACGCCGCGCTCGCGCAGCCCGTCGACCAGGCGGCGGTAGAAGTCCAGGCCGGCCTGGTTCACCGCGCCCGCGCCGTCCGGCTGGACGCGCGGCCAGGCGATGGAGAAGCGGTAGCCGCGCAGGCCCAGCGAGGCCATCAGGTCGAGGTCCTCGCCCAGACGGTGGTAGTGGTCGGCGGCCACGGCGCCGGTGTCGCCGTTCTTGACGTTGCCGGGGACCGCCGCGAAGGTGTCCCAGATCGACCTCCCGCGCCCGTCCTCCTCCGTGGCGCCCTCGATCTGGTAGGCGGAGGTCGCCGCACCCCAGACGAACTCGTCGGGGAAACGCTGTTCAGGCACGGGGTTCTCCTTCGGGGGGTGGGGGCGCGCGACGGCCCGGGCTCCCGGCCGCACGGGCTGCCCGGGCCGCGCCTTTGGGGGTCAGGCCGAGCCGCGCTCGACCAGGTGGGTGTCCAATATCACGACGGGCTGCTCCAGCCGCTCGCCGTTGATGCGGCAGACGAGCAGCTGCGCCATCTGGCGGCCCATGTCCTCGGTCGGCTGGTGGACGCTGGTGAGCGGCGGCACGGTGTGCGCGGCCACCGCCGAGTCGTCGAAGCCGATCACCGCGACATCGTCCGGGATGATCTTGCCGTGGTCCTTGAGCACCCTCATCGCGCCGAAGGCCATCGGGTCGGAGGCGGTGAACACCGCGTCCAGCGTCGGGTGCTGCTGGAGCAGGCGCTCCATCGCCGACACGCCGCTGGCCTCGCTGAAGTCTCCGTAGGCGACGATCTCCTGCATGCCGGTGGCCAGCAGCGCGTCGCGGTAGCCGGCCAGACGGTCGACGCCCACGCCCATGTCCTGGGAGCCGGCGATGGTCGCGATGCGCCGCCTGCCCCGGCCGAGCAGGTACTTGACCGCCTGCCGGGCGCCGGCCCTGTTGTCCATGTCGACGTAGCTGAACGGGGTGAAGCCCACCGGGCGGCCGCCGAGGACGGTCGGCACGCCCATCTCCTCCAGCCGGCCGGGCAGCGGGTCGGCGCCGTGCAGGGAGATCAGCAGCACGCCGTCCACGTGCTGCCCGGTGAGGTAGAGCTCAAGGCGCTCGTGCTCGTCGCGCGACTGCGCCATCGTCAAGATGAGCTGCAGGCCGGTCTCCGACAGCGACGAGCCGATGCCGCGGATGATGCCCGCGAAGAACGGCTCGTCGAAGATGCGCTGCTCGGACTCCGACACCACCAGCGCGATCGTGTCCGTGCGCCTGGTGACCAGGGTGCGCGCCGCCCGGTTCGGCACGTAGCCGAGTTCGTCGATCGCCTGCTGCACCGCTTCGCGCGCCTTGTCGCTCACCTTCGGCGAGCCGTTGATGACGCGAGACACGGTGCCGCGGCCGACGCCCGCGCGAGCGGCGACGGCCTCGAGGGTCGGTCGCGCTCCCGAGCGGCGGTCCCCGTTCATCAAAGTAGCCCCCTCCTGACAGTTAACGCCTTATTCTGCCGGACCCAGCAACCCGCCTCTGCGGATCGTGTCGGCGTACCAGAAGGCGCTGGCCTTGGGGGTTCTGCGCTGGCTCTCGTAGTCGACGTACACAAGTCCGAACCGCTTGCCGTAGCCCCAGGCCCACTCGAAATTGTCCATCAGGGACCAGGCGAAGTACCCCTTGAGCGGGATGCCCGCCTCGATGGCGGCGTGGCAGGTGCGCAGGTGCGCCTCGATGTAGGCCAGGCGCTCCTGGTCGTCGACCGACCCGTCGGCCACGACGTCGTCGAACGCGGCGCCGTTCTCGGAGATGACCAGGGGGATGCTCGGGTACTCGGTGGCGACCCGCTGGAGCACCTCGTACAGGCCGAGGTCGTCGATCTCCCAGCCCATCGAGGTGACCGGCCGGCCGCCGTTGACGAACGACACGTGCTCGTTGCCGGGCCACGGCGAGCCGGCGCCGGTCGGGGCGGCGGCGGCCGAGGCGGCGCCTCCGGGCTTGCCCGACACGGTGAACCGGCTGTAGTAGTTCACCATCAGGGTGTCGAACGGCGTGGAGATGGTCTCCATGTCGCCGTCCTGGATGAAGTCGATGTCGGTGACCGCGCTCAGGTCCGCGAGGACGTCCTCGGGGTAGGAGCCCTTCAGCAGCGCGTCCAGGAAGAAGCGGTTCTGCAGGCCGTCGATGCGCCGCGCGGCGTCCAGGTCGGCGGCGTCGTCGGTCGCCGGGCTGATCGCGTACAGGTTCACCGAGCCGCCGATGCGCGCGTCGGCGCCCTGGGCGCGCAGCGCCTGGACGGCCAGGCCGTGGGCGAGGTTGAGGTGGTGGGCGGCCCTGATCGAGGCGGCCGGCTCACGGCGTCCCGGCGCGTGCTCGCCGGAGGAGTAGCCGAGGAAGGCGGCGCACCAGGGCTCGTTGACGGTGCTCCACTGCTTGACGCGGTCGCCGAGCGCCTGGTGGACGCAGGCGGCGAAGTCGGCGAAGCGCTTCGACGTGTCGCGTGCGGGCCAGCCGCCGAGGTCTTCAAGTGCCTGGGGAAGGTCCCAGTGGTACAGGGTCAGCCAGGGCTCGATGCCGTTGGCCAGCAGCTCGTCCACCAGCCGCCGGTAGAAGTCCAGGCCGGCCTGGTTCACCGTGCCGGCGCCGTCCGGCATGATCCGCGGCCAGGACACCGAGAAGCGGTAGGCGGTCAGCCCGAGCTCGGCCATGACGGCCACGTCGTCCCGGTAGCGGCGGTAGTGGTCGATGGCCACATCGGCGTTCTCGCCGTTGAGGATGCGGCCCGGCTGCCGGACGAACGTGTCCCAGATGGAGGTCCCGCGCCCGTCCACGTCGGTGGACCCTTCGATCTGGTACGCCGAGGTGGCGGCGCCCCAGACGAAGCCGGTGGGGAACGCGAGGGCGGGGATGCCGGTCTGGGGTTGAGTCTCCTGCGTGGTCACGCTTTGACCGCACCTTCCATGAGTCCGCCGACGATCTGCCGGCCGAACGCGACGAAAACGACAATGAGCGGTAGTACGGAAAGGGCCGTTCCGGTGAAGATCAGGACGTAGTCCGTGCTGTGGGCCGCGGTGAGGAAGCTGATCGACACCTGAACCGTGGGGTTCTCCGGGCTCAGGACGATCAAGGGCCACATGAACTCGTTCCAGTTGAGCATGAAGGTCTGCAGCGCCAGCACGGCCATGCCGGGCCGCACGGCGGGCAGGATCACGTTCCACCAGATGCGCATGGTGGACGCGCCGTCCACCCGCGCCGCCTCGACCAGCTCCTCGGGCACGGCCTGATCGGTGTACTGCGTCATCATGAAGACGCCGAAGCCGTTGAGCAGGTAGGGCAGGATGACGGCCTTGAGCGTGCCCGTCCAGCCGAGGGTCACCATGAGCTGGTAGAGCGGGACGATGCCCATCTGCTGGAGCGGCACCATCATCGTGATGAGGATGGAGCCGAGCAGCAGGTTGCGGCCGCGGAAGTGGAGTCTGGCGAAGGCGAATCCCGCGAACGTCGAGATGAGCACGACGGAGAGCGTCACCGTCGAGGTGACGATCAGCGAGTTCACCAGACCCGTGATGAAGTGCGCGTCCTCGGTCTCGAGCACGCGCTGGATGTTGGCACCGAGGTTGCCGCCAGGGAGCAGCGGCGGGGGCACCTCCACCGCGTCGGAGTTGGTCCGCGACGCGATGATGATCATCCAGTAGATCGGGAAGATCGACAGCAGGACGGTGAAGCCCAGGGCGATCTTCGTCAGGGGGGTGGCGCGGAACGGGTCCCGCTTGCTGCGCGCCTTGCCCCTCTGCGCCGGCCTGACCTGCGTGATCGCGGTCACTTGCTGCCTCCGATCCGGCGGACGAACGTGTAGTTGATCCCGACGCCGAGGAGGATCAGCAGGAACAGCAGCCAGGCGGCCGCGGCGGCGTAGCCGTAGTTGAAGTTCCGGAAGCCCTGCTCGACGATGTACATGGCGATCGTCTGGAACTGGCCGGTGGCCCCGCCGTCCATCCGGTTGCTGGCGAACATCACCGGCTCGGCGAACAGGGTGAGCCCGCCGATCGTCGAGACGAACACGGTGAAGATGATCGTCGGGCGGATCATCGGCAGGGTGATCTGCCAGAACTGGCGGCGCGGGGAGGCCCCGTCGATGGACGCCGCCTCGTACAGGTCGCGGGGGATGGTCTGCATGCCCGCGAGGTAGATGATCGCGTTGTAGCCGGTCCAGCGCCAGTCGACCATGGTGGCGATGGCGGTCCAGGACGACCACTTGGCGCTCTGCCAGTCGATGTGCTGGTCGACGCCCACGAAGCCGAGCAGCCAGTTGAACAGGCCGAAGTCGCGGCCGTAGAGCTGGGTGAACACGATGGCGACGGCGACGACCGAGGTCACCAGCGGCACCAGGACGCCCAGCCGGAAGAACAGCCGGCCGCGGAGGCGCTTGTTGAGCGCGTTGGCGAGCATGAGCGCGAGGACGAGCTGCGGCACCGTGGCGAGGACGAAGATGCCGACGGTGTTGATCACCGCGTTCCAGAAGTCCTCGTCCGCCAGGAGCTTGGTGTAGTTGGCCAGGCCGGTGAAGGAGGCGTCTCCGCCGGCCAGTCCGTAGTCCTGGAGCGACACCCACAGGGTGAACACCAGGGGGAACAGGCCGAAGATCGCGAAGAGCAGGAAGTACGGGGAGATCAGGAAGTACGGGGTCGCCTTGATGTCGAACTGCGACCAGATACTGCGGCGGGAGCGCGCCTGGTGGCGTCCCGGCCGGGGCGGCGGAGGCGCCGGATCCGCCCGCTGCGTGTGGAGGTTGACGCTCATCGGATTTCCGGGGCGCTCCCTGGCCGGCGGCCACGGGGAGGAGCCCCATTCTCCTTCTTCTCGTCGGTAACGGTCGATCGTGTGCCCGCTACCAAGCGATAACCAAGCTCGGCATCGGTACGACTGGACGAGTGCCTCGCGGGGCGTGGGCGGTGGTGGGTTCCACCACCGCCACGCCGCTCACTACGGCAGGTCACCGGTTCGCCGGGGCGGTGAGCCCCGGCGAACCGGTGAGGACCGGGGAGGATCAGCCCGCCGCCTTCTGGCCCGCCTCGACGAACTTCTGCCAGGCCTGGGCCACGGGCACCGAGCCCTGCTCCATGCCGTTGAGGACCTGCTCCACCTCGCGCTTGACCTGCGCGTGCTTCTCACCGAGGAAGATCGGCTGAAGCGACTTGATGGACGGCCCGAAGATCTTGCCGATGGGCGCGTTGTTGAAGTACTCGTTGTTCACGCTCTGGAGCTCGGGGTTGTCCTGCGCCGGGATGGTGCTGGGCAGGTTGCCGCCCTCCTTGAACGCCATGAGCTGGGCGTCGGGGCTGGTCAGGTAGCTGGCCAGCTCGGCGGCCTCCTTCGGGTGCTTGGACTGCTTGGGCACCGCGAGCCAGGAGCCGCCCCAGTTGCCGCCGCCGCCGGGCACGGTCGCGACGTCCCACTTGCCCTTGAACTTGTCACCGGCGTTGCCCGAGACCACGCCGAGCATCCAGCCGGGGCAGCCCAGGGTCGCGAACTGCGACTTGACGAAGCCGGTGTTCCAGCCGTCGGTGAAGTTCTGCAGCTTGGCGGTCAGGCCGTCCTGGCTGATCTTCGTGGCGAGGTCGAACGCGGACTTGACGGCCGGGTTCTTGTCCACGATGAGCTGCTGGTTCTTGTCGAAGTAGGTGACGTTGCCGTTCTTGGCGGCCTCCTGCGCCAGCACCACGTTGTAGATGGTGTTGATGCTGTCGACGAACTTGGCGTCCTTGACCTTGGACTGGAACTGCTGGCCGGCCTTGATGAAGTCCTCCCAGCCGCCGCTCCACAGCTTGCCGACCTCGTCGCGGTCGGTGGGAAGCCCGGCCTGCTTGAACAGGTCGGAGCGGTAGCAGATGCTCATGCCGCCGACGTCGGTGCCGAGGGCGAACAGCTTGCCCTCGGTGTTGATGCCGTTCTCCCACTTCCAGGCGGGGAAGTCGGCCTGGCGGCTCTGCAGGCCGTACTGGCCGAGGTCGGTGAAGAACTGGGGACGGGCCTTGGCCAGACCCATGCCGCCCTCGTCGATGCCGACCACGTCGCCGGCGCCGGTGCCCGACTGCAGCCACTGCAGCATCTGCGGCCAATAGACGTTCTCAAAGCTGTCGGTGAGGTTGTTGTACTTCACCTGAACGTTGGGGTGATCGCTGTTCCACTTGGCGACCGCGGCCTTGTAGCCGAAGTTGGTCCCGCCGCCGAAGGTCTGCAGCGTAAGGGTGATCTTCTCGGCCGCGGCCGAGGACGAGCCACCGGTGCTGGTGTTCCCGCCGTCCCCGCCGGAGCTGCACGCGGCGGTGATGCCGAGTGCGACCGTCATCACCGATGCGACCGCGAGTGTCTTCCCGCGGCGCATATTGTTCATCATTCCGGACCCCTCTCAGGTGGTTGCCCGATCTTTGGGAGGTGCATCGAGGGCCGGCCCCGACAGTCGGGCCCACGATGTGCTGGATCCCTCAGTCGTGATCTCGCGGGGGTGAGCCTGCGAGCGATATTTGGGAGCGCTCCCACGAAGGGTCCCCGACGGGCAATGCTGGCGTCAATATGCCGAAACCTAACTGTTACTCCTGGGGCGGTTAGCGCTGAGAAAACCGTAGAGTAGCCCCCATAAGGCCCTTTCGCAGCATTGGGAGCGCTCCCACCGCTTCGGCACAGTCGGGCGCAAATCATCCATGCGCCACGGCGCACGGGCTTCACCGGGCTCCTAGGCCACGGCGCGCGGGCTCCGCCGAGGTCCTGGGGGCGCGGCGCGCGGGCTGCGCGGCGTTCCGGCCGGCTCGCCGGAGTGATGGGAAACGAGCGCCGGCGCCGCGCGGCCGGGGGAGTGGGCCGGCCGTGCGGCGCCGGGAGGCGTCCTTCGCGGGGAGGCGGGCGGGACGCCGCGGAAAGGTGGAACGAGGGTGGCGGGCCGCCGAGGTCAGGCGGCGTAGCCGGGGTAGCCGTATCCGACGATCTGCGAGGCCGGCCTGGTGCGGATCTCGACCTTGCCGCCGTCGGTGTTGCCCTCGACCGTGCGGATGGTGCCGTCGCCGTTGTCCTTGATGACGAAGCCGACGTGCTCGATGCCGTCGATGCTCTTGTCGCCGTTGAAGGAGAAGAACACGACCGCGCCGGGCTTGGGCGTGGTGCCCCAGCGGTCCCGCGCGGCGAACCACTTGGCGTGGGCGACGGTGTAGGCGTCGGCGCCGACGGTGTCCTGCAGGCCCATCTGCGCGCCCACCCAGGAGACGAACATGTCGCACCAGGCGGCGTCGGCGTAGTCGGCGATCGTGCCACTGTCGCGCGCCACGGTCTCCCTGGCGCGCGGGGAGCTCATGTACCAGGCGTGGAACTTGGTGCCGCCGCCGCTGCCGTTCTCGCTGATGCCGACCTGCTTCTCGGCCAGTGCCAGCAACTGCTCGGCGGAGACCTGCCGGGACGGCAGCCCCACCTTCGCCGCCTCCTGCCGCGCGACGGCGACGATGCCGCTCTTGGGAGAGGCGGCGTCGGCCTGGGGAGAGGAGTCGGCGTTCGCCGCAAGGGCGGTGCCGGTGACAACCTGGGCGAGCACGAGCCCGCCGAACGCGACGGCCTTCAACTGGTTCTTCGGGGCATCCAGAAGCCGATGTACGGTCGTGACGAACATGGACAAGCTGAGACTCCTTCTTCCTGCCGCCTACCGGGTTAGCTGACGGGTTCGGACGTGAAGGTTCGTCCTACGGGCGCGTCCGTGGGCGGGCGCGCCTGATTCACCCCAAGAAGGTGGGTCCCCGGCTCCGCGTGGGCGCGGACTCGACGGAGGCGCGTGACGGTGGGAGAGGGGTCTCTCCGCAGAGGACCGGCCGCGCCGGGCGATATCGGCGGCACGGGCGGGTCGCTCAGAGAAGCGGTCTCCCGTGCCGGGATTCCTCCGAGAGTAATACATCGGACAAACCACATGCAAGTGGGACAAAGCTCTCGTCCGTTCTGGCCTTCTCATGGCAAAGCCAGGCACGCGGCCCGGCGAGAATGCGCGTCGGGCGCGGTTGACCTGCCGCGACGCGGGTAAGGTGCCGCCGATCCGGGCCCCGCGGGCGCGGACACGACTCCGGGGCCGTCCGGGCCCAGTGATACTCGGAGCCTGCGACGCCTTCTGTGTCAAGTGGGGCCCGCGTTGCCCATGTGACGCCTGGGAGCCGCTCTCATCCGACAACGGCCGGGCCGCCGTCGGCCGCCGTTCATCGTCTGTTCCCTATTACGTAGGGTCGCGGGGCTAGGTTGCATGCGTCGTGAACGTGTCAATGCCCGGCGTGGAGAGGAACGGTCGAAGCCGCGTGCGGGAGCAGGGGTCGGCCGTCGCCTGGGTGGAGTCTCCGCTCCAGTTGCTGTGCGCGGTCGAGGCGCGGCACGCGGGGTTGATCGGGCCGGGCACCCGCGTGGTGACCCGCGGCAGGCTGCCCGGCCTGCGCGTCACCCGCGCCGAGCTGGACGTGCTGGAGCTGCCGGCCGGGCTGAGCATCCAGGCCGCCGATCAGGGCATGCCCCGTCCCGGCCGCCGCGAGGCCTGGGTCCTCGGGGACGCCTTCTCCGGCAGGATGCAGCTCACCTCGCTGACGGCCTTCCCCACCCGCATGGTCATCGTCGACGACGGCCTGGCCACCATCCGCCTGCTGGAGCTGTTGACCGCGGGCCTGGCCACCCCTCTGCTGCGCGCCCGCGCCGCGGCCAAGCCGTCCCGCCTGGCCCTGGGCGTCGCCGCGGGGATCCGCCTGCGCGCCGCGGCGAGGGCCGGACGGCTCACCGTCTTCACCGCCCTGCCCGTCCCCGCCGCCCTGGCCGACGCCGTGCGCGGGCTCGGGGCCGAGCTGGTCACCCACGACTTCGCCTGGCTGCGCTCCCAGCCGGTGGTCGCCCACCCCCGGCCCCGCGAGAACACGGTGGTCCTCGGCACCTCGCTGGTGCGCAACGGGCTGATCCACCGCGACCGCTACCTGTCCTGGCTGTTCGCCCTCGAAGGGCCGCTGGCGTACTACCCGCACCGCAGGGAGGACCCCGGCGACCTGGCCGCGGTCCGTGACCACCCCGGGGTCACCGTGTACGACGCCGGGGCGCCGGTCGAGATGACCCTGCGCGACCTGCGCCCCGGCCAGCGCGTTCTCAGCCTGCCGTCCACGGCCGTCACCTCGCTGCGCGTGCTGCTCGCCGCCCGAGGGGTGCCCGTCCAGACCGTGGAGGTGCCCGACGACTGGTGGACTCCCTCCGCGTCGGTCTCCCTCCGATCGCATCTCCAGATGTTCGCGCACGAAAGGGCTTCTCCTTGAGCCGGGTTCTCGCTGTGGCCGATTCGGACTCGTATCTGAAATGGGCGGCGGGTCTTCTCGACCAGCTACCGGCCGGTTGGACATCGACGCTGGCCGTCGTGCGCACGCCGATCGTGCCGTCCCCGGCCCAGATCACCGCCGCCGTCAGCGGCACCCGCTCCGGCGCGGCCGAGCCGCCCGCCGTGGTGTCGGCGCGGGCGCTGCGCCGCATCGCCGAACGCGACCGGCCCGACGCCATCCTGCTGGCCTGCACAGGACCGGTGGTCGACGTGCTGGCCGGCGACGTGTTCGCCGGGCTCTCGCCCCGGCCGGTGCTGGTGTCGGGGCTGCCGGGCATCTCCATCCCCGCCACAGAGAAGGCCTGGCTGTACCGCGGGGCCTGCGACCTGTTCGTCGTGCACAGCGGCAGGGAGGTGGAGGAGTTCGGCCGCATCGGCAGGGAACTGGGCGCCACCGGGTCGATGGCCCTGGCCCGCCTGCCCTACCTGGACCATCGGACGGCCGGCGGCGGGACGGGCGACCGCCTGGTGTTCGCCACCCAGGCCAAGGTGCCCAAGCGGCGCGAGGACCGCGAGAGCATCCTGCTGGCCCTCGCCCGGCTGGCCGAGGCGCGTCCGGGCCTGGACGTCGTGGTCAAGCTGCGCGCCCTTGAGAACGAGCGCCAGACCCACAACGAGCGCTACCACTACGAGCGCCTGTGGCGGTCGCTGGCCGAATCCGGCGCGGTGCGTCCCGGCTCGGTGCGCTTCGCCGCAGGCGCCATGCACGAGCACCTGGCCGCCGCGGCGGGATTCGTGACGGTCAGCTCCACCGCGGCCCTGGAGGCGATCGCCGGCCGCGTCCCGCTGCTGGTCCTTTCGGACTTCGGGGTCAGCGCCGAGATGATCAACCTGGTGTTCGAGGACAGCGGGTGCCTGGGCACCCTGGAAGACCTGGCGCGCGGCGACCTGCGGCACCCGACGGCCGCCTGGTGCGACGCCAACTACTTCCACGACCCGGCCACCAGCGACTGGGTGGCCAGGCTCGGCTCCCTGATCGCCGAGGCGCGTGCGGGGCGGCTCGCCCCGGTGCGGCCGCTGCTCACCGGACCCGAGCACGCGGCCGCCCGGCGGCGGGCCCGCCTGCGGGTGGAGGTGCCGCCGAACGTGCTGCGCGCCGGTTACCGCGCGAGCCGCCGCGTGCGCCGCTACCTCAAGGCGCTGGGCTGAACACCGGACGGGATGGCGTGAAACTTTCGTGCCGCCCCGTCCGCATCAGTGGTGGCATGGGCGCTGCGACCCCCGTCCGCCCTGCGGAACATGACGCGCCACGTTGACAACTCCCGGCGTCCGGTCACAATCAGTGACGTCAACGCCCCTGGTGACGGGAGGACGGTCATGGCGGGAAATCCCGGGTCGGAGGTCGCCATGCGCCGTTCCCTCGCGCGAGCGGCGATCGCCGCCTTCGCGGTCATCGGCGCGGTGGCCTCACCACCGCTGACGGCGGCCCCGGCAGGCGCCGCGGCCGCCACGCTGGGAGGGGCGGCCGCGGCCACCGGCCGCTACTTCGGCGCCGCCGTCGGCGCCTCCCATCTCGGCGAGGCGCCCTACGCGGCCGTGCTCGACCGGGAGTTCACCTCCGTGACGCCCGAGAACGAGATGCACTGGGACGCGGTGGAACCGGTGCGCGGCCAGTTCAACTTCACGCCGGCCGACGCCATCGTCGCCCACGCCCAGAGCAAGGGAATGCGAGTGCGCGGGCACAGCCTGGTCGACTCCCCGCACACGGCCTGGACGGGCAACCTGCTGACCGCCCAGGACACCTACCAGGCGCTCACCGCCCACATCGCCGCGGTGGCCGGCCACTTCCGAGGGAAGATCCACAGCTGGGACGTGGTGAACGAGGCGTTCGCCGACTCGGGTGGCGTGCGCCCCGGCCTGTTCCAGCGACGCCTCGGCGACTCCTACATCGAGACGGCCTTCCGGGCCGCCCGCGCGGCCGACCCGGCCGCCCGGCTGTGCCTCAACGACTATGGCATCGAGGATCCGGCGGCCGCCAAGACCCGCGGCGTGCTGGCCATGGTCAAGGACTTCAAGACGCGGGGCGTGCCGATCGACTGCGTCGGGCTGGAGTCGCACTTCTCCGCGACGGCGCCGCTGCCGGCGGCCTACGCCCAGACCATCGCCCAGTTCGCCGCGCTCGGCGTGGACGTCCAGATCACCGAGCTGGACATCGAGGGCTCGGGCGCCGCCCAGGCGCAGGACTACCGCAAGGCGCTCACCGCCTGCGTGATGGTGCCGCGCTGCACCGGCGTCACCGTGTGGGGGGTGACCGACAGGTACTCCTGGCGCAGTGGCGGCACACCCCTGCTCTTCGACCGCGACTACAACAAGAAGCAGGCCTACTACGCCGCGCTGTCCGCGTTCGCCGTGTGCGGCGGCGCGCCCCGCGCCGCCGCCTGCTAGCGGCCGGCGGTCAGCGGGACAGGGCGCGGCGCAGGCGCGAGAGGGGACGGGACTTGGCCGGTTCGGGCGCGGGCAGCAGGCCGACCGAGGCCAGCCGCCGGTTCTTGAAGTAGCGGGCCTGCGGGCCGTTGGCCTCGATGTAGCGGGCCGCGGCCTCGCGCAGCGCCGGGTAGTGCTCGCTCTGCATGCAGAAGCCCACCGCCTCCACCAGCGCGCGCAGGTCGCTCCGATCGCCGGTCGGCGGCTCGGTGATCGAGCCGTCCGGCGCCAGGCGCGGCACGGTGGCGTCGACGATCGTCACCGGGATTCGGTTGCTGTTCTCGTAGGGCGCCAGCCGCTCCAGCACCAGCTCGCAGCCCATGGTCGCGATCGGCAGGCCGAACAGCCGGCGCGCGGTCATCAGAGCGGTGGAGAAGCATCCGACCACCAGTCGCGGGCGCAACGCCAGGAAGCAGACCTCGGCCGGCACGGTGTCGCCGGCCACGCACAGGTCGACCCCGAGCTCCCGCGCGACCGCGCGCAGCAGGCGGGCGTGGTGGCCGCCCGCCGCCGGGTGCGGCTTGAACAGCACGCTGCGGTGGCCGCCCGCGGCGAGGGCGCGCAGCATCCCGGCGTGCAGCTCGGCCTCCTCCTCGGCGGTGACGATGTCCAGCGCCGACAGGTACTGGCCCAGGATGATCGCCTCGCCGTACAGGCCCTCGACGGCGGGCATCTCCTCCAGCACCCGCAGGAACGCCGCGTCCGGCAGCGGCTCGGGCGCCACCCCGACCTCGCGCAGCAGCAGCGGCGTGAGCTCGGGCACCAGGTCAAGGTGGAGCAGCCGGGTGATCCGGCCGGAGATCTCCAGCGGCAGCGGGTCGCGGGTCGGCCCGTAGCTCATCAGGCCGTCGGAGTACACCGTGATCGGGCAGTCGCGGACCAGCGCCGCAACCGTCCTGGCCGGCGGCACCGCCACCGACTCCAGCACCAGCTCGGCGGCCCCCTCACCCAGTGCGAGGTGGCCGCGCACCAGGCGCTCCAGCATGGGCACCTCGATGACGCGCGCCTTCCAGTCGGAAGGGTGCAGCGGGGCGATGATGTCGTTCCACGACCACACCTCGTCGAACCGGGGCCGCAGCGCCGCGAACCCCGGGGCCTCGTCCAGGGACGGGGTCACCTCGGGGATCGCGGCGTTGTTGGACACCAGCAGCACCCGGCGGCCGTCGTGCGGGCCGAACCTGCCCGCGTCCATGGCCGCCGCCAGCGTCATCGTCCCGAACAGGGTGGAGCTGTAGAAGACCTGCGTCATGGCGAACGCTCCTCGGGCTGTCTGAGAGGTCGGGGGAGCAGCGGCCCGAGCAGGGCCTGCCGCTCCTCGTCCAGCCCCGTCTGCCCGAGCAGGTCCGCCGGGAGACCGGCCAGGACGTCCCGCGCCCTGTCTTCGAAGCGGGCACGCAGCGCGGGGGAGAAGCGGTCGCCGAGCTCCAGGTGGTGGGCCAGCAGCGCGCAGAAGGTGCGCACCGCCTTGGGCTGCAGGTGCGGCTCGCCCTCGATCTGCTTGAACACCAGGTCGAAGGCGTCGAAGAAGTGCAGCTGCCGTTCGTCGCCGACCTGGGTCAGCGAGGTGGACACCAGCCGCCGGTAGAACACCCCGGCGATGGAGGCCACCGCGAACGACCGCGCCTCGCGGTGCAGCCGCCAGATCCACGGCCGGTCCTCGGCGGTGTGCAGGTGCCCCGGGAAGGCGAGCAGGTCGCCCAGCGAGCGCCGGTACACCCCCGCCCACGCGTAGGGGTAGTCCACCATCGTCCGCGCGCCGGCCGGCAGGATGCGGTCGCGCGGGTCGAGCACCACGCCCCGCCGGGCCTCCGGCGCGCGGTGCACGGTGCGCTTGCGCCCCTCCACCTGCACGTGGTCCACCCGGACGAAGTCGCAGCCCAGGCCCTCGATCGCCTCGACGAGCCGGGGGAGGTACCCCCGGCCCACCCAGTCGTCGCCGTCCAGGAAGGTGAGATACCGGCCCGAGGCGAGAGACAGGCCGGCGTTGCGGGCGTCGGCCAGCCCCACAGGAGAGCTGTTGCGCAGCACGGT
The DNA here is from genome assembly GCF_040607475.1 of Sphaerisporangium sp. NPDC005288. Classification (NCBI taxonomy): domain Bacteria; kingdom Bacillati; phylum Actinomycetota; class Actinomycetes; order Streptosporangiales; family Streptosporangiaceae; genus Sphaerisporangium; species Sphaerisporangium sp. NPDC005288. The sequence goes on along the minus strand of NZ_JBEXGT010000021.1, from coordinate 94,820 downwards.
CAACCCCGGCAGGTCGTCGCGGAAGTCGTCGATGACCTGCGGGGTCGCGTCCACCGAGCCGTCGTCGACGACGATGAACTCGAAGTCGGGCCGCGCGTTGCGCCGCAGTGAGGCCAGCGTGTCGCCGATGAACGGCGCCGCGTCCCGCACCGGCACCACGACCGACAGCGTGATCACCGGCGTCCTCCGGTGCGCGTCGCCGCGCCGCCTCCTGCCGCGCGCCGCTCGGGGCGGCGCGCGTCCATGTCGATGATCATCTCGTGGGTCAGACGGTGACGCGGCGCAGGCGGGACTTGGGGGCCTCCTCGCCCGGGAAGACGCGCTTGACGCCGTCGCCGAGGGCCTGCTCGATGATCCTGATGTCGCGCACCAGGTGCTCCAGGCCGCTCGGCTCCAGCGAAGCCGCGTGGTCGGAGCCCCACATCGTGCGGTCCAGGGTGATGTGGCGCTCCACGGTCACCGCGCCCAGCGTCACCGCGGCCAGGGAGATCTGCAGGCCGCGCTCGTGGCCGGAGTAGCCGACCGGGACGCCGTACCGGTCCTGCAGGGTGATGATCGTGCGGAGGTTGGCCTCCTCAGGCGGCAGCGGGTAGGTGGAGGTGGCGTGCATGATCACCAGCTTGGAGGTGCCGAGGATCTCCACGGCCGCGTCGATCTCCGGAAGCGTCGACATGCCGGTCGACAGGATGATCGGCTTGCCGGTGGCGGCGAGCCGGCGCAGCAGCTCGTGGTCGGTCACGCTGGCCGAGGCGACCTTGTGCGTGACGACGTTCATCTCCTCCAGGAAGTCCACCGACGGCACGTCCCACGGGGAGGCGAACCAGTCCAGGCCCCGCTCGGCGCAGTACTTGGCGATCTGGGTGTACTCGTCCTGGCCGAACTCCACCCGGTACTTGTACTCCAGGTAGGTCATCTCGCCCCAGGGCGTCTGGCGCATCTGGTCGCGCTGGTGGGCCGGCACGGCGATCTCCGGCGTGCGCTTCTGGAACTTCACCGCCTGGCAGCCGGCGTCGGCGGCCACGTCGATGAGGCGGCGGGCGATGTCCAGGTCGCCGTTGTGGTTGATGCCGATCTCGCCGATGACGTACACCGGCTGCCCGGAGCCGACCAGCGACTCGCCGATCTGGACCGGGGCGCCCTTGACGCGCAGCGTCGCGCGCGGGCCGGCGGCGGCCGGCTCGGCGTCCACCGGGCGGGCGGCGAGCACGCGGTCGCACAGCTCGCGCACGGCGCCGGCGCCGCCCCCGTGGCCGAGCACGATGCGGGCGGCGGCGCGCACGCGGGGGTGGGCGTCGGGCACGGTCACCGGCCAGCCGACCAGCTCCATGCAGCCGAGGTCGTTGAGGTCGTTGCCGACGTAGGCGACCCTCGCCGGGTCCAGGCCCTCGATGCTGAGCCAGTCGCGCAGGGCGGTCTGCTTGGAGGCCAGGCCCTGCAGGACCGGGACGCCGAGCTTGCGGGCGCGGGCGGTGACGACCGGGTTCCGCTCGGTGGACAGCACCAGGATCTTGACGCCGGACCGCTTGAGCAGGGCGATGCCGAGGCCGTCGGAGCGGCTCACCGCGACGGTCTCGCGGCCGTCCTGGTCGACGTAGACCAGGTCGTCGGTGTGCACGCCGTCGAAGTCGGTGACCACCGCGTCAACGTCGAGCGGGCCGGGACGGTCCACGAACGGGGCCAGCGCCCGCACCATCTCCAGGTCCTCGGGGGAGTCCACCTCGACGGCGTGGCGGCTCGGCACCGGCTGGACGGCGACGGTGCCGAAGAAGCGGTGCCCGTGCTCGCGCAGCCCGGCGGCGCGGATGGCGTAGAAGGCGCCGGTCTCGCGGTACTCCGGCTCACGGTCCTGGCGGCGCGGGCGGTGGGCCGGGTCGTGGTTGATCCCGCGCACCCCGTCCTCGCCGCGCGCCCACACGAACTCGTGGGTGGGCAGCCCGGAGAACACCACGTCGGCGGCGCCGTCGAGCACCTTGGACACGGCGGCGTCCAGGTCGGCGGGGTCGATGAAGGCGCTGGTGCACTGGACGAGCACGACGACCTCGGGGTCGGTGCCGACCTGGTCGAGGGCGTGCAGCAGGGCCGACTCGCTGGAGGCGGTGGCGCCGCTCAGCTCGGCGGGACGCTGGACCACCTCGGCGCCCGCCGCGCGGGCCGCGGCGGCGATGGCGTCGTGGTCGGTGCTGACGACCACCCGGTCGATGAGCTCGGCTTCCGTGCAGGAGGCGACCGCGCGGGCGACCAGGGGCGTGCCGCCCACCTTGGCCAGGTTCTTCAGCGGGACGCCCGCAGAACCTCCACGGGCGGGGACGACGGCCAGGACTCGCAAGGTTGACTCCCTGATATGCGGCGTGCGAGCGGGCCGTCCTTCGGCCGCGCTCGCGAGGTGTCACGCACGCTAACCACCGGCACCATCCCGTTAGGAGATTGCGAGCTGAACGCCCAGCGTCACTCCTGTTAACACTTGGGAGAGCCGGGAAGCCGGGGCCGCCGCCGCGCCCCGTCCGGCCGGACGGCGGACGGGGGCGGGCTCATCCGGCGAAGGGGGGGTAACGCGTTCAGCGGGCGGGGGCGGGCTCATCCGGCGAGGGAGCGGGGGCTGGTTCGGCGGGCGTGCGGAGGGCTCACTCGGCGAGCGGCAGCCGCAGCACGAAGCGGGTGCCCTCGGGGACGTTCTCGACGTGGAGCGTTCCGCCGTGGGCGATGGCGACGTCGCGGGCGATGGCCAGGCCGAGGCCGGTGCCTCCCTTGTTCCTGCTGCGGGCGGCGTCCAGCCGGGCGAACCGGTGGAAGACGCGCTCGTGGTCCTCCTCGGCGATGCGGTCGCCGTCGTTGGTGACGGCGAGCACGGCCGACCCGTGGTCGCGGTGCACCTCGATCTTGACCATGTCGGCGGCGTGCCGCTGGGCGTTGTCCAGCAGGTTGTCGATCACCCGGTACAGGTGCGTGCGCACGCCCATCACGGTGACGTGCTCCTCGACGCCGGCGATGACCGGCACGCGGCCGGGCCGGGCGGCGATCTCGCCGGTGGCGAGCTGGCCGAGGTCGACGGGCTCCTGCGCGGCCGGGCCGCCCGAGCCGAGCCTGGCCATGAACAGCAGGTCGGTGACGATGGTCTCCAGCCGGTCGGTGTCGCGCAGCGCCCCCCGCACCAGCGTGCCGAGGTCGGTCTCCTCGGGGTGCAGCAGTGACTCCTCAAGCTGGGCGCGCAGCCCGGCGATGGGCGTGCGCAGCTCGTGCGAGGCGTCCGCGGCGAACCTGCGCTGCTGCTCCACCGAGTGCTCCAGCCGTGCCAGGGTGCTGTTGACGGTGCGGGCCAGGTGGGAGATCTCGTCCTCGCCGGGAGGCTCCCGCACCCGCAGGGACAGATCGCTCGCGGTGATGTGGGCGAGCTGGGCCTGGATGTGGTCGATGGTGCCAAGACCACGGTCGGCGGTCTTGTAGGCGATCCAGCCGACCAGGCCGGCCACGGCGGCGATCTGCAGGCCGACGGCCACGTCGAGAATGCGGGTGGACAGCACGGCCGGGGTGGGCGCGGCCGCGTACACCACCGGCGCGCCGGGGCCGGGGCCGGTGAGCGTCGCGGTCACGTGGAAGCAGCCGACGGACAGGGGCCGGCAGGTGGTGAAGTCGAGCAGGTCGTGCGGGACCACCGGCCGCGCGTCGCTGAGCGGCGGCAGGGTCCGGCCGCGGGCGGTCGAGGCCAGGATGTGCCGCCCGGGCCCGACCACCTGGATGAGGTCGACGTCGCCCGGGCCGGGCGCGATCGGGTTGAGCAGGGACGACTCGCGGTAGGCCACCACGACCCGCGAGGCGGCCTCTCTGGTGTCGTGCCAGATGGCGTTGGCGACCGTGGCCCTGATGACCAGGTCGGCGGCGACGCCGAGGGGGATCAGGAACAGGGCGGCCAGGACGAGCGTGAGGAGGGTGACCCGCCCTCTGATCGATCGTGGCCAGATGGCGGCCCGTGGGAGGGGCATTGGCAAAGGCTATCCGCGCGGATCTCCGCCAAGATCCGCGTGCCGGGAAAGAGGTGGCCAAGGGATGGCAAACTCCCCCGGCGCGGGCCGGGGCGCCACGCCGCCGGACCCTAGCGTCCGGCGTGCCGGATCACCGATCCGGCCGCCGGAGGGTTGGGGTCTCCCCCTGGGGATCACCGACCGCTACGGTGTGCGGCAGCAACCTTTTAATACCGAGTGTGGGGTTATGGCGCCGAAAGCCTGGCGGGCCTGTCTGTCCTTACCGTTGACCTCCGTGCTGCTCGCCACCCCGGCGTCGGCCGCCTCGCTTCCCGTGGAGCGCTCGAACGCCGCCGCCGCGTCGCGGGCGGCGTCCGGGACCGGCGGCGCCGGCGCGGCTCTGGAACGCTCCGCCGCCGGCCGGGCCTTCTACGTGGACTCCCGCGAGGGGGACGACGACGCGCCGGGCACCTCGCCGGGCAAGGCCTGGCGGTCGCTGGAGCGGGCGGGGGAGGCCCGGCTGCGCCCGGGGGACACGCTGCTGCTGAGGCGGGGCGGCCGGTGGAAGGGCACGCTGAGGCTGGAGGCGGACGGCACCGCCCGGCGTCCCATCACCGTCGGGGCCTACGGCAAGGGCGGGCGGCCGAAGATCAGCGGGCGTGACGACGACTGCGTGGTGGTCGCCGGGTCCTACCTGCGGGTGTCGGAGGTGCGGGCGAGCGACTGCGGATGGGCGGGCTTCCGCGTGGACGGCCGCCACAACGACCTGTGGGACGTGTACGCCGACCGCAACGTCGCCGGGGTGTGGATGACCGCGCGCGGCGGGCGCAACGTCCTGCGCAACAGCCAGATGGTGGGCAACGACCGGATGAGCGTCGACGACGCCGAGCCCGACAACGACTCGGGCGCGTTCGGCGTGCTGCTCAACGGCGACGACAACCGCGTGATCGGCAACCTGATCTCCGGCAGCTACGCCAGGAGCCAGGACTACGTGACCGACGGCGCGGCCGTGGAGGTGTACGACGGCGACCGCAACCTGGTGGCGCACAACGTCGCCAGGGACAACGAGACCTTCACCGAACTCGGCCACCGGCCCGGCGGGACCGCCGACGGGAACCTGTTCGCCAACAACGTGGTGACCTCCTCGCGTCCCCGGGGATCGTTCCTGATCACCCGGGGGCCCGGGCACATCGTCGGCCCGGTCAGGGGCACGGTCGCGGTCAACAACTCGGTGTACCTTCCGGCGCGCCGGACCATCGGCTTCTCCTGTGCCGACGGCTGCGGCAAGAAGATCCTCAGGTTGCGCAACAACGCGATCAAGGTGGGCGGCCTCGTCGGGTTCGAGGACGCCTCGGGGATCGACGACGCGGGCGGCGTCTACGACGGCAGGATCAAGGACTTCAAGCCCGGCCACCGCTCCATCCACGCGGACCCGCGCTTCGCCGGCCGTCGTGACCTGCGGCTTCGTCCAGGGTCACCCGCCATCGGGCAGGGTGTGCCGCTCGGGGCATCCTGGTACGGCGGGGCCTCCATGGCCCACGACGCGGCGGGACGGGCGATTCGGCGATCGAAGAACCCGGACGCGGGCGCCTATCAATACTGAATTGGATTTATTTCCTACATATCTCCGGAACATCGGTGAAACCTACATCCGACACCCTGTGTGGCGAGGGGCCGCGGATGAAACAAAACAGGAGGTCGGCACGCGTGCGTGGCCCGGCTGGACATGAGAGGTGGTGGTGAAGGTGCTGAGAGTTCGGGTGTCGCTCCCTGACCGCCCGGGGGTCCTCGGACAGGTCGCCCGGGCGTTCGGAGTGCTCGGCGCGGACATCCTGCAGGTAACGGTCCTGGAGCGCGAGGCGGGCCGTGCGGTCGACGACTTCACCGTGTCCTGGCCGGGCGGCTTCGCCGCCGACGAGCTGCGCGACCGCCTGTCCGTCGTGCCGGGGGTGCGCATCGAGGGCGTGTGGCCGACCAGGGAGGTGCCCGGCGCGAGCCCCGACTACGACCTGCTCGGACACGTCGTCACCGACGCCGAGCGGGCCTTCGTCACGCTCGTCGACGCGGTGCCAGACCTGGTCAGCGCCGAGTGGGCCGTCGCGGTCGACTCCGACACCGGCGCCGTCGTGCACGGCAGCTGGCAGGCTCCGGGCGTGGAGGAGATGCCCGACCTGACGCCGCTGCGGCCCTCGGCGTTCAGCGAGGGGCCGCTGCACCTGCTCAGCCTCCCGGTCAAGGCGGCGGGCCTGCACCTGGTCGTGGCACGTTCCGAAGGGCCGGCCTTCCACCAGGTCGAGCTGGACAAGGTGGTCAGAGTGGTCGAGATCATCGCCCTGCTCGCCGCGGCGGAGCCCCGCACGCTCGCCTGAGGCGCGCGGCGCGGGGCGGGGGCTCCTACCGGCGGGGCGGGTCGATGCGGTTGCCCTGCACCGTGAAGAGCATCAGCCTGCTGAGGTCGACCGCGACGCGGCCGATCTCCCCGGCGCGCCACACCGGGCGGGAGCCGAGCCGGACGATGATGTCGGCGCGGCGGTGGTGGCCGCTGCCCGGCGTGGGCGTGTTCTCCTCGGCGTGCGGGGGTCCCTCGCCGCCCGAGATGAAGCGCCGCATCATCGTGCGCACCCGGCCCTGGCCGTGCGCCGCGTGCCCGTTGCCGTTGCCGTTGGTGTGGCCGTTGACCCTCGCGGGGCCGGGCTCGGGCGCGACCACGGCCGGGATGCCCACCTCCAGGTAGGCCAGCCACTCGTGGCCGTGGTACTCCAGCGCCCGCACCCTGCCGGTGAAGTGCGGCCCGTCGGCGCCCTCGGGGATCGGCGTGAGCCCGTCCGGCCGGATGCCCACGATGATCTGGCTGCCGGTGTGCTGGGAGACGGCGTACGCGCGGGGGTCGGTCCACGGCATCGTGATGTTGTGCAGGCCGAAGTCGAGCGAGATGTACTGGTTCTGCGGGGTCCGCACCGTCGCCGACAGCAGGTTCAGCTGCTGTGAGCTGAGGAAGGCCGCCACGAAGGCGGTGGCGGGGTCGTTGTAGATCTGCCCGGGGGTCCCCACGTCCTGCAGGACGCCGCGGTTCATGATGGCGATGCGGTCGGCCAGCGTGAGCGCCTCGACCTGGTCGTGCGTGACGTAGATCGTCGTGACGCCGAGCGCCCGCACCAGCGAGGAGATCTCCATGCGCAGTTCGGTGCGCATCCCGGCGTCGAGGTTGGACAGCGGCTCGTCCATCAGGAACAGCGAGGGCTGCCGGACGATGGCCCTGCCCATCGCCACCCGCTGGCGCTGCCCGCCGGAGAGCGTTCCAGGCCGGCGGTCCAGCGTCTCGTCGATGCGCAGGGCGCGGGAGAGCTCGACCACCCGCTCCCTGACCATGTTCGGATCGGCCTTGGCGATCTCCAGGGGGAAGGAGATGTTGCCCCGGACGGTGCGGTGAGGGTACAGAGCGCCGTTCTGGAAGACCATCGCCACATCGCGGTCGCGCGGGGCGAGGTCGTTGGCGTGCTTCCCGTCGAGATAGAGATCGCCGGCGGTGATCTCCTCCAGCCCGGCGATCATGCGCAACAGCGTGGACTTCCCGCATCCGGACGGCCCGAGCAGGACGAGCAACTCGCCCTCTTCCGCGCGCAGGCTCATGCGATCGACCGCGAGATGCCCCCCCGGGTACACCTTCGTCACGCTGTCGAGAACGACGGTACTCATCGTCACTCGTTCCTCCCGGGCATCAGAACCCGGATCCCAGCCGTCATTGTGATTGATGAGGTAGTACATCGCGTCCCGGGCCGCCGTGTCCATACGTGTCGTAATAAATCGCTCATGCGCTGGTTACTTGACCGTTGCCTCGCGGCCGACGTCAGGACGTGTGCAAACACCCGCTGGGAAAGGCGTCCGCGAGGCGCCCTTCGGCCGCTGGTGACGCGTGTCACTCGTCCGCGCGTTCTCCGGTAATGCCGATGCAATGACGGACGTGTCACAATTTGCAGCAACTTTCCGAAAGGTCTTTCATGTCAGTTCACACGCCTGTTACGTTCCGCGTACCCGGTGGACGCCGCCACCGCTCGGGGAGTGGCGGGCGTCCCGGTCTCATGGCAATGGAGCTGAGCAAGGAGTGCACACAATGCGGCGAGGCATCTCGGCAGCGGCGGCAGCCGCGGCGCTCGCGCTGGCGGTTTCCGCCTGCGGCGGCCAGGACACCCCCACCCCGTCGGCCGCCCCGGCCAAGAGCGCCGACGCCTCGGCCGTCTCCGGAGAGGTGACGTGGTGGGACACCTCCGACGCCACCAACGAGGGGCCCGTCTTCCAGGACCTGATCAAGGACTTCCAGGCCAAGTACCCTAAGATCAAGGTCAACTACGTCAACGTGCCGTTCGCCGACGCGCAGAACAAGTTCAAGACCGCGGCGCAGAGCGGCTCGGGCGCGCCCGACGTGCTGCGCGCCGAGGTCGGCTGGGTCGCCGAGTTCGCCTCCCTGGGCTACCTGGCCCCGCTGGAGGGCACCCCCGCGCTCGACAAGCCGGAGGACTTCCTCGCCAGCCCCGCGAGCAGCGGCAAGTACAACGGCAAGACCTACGCCGTGCCACAGGTCACCGATACCCTCGGCCTGCTCTACAACAAGGAGCTGCTGAAGAAGGCCGGCCACGACGCGCCGCCGAAGACCTTCCAGGAGCTCAAGCAGGTCGCGCTGGACGTCAAGTCCAAGGCGGGCGCCGACGGTCTGGCCCTCAACGTGGACGCCTACTTCCTGCTGCCGTTCATCTACGGCGAGGGCGGCGACCTGCTCGACGTCGCGAGCAAGAAGATCACCGTCGCCTCGCCGCAGTCCACCGCGGGCGTGAAGATCGTCGAAGACCTGATCACGTCCGGCGCCGCGGCCAAGCCGGCCATCCAGGACAGCTACACCAACGCCGAGACCGCCTTCAAGGAAGGCAAGGTCGCGATGATCTTCAACGGGCCGTGGTCGAACACCGACAACCTCGGCGGCAAGGTCTTCAAGGACAAGCCCGACAACTTCGGCATCGCCCCGGTGCCGTCCGGCTCGGCCAAGGCCGGCTCCCCGACCGGCGGCCACGACTACGCGGTGTACGCCGGCTCCAAGAACCTGGACGCCTCCTACCTGTTCGTCCAGTTCATGGACTCCGCCGAGAGCCAGGCCAAGGTCGCCGGCAAGCTCGGCCTGCTGCCCGCCCGCCAGTCCGCCTACGCCATGCCCGACGCTCAGGCCAACGACATGATCGCCAAGTGGAAGGAGCCCATGGCCTCCGCGGTCGAGCGTCCCTGGATCCCCGAGGGCGGCCAGCTGTTCCAGCCGCTGCTGGAGGGCTACCAGAAGATCGCCGCCGGCCAGAAGGGCACCGACGCGGCGCTGCAGGACGTCGCCAAGGCCTACCAGGGCATCCTCAAGGGCTGGAGTTTGTGACCCATGACGACGCAGGTCGTTGACGGCACGGCCGCGGGCGCACCGTCCCGCGGCCGCGCCCGCCGTCCCCGGCGCGAGGGCGGCGCGGGGCGGTTCCTCGCGCGCCACTGGTACGCGTGGGCGATGTGCGCCCCGGTGGTCATCGTCACCCTCGTGCTGATCGGCTACCCGCTGGTGCGCGGCCTCTACCTGTCGCTCACCGACGCGACCGAGGCCAACATGGGCCGCACCATCGGCATGAACGTCATCCCCTCGACCTACGAGTTCGTCGGCCTGTCCAACTACGCCGACATCGTCACCTCCAGCGAGTTCCTGTCCCGGCTCGGCTGGACGGTCACCTGGACCGTCGTCTGCGTCGCCCTGCACTACGGCATCGGCCTCGGCCTCGCCCTGCTGCTCAACCGGCCGATGCGGCTGCGCTCGCTCTACCGCATGCTGCTGGTGCTGCCGTGGGCCGTGCCGGCGTTCGTGTCGGCCTTCATCTGGCGCTACCTGCTCAACGGCGAGTTCGGCGTCGTCAACGCGATGCTCCGGGCGGCCGGCCTGGCCGGGGTCGACTGGCTGGACGACCCGCTGTGGGCCAAGGCCTCGGTCATCGCCGTCAACGTCTGGCTCGGCGTGCCGTTCATGATGCTCGCGCTGCTCGGCGGGCTCCAGGCCATCCCGCGCGAGCTGTACGAGGCGGCCGAGGTGGACGGCGCGACACCCTGGCAGCGCTTCCGGCACATCACCCTGCCGGGCCTTCGGCCAGTGTCCAGCACGGTCGTGCTGCTCGGCACCATCTGGACCTTCAACCAGTTCCCCGTCATCTTCCTGGTCACCAGGGGCGGACCCGGCGGGTCCAGCGAGATCCTCGTCACCTACGCCTACCGGCAGGCGTTCGAGGGCATCCGCAACTACTCGGGTTCGGCGGCGTGGGGCGTGCTCATCCTGGTCCTGCTCATCGTCCTGGCCGTCGTCTACCGCCGGGCGCTGCGCCGGCAGGGGGAGGCATGGTGAGCGCGCTCACCCCGGCGGGCGGCACGCGCCCGCGCGGCCGCGAGAGCCGCGGCCCCGGCAGGTCACTGGCCCTGCACGCCACGCTGATCGCCGCGAGCGTCATCGCGGTCTTCCCGGTCCTGTGGCTGGTGCTGACCTCGATCAAGCCCAGGGACGCCTGGCAGTCCTCCACGGTGGAGCTGTTCAACAGCCCGAGCCTGTCCAACTACGCCCAGGTGCTCGGCCAGACCGCCTTCCCTCGCTGGCTGGTCAACTCGCTGCTGGTCGCGGCGATGACCACCGTTCTCGGGGTGGTGCTCGCGGCCACCACCGGCTACGCGGTCAGCCGCTTCCGCTTTCCCGGCTACCGGTCGATCATGTGGATGCTGCTGGTCACGCAGATGTTCCCCGTGGCGATCCTGATCGTGCCCATCTACAACCTGCTCGCCGGCCTGGGTCTGATCAACCAGTTCCCCGGCCTGGTCATCGCCTACCTGACCTCGACCGTGCCGTTCTGCGCCTGGATGATGAAGGGCTACTTCGACACCGTCCCGGCCGAGATCGACGAGGCGGGACGGGTGGACGGGCTGACGCCCTTCGGCACGTTCTGGCGGCTGATCCTCCCGCTGTCCAGGCCGGGCCTGGCCGTCGCGGCCTTCTACTCCTTCATCACCGCCTGGGCGGAGGTCGCCTACGCGACCGCGTTCATGACCGGCGACGACAAGTACACGCTGGCGGTCGGGCTCGGGCAGTTCGTCGGCCAGCACAAGGCCGAGTGGGGCCTGCTCACCGCGTCCTCGGTGCTGATCGCCGTGCCGGCCGCCGTGGTCTTCCTGCTCGTCCAGCGCCACCTGGTCACCGGCCTCACCGCCGGGGCGACGAAGTCCTGACCCTCATGGTGGTATCGGTCCTGAAATTTCGGAGAATCGGGGATCCCAATGACCGACGTCGTCCGTGAAGCCCGCCCCGTCAAGGCGGCCACCCGGTGGTGGCGGGACGCGGTGATCTACCAGGTCTACGTGCGCAGCTTCGCCGACGGCAACGGCGACGGCGTCGGCGACCTGCTCGGCGTGCGCAGCCGGCTGGACTACCTGGCCGAGCTCGGCGTGGACGCCCTGTGGCTCACCCCCTTCTACACCTCTCCCATGGCCGACTTCGGCTACGACGTCGCCGACTACCGCGACGTCGACCCGATCTTCGGCACGCTCGCCGACGCCGAGGCCCTCATCCGGGACGCCCACCGGCACGGGATGCGGGTCATCATCGACGTGGTGCCCAACCACACCTCCGACCGCCACGCCTGGTTCCTCGAGGCCGTCCAGGCGGGCCCCGGCGCCCCCGCCCGCGACCGCTACATCTTCCGTCCCGGCAGGGGTGAGGCCGGCGAGCTGCCCCCCAACGACTGGGAGTCGGTGTTCGGCGGCCCGGCGTGGACGCGGCTGCCCGACGGCGAGTGGTACCTGCACCTGTTCGCCCCCGAGCAGCCCGACCTCAACTGGGACGCCCCCGAGGTCCACGCCGAGTTCGAGGCCATCCTGCGCTTCTGGCTGGACCTCGGCGTCGACGGCTTCCGCATCGACGTCGCCCACGGCATGGTCAAGGCCGCCGGGCTGCCCGACATCGGGTCGGCCGGGCAGATCGAGCTGCTCGGCACCGCCGTCCTGCCGTACTTCGACCAGGACGGCGTCCACGAGATCCACCGCACCTGGCGCCGGGTGCTGGACTCCTACGACGGCGAGCGCATCGGCGTCGCCGAGGCGTGGGCGCCCTCGCAGGAGCGCCTGGCCCGCTACGTGCGTCCCGACGAGCTGCATCAGGCGTTCAACTTCCACTTCCTGAAGGCTCCCTGGGACGCCGGCCGGCTGCGCGCGGTCATCGACGAGTCGCTGGCCACCGTCGGCCCCGTCGGGGCCCCGCCCACCTGGGTGCTGTCCAACCACGACGTCAAGCGGCACGTCACCCGGTACGGCGGCGGCGAGGCCGGCCTGCGCCGCGCCCGCGCGGCCGCCCTGCTGATGCTCGCCCTGCCCGGATCCGCCTATGTCTACCAGGGCGAGGAGCTCGGACTGCCCGAGGTGCTCGACCTGCCGGACGAGGTCTGCCAGGACCCGCAGCGGCTGCGCCACCCCGACGACGGCCGCGACGGCTGCCGCGTCCCCATTCCCTGGGCCCACTCCGAGCCGCCGTTCGGGTTCAGCCCGCCCGGCATCCAGGACACCTGGCTGCCCGTCCCGGCGTCCTGGGGCCCGCTCAGCGTGGAGGCCCAGCTCGATGATCCCGATTCGACGCTGCGGCTGTACCGGGAGGCGCTGCGGCTGCGGCGCGATCGCCCCGAGCTCGGCGACGGCGGCCTCACCTGGCACGAGTCACCCGCGGGGACGCTGACCTTCACCCGGGACGGCGCCTTCGCCTGCACGGTCAACGCCACCGGCGAGCCCGTGGAGCTGCCCAGGCCCGGCGCCCTGCTGCTGGCGAGCGGCCCGGTGACCGTGGAGGGCGGCGTCGCGCTGATGGCGCCGGACTGCGCGGCGTGGTGGGCCCTCGGCGATGCGTAAAGTAACGTCCATGAACGGCACTGCGCGGCTCGCCGACATCGCGGCCCAGGCGGGGGTCAGCGAGGCCACGGTCAGCCGCGTCCTCAACGGCAAGTCGGGGGTGTCGGCGAGCACCCGCCAGCTCGTGCTCACGGCGCTGGACCTCATGGGGTACGAACGCCCGCAGCGGCTGCGCCAGCGCAGCAACGGCCTCATCGGGCTGGTCACCCCCGAGCTGGACAACCCGATCTTCCCGGCGTTCGCCCAGGCCATCGAGAAGTCGCTCACCCAGCACGGGTACACCCCCGTGCTGTGCACCCAGAGCCCGGGCGGCGCCCCCGAGGACGAGTTCACCGAGCTGCTGCTCGAACGCGACGTCAGCGGCATCATCTTCGTCTCGGGCCTGCACGCCGACACCACCTCGCGCATGGACCGCTACACCCGGCTCACCGACCGCGGGCTGCCCATCGTCCTGGTCGACGGCTACAGCGAGCACATCGCGGCGCCGTTCATCTCGCCCGACGACCGCATGGCCGCCCGCCTGGCCGTTCAGCACCTGGTCGACCTCGGCCACGAGCGCATCGGCCTGGCGCTCGGCCAGCGGCGCTTCGTCCCGGTCATCCGCAAGATCGAGGGCTTCGCGCAGGCCATGTCGCAACTGCTCGGCGTGTCCGACTGCGAGGACCTGATCCAGCACTCGTTGTTCTCGGTCGAAGGCGGTCAGGCCGCCGCGTCGGCTCTCATCGGCCGCGGCTGCACCGGCATCGTCTGCGCCAGCGACCTCATGGCCCTGGGCGCCATCCGCGCCGCCCGTGAGCGCGGCCTGTCGGTGCCGGGCGAGGTCTCGGTCGTCGGGTTCGACGACTCGCCGCTCATCGCCTTCACCGACCCGCCGCTCACCACCGTCCGCAAGCCGATCGGCCCGATGGCCTCGGCCGCCGTCCAGACCCTGCTGGAGGAGATCGGCGGCGCCCCGCCCAAGAACATCGAACTGGTCTTCCAGCCCGAACTGGTGGTCCGCGGCTCCACCGGCTCGGGCCCCCTCGTCAACCGCTGAGACCGCTGACGGCCCGCCCTGGACGAGACGGCGGCCGCCGGTCGTGGGCTCCGCGGGCCGCCGGTCACGCGCCTTGACGGTGTGCGGTGAGGCGGCGTCTGGTCCAGACGGCGGCTGCTCCCAGCGGCCACAGGCGGGTGGCGAGGTTGCGGGTCAGGATGCCGGCCGAGGTCGCCGGGATCATCATCGCGGCGGCCTGGTCGACGCTCCGCTGCTTGGGCTCTACCAGCGTCCGGTGCCGCATCTCGTACCGGCCGAAGGCCGCCGCGTGGTCGGCGGGGGAGGCGGCGAGCTCCTCGGCCAGGGTGTGGGCCCCGGCGATGGCCAGGGTGGAGCCGTCCCCGAACAGCGACACGCACGACGCCGCGTCGCCGAGCACCGCGACCCGGTCGTGTGACCAGCGGGGGAGGTCCACCACGCTGACCGAGTCGAAGTAGAGGTCGTCGGTGGCCGCGACCTGCTCCAGCAGCTCGGGCACCCGCCACGAGCCGCCCGCGTAGGCGTCGGCGATCATCCGCTTGTGCTGTCCGGCGTCGCGGTGGTCGAAGTCCGGCACCATGGGCCCGCGGAACATGAACGCCGCCAGGGCCGGGCCGCCCATCGAGGGATGCACGGCGAGCGCCCTGCCCGGGGTGTTGTACATGACGACGTGGTGCGGGTCCTCGGCCGGGCGGTCCAGGCGCAGCGTCGCCACCCAGACCCCGGCGTGCCGCACGTAGCCGGGCTCCGGCCCGAACGCCAGCCGCCGCACGGTCGAGTGCAGGCCGTCGGCCCCGATCACCAGGTCGAAGCGCCGGGGTGCGGAGCGCTCGAAGGTCACCTCCACTCCGTCCGGGTCCTGGCTCAGGGTGGTGATGGAGTCGCCGAACAGCAGCTCGACGTGGTCCCGGCTCGCCTCGGACAGGATCGAGGCGAGGTCGCCGCGCGGCACCTCGACCTCACTGCTGCCGGCGGCGCGTTGCACGGCGCGCATGTTCACCCGCCCGACGCGCCTGCCCGCGGCGTCGACGAAGCTCAACCCCCTGACGTCCGTGGCCGCCTCGCGCAGGCGGGGCATGATGCCCATCCGCTCGGCGACCTCCACCGCGGGGCCTCGCACGTCCACCGGGCTCCCGCTGGACCTGACCGTCGTCGCGCGCTCCACCACAGTCGGCCGCATGCCGTGCCGCGCCAGCCAGTACGCCAGCGTCGGCCCGGCGATGCCCGCCCCTGAGATCAGCACTGTGCGCCCCGCCATCACGCTCTCCCGTCTCCGCGCCGCCATCCGACGGCCGGTCCCCGCCGATCCGCCCTGTGGCGGCCCGGGTCCTCCTCTTCGGCGCCCTGCGGCGCGCGAAGCCCCGGCGGCCATCTACTGACCATCGGTCAGGACGAGACGCTACCTTCCTGTCCGGCGGTCAGTCAACCGCTATGCTGATCCCCATGGCAGCGACACCGCCGGACACCCGCACCCGCATCCTCCAGGCCGCGCTGGAGGAGTTCGCCGCGCGCGGCTACCACGCCACGTCGATCCGCGAGATCGCCGAACGCGTGGGCGTGACCAAGACGGCGGTGCTCTACCACTTCCCGGGGAAGGCCGAGATCGTCGGCGCACTGGCCGCGCCGATGCTGGAGGATCTCGACGCGGCCGTGGCCGCCGCCGCGCGGTTGGCCGAGCCGGTCGCGGCGAAGTGGGCCGTCATCGAAGGGCTCGTCGAGGTGTGGCTGGCCCACCGCTACCTGCTGCGCATGAACCTCTATGACCTGGCGCTGGCCGTCGAGAACACGATCTTCCACCGCTTCCGCGACGCCATGGTGCGGGCGAACGCCCTGGTCGCGGGGCCCGACCCGGACTTCGAGCGGCAGGTGCGCGCCTCGCAGGCGATCGCGATGCTCTCCGACCCGATCGTCTTGTTCGCCGACGCCCCGGCCGGGGCCCTGCGCGCCGCGGTGCTGCGCGGGGTGCGCCTGCTGCTGGACGCCCCGCCGGACCTGTCCGCCGGGCGGACGGAGGGCTCAGCGCCGGACGGCCTCGCCCGCGCGGCGGCGGAGGTCCGCCTGCCGGACGGTCCCGGCCGGCCGGAGGGCGGCGGCACGGCGGACGGCCCCGCCCTGGTGGGGCACGGCGCGTCCGGCGGCTCCGCCCCGCCGGCGGGCGGCGCGTCCGACGGTCTCGCGCTACCGGCGGAAAGCGCGGCGGGGCAGGCCGGGAACGGCGCCGGAGCCGCCCCGACCTCTGGGGCGGCCCGCGTGCGGCGGGGACGGCCGGGAGTGATGAGCCCGGCCATGGCCGAGACGGCCCGCCGCATGCACGCCGCAGGGAGCACCGCCGCCGAGATCGCCGCCGCGCTCGGCGTCTCCCGCGCCACCGTCTACCGGCACCTCCCCGGGCCGGAGCAATAATGAGACAGTTATTGAGACGATTTTGAGACTGCGTCGTCCCGGTCGGGGATCAGGGCAGAGAGCCGGAGCGGAAGGGGTGGGCGCACGTGCACCGAGGTGAGCGTCCGGAGGGCGGCGCGCGGCAGGAGGGGGCCGCGCGGCGGGCCACGGGGCAGGTGGAGGCCGGGCAGGGCGAGGTGGGGCAGGAGCGCGTGGAGCAGGGGCGCGTGGAGCAGGGGCGCGTGGAGCGGGAGGACGCGGGAGAGCGGTACGACGTCGTGGTGATCGGCGGGGCCGGCGTGGACACGACCGTCTACGTGCCCGAGCTGCCGCTGCCGTACGCCGACACCTACGGCGTGCCGCCCGTGGTCGACCGCATCGGCAACACCGGCAGCGGCGTCGTGCTCGGCTGCCACGCCCTCGGACTGCGGTCGCTGCTGATCGACCTGATCGGCGACGACCCGCAGGGAGCGCTGATCCGCGACCACCTCGCCGCGCGCGGCGCCGGCTTCGCCTGGGCGATCGTCCCCGAGGGCACCCGGCGCAGCGTGCTCCTCGTCGGCCCCGACGGGCGGCGTACCTCGCTGTACGACGCCCGCGCGGCCGCCGGGCAGCGGCTGCCCGGCGGCCTGTACCGGCCCGCGATCCGCCGTGCCCGGCACGTCCACGTGTCGATCACCGACTTCTCCCGCCACCTGTACCCCGAGCTGCGGGAACTGGGCGTGCCCGTGTCGACCGACCTGCACGACTGGGACGGCGAGAACGACCACCACCGGGACTTCGCCTACGGCTCCGACCTGGTCTTCCTGTCCGCCGCCAAGCTCACCGACCCGCCGGCCGTCATGCGCGACATCATCCAGCGCGGCCGGGCCACCACCGTCGTCTGCACCGCCGGAGCCGCCGGCGCCTACCTCCTGGAGGTCCCCCCAAGCGAGCATGACGGACCTACGGCGGTGGGGCCGGCGGGCGCGGGGGAGTGGGAGCGCGCCGCCTCCGCCGACGTGCGGCATTTCCCGGCCGCGCCCCTGACCGCACCCGTCGTGGACGCCAACGGCGCCGGAGACGCCTTCGTGTCCGGTTTCCTCTACGGCCGGCTGCGCGGCCTGCCCGCCGCCGAATGCGTCCGCCTCGGCACCGTCGCCGGCGCTCACGCCTGCACCAGCGAGGGCACCCACGAGAACCCCATCGACGCGGGCACCCTGGCCCGTTCGTCCGAGACGGCCTGGCCTGGCCCGCTCACCAGCGGCTGACCGGCGGCGCCGTCCCCGTGCGCTCCCCATGCGCTCCCCATGCGCTCACCGGGCCGGGGCGGGGCCCGTTAGGACGCGCTCTCCCCGGGCAGAGGCCGTTGCCGTAGTCGCTGCCGGGGGCGGCCGAGGTTGGCGGCCGGTCCGGGCAGTGCGGACGCTAGGGCGGGTCAACATGTCAGATGTCGTGCGAACGCTGGTCCCGGCGCGCCTGGACCGGTTGCCGTGGTCGCGGTTCCACACGCGGCTGGTCGTCGCGCTCGGAGTCGCGTGGGTGCTGGACGGGATGGAGATCACGATCGCCAGCGCGATCGGGTCGGTCCTGCAGGACAAGCACACGCTCGGGCTGTCGGCGGTCCAGGTCGGGTTCACCGCCACGGTCTATCTCATCGGCCAGGTGGCGGGCGCGCTGGTCTTCGGCCGGCTGTCGGACCGCTTCGGACGCCGCAAGCTGTTCATCCTGACGCTCGCGCTGTACCTCGCCGCGAACGGCATCACCGCCTTCTCGCCGAACCTGGCCTTCCTGCTGGTCTTCCGGTTCTTCGCCGGCGCGGGCATCGGCGGCGAGTACGCGGCCATCCACTCGGCCATCGACGAGTTGATCCCCTCTCGCTACCGCGGCCGGGTCGACCTCGCGGTGAGCGGCACGTACTGGCTGGGCGCCATCATCGGCACCGCCAGCACCTACATCCTGCTCAACCCCGACCTCCTCCCGCTCAACCTGGGCTGGCGGCTCGGCCTGCTGATCGGCCCGGTGCTCGGCGCGGCCATCTGGGTGCTGCGGCGCCACCTGCCCGAGAGCCCTCGGTGGCTGCTCATGCACGGCAGGCACGAGGAGGCCGAGCAGGCCGCCGAGTCGGTCGAGAAGGCGGTCGCCGCCGGCGGGCACCGTCTGCCGCCGGTCGACGAGAGCAAGGCGCTGGAACTGCGCCCGCACGGGTCCCCGTCCTACCGGGAGATCATGCGCGTCGTCCTGCGGGAGTACCCGAGCCGCACCTTCCTGGGCGTGACCATGATGGTCAGCCAGTCGTTCCTCTACAACGCGATCTTCTTCACCTATGTGCTCGTGCTGAACACCTTCTACGGCGTGTCCCCGAACGACGCCTCGAAGTACCTGCTGGTCTTCGCGGTGGGCAACCTGGCCGGGCCGTTCATCCTCGGCCCGCTGTTCGACACCGTCGGGCGCCGGCCGATGATCTCCAGTACGTACATCGTCTCGGGAGTGCTGCTCGCGATCACCGGGTGGCTGTTCAAGCAGGGCGCGCTGACGGCGACGACGCAGACCATCCTGTGGTCGGTGATCTTCTTCGTGGCGTCGGCGGCGGCCAGTTCGGGGTACCTGACGGTGAGCGAGCTGTTCCCGCTGGAGATCAGGGCGCTGGCGATCGCGCTGTTCTTCTCGGTCGCCCAGGGCTTCGGCGCCCTCGGCCCGACCGTGTTCGGCGCACTCATCGGCGACCAGGCCCACCCCGACCCGACCCGCCTGTTCTACGGCTACCTGTTCGCCTCGGCCCTCATGATCGGTGCCGGGCTGGTGGCGTGGTTCTTCGCGGTCAAGGCCGAGCGCCGGTCGCTGGAGGACCTCGCCCCGTCGCTGTCGATGAGGGACGCCAAAACCAGTGCGGCCGCGGCCGGCTGACCCCCCGCCCCCTCTGGAGCCGGAGCCGGCCCGCCCGCCGTCCGCGGCGGCGGGCCGAGCCCGGCTCCTGTCCAGGTGAGAGGGCATCGTAGGGTTCTCACGTGCAAACAAGGCAGAACGAGGACACCGCGGCCGCCGTGTGGATGGACGCGATGAAGATGTTCGCGCGGGCGCAGCCGAGCGGCTTCTCCCGCGACGGTGCGCACGGCACCTCGCAGGTGATCTCGGGCGCCGCGATGCCGCTGCTGAACGGGGTGTTCAGCAGCGCCCGGGAGCCCGACGCCGCCGAGATCGCGGCCTTCGCGGGGTCTCCGGAACTGCGGTCGATGCCGTGGAGCGTCCAGGTGCGCGGCGAGCGGTTCGACCCGCGCATCGCCGACACGGCCGCCGCTCACGGGCTGGCGCGGCGGTCCACACTGCCGTTCATGCTCAAGTCGCTGTCGCAGGCCGACGCGGCGGACGCCGAGGACGGCGCGTCCAAGGTGCGCCCGGTCGGCGGGGACGAAAGCGCGCTGTACCAGGCGATGCTGGCCGCCGGGTACGAGGGGCCGCCGTCGCTGTTCACCCCGATGTGCCTGCCGTCCGTCCTGGACCACCCCGCCATGCGCGCCTACGTCGCCGAGGAGGCGGGCGAGCCGGTGGCCACCTCGTTCGGCGTCTTCCTCGGCGACCACGTGGCGGTGTTCAACATCGCCGTCCTCCCGGCGCACCGGCGGCGCGGCCATGGCAGGGCCGCCACCGCGGCGGTGCTGCGCGACGGGTACGCGACCGGGGCGCGCACCGCGTTCCTGCACTCCAGCACGATGGGCGTCCCGCTGTACGAGAGCATGGGCTTCCACATCGCGGAGAACTGGACGACGTTCATCTCCTGACAGGGCTCGCCATGGGTGAGGTGTCGCTACGCTGAGTGACCATGGTGAGGGTGGTCCGCAGTCTGGTGCCGGCGCGGCTCGACCGGCTGCCGTGGTCGGGGTACCACACGCGGCTGGTCGCGGCCCTCGGCGTCGCCTGGGTCCTGGACGGCATGGAGATCACCATCGCGGGAGCGATCGGGTCGGTGCTGCAGGACCGGCGCACGCTCGGGCTGTCGGCGGTCCAGGTCGGCTTCACCGCCACCGTCTACCTGATCGGCGAGGTCATCGGCGCGCTGGTATTCGGCCGGCTGTCGGACCGCTTCGGCAGGCGCAGGCTGTTCATCTTGACCCTGGGCCTGTACCTGGTCGCGAACGGCATCACCGCCTTCTCGCCGAACCTGCTGTTCCTGCTGTTCTTCCGCTTCCTGGCGGGCGCCGGCATCGGCGGGGAGTACTCGGCGATCCACTCGGCCGTCGACGAACTGATCCCCTCCTACTACCGGGGCCGGGTCGACCTGGCCGTCAGCGGCACGTACTGGCTCGGGGCGATGCTCGGAACGGCGAGCACGTACGTGCTGCTGAACCCCGCGCTGCTGCCCGTCGACCTCGGCTGGCGCATCGGGCTGCTCATCGGCCCGGCGCTCGGCGCCGCCATCTGGGTGCTGCGCCGCCGCCTGCCCGAAAGCCCTCGGTGGCTGCTCATGCACGGCAGGGGGGAGGAGGCCGAGCGCGCGACCGGGGAGATCGAGGAGGCCGTGCGTCGCAGCGGCGGCGCGGTGCCCCCGGTGGACCCCGCCGGCGCGATGGACTTCCGCCCGCACGGCGCGCCGGCCTACCGCGAGATCCTGCGGGTGGTCCTGCGGCAGTACCCCCGGCGGACGATCCTCGGCGCGACGCTGATGATCAGCCAGTCGTTCCTCTACAACGCGATCTTCTTCACCTATGTGCTGGTGCTGAGCACCTTCTACGGCGTCTCACCGCACGACGCCTCCAAGTACCTGTTCGCGTTCGCGGTGGGGAACCTGGCGGGGCCGCTGCTGCTGGGACGGTTCTTCGACACCCTCGGCCGCCGGGTGATGATCTCCTCCACCTACGTCTTCTCGGGGTTGCTGCTGGCGGTCACCGGGTGGCTGTTCAAGCAGGGGGCGCTGACGGCGACGACGCAGACGATCCTGTGGTCGGTGATCTTCTTCGTGGCGTCGGCGGCGGCCAGTTCGGGGTACCTGACGGTGAGCGAGCTGTTCCCGCTGGAGATCAGGGCGCTGGCGATCGCGCTGTTCTTCTCGGTGGCCCAGGGCTTCGGCGCTCTCGGCCCCACGGTGTTCGGCGCGCTCATCGGCGATCGCGCCCACCTCGACCCGGCCCGGCTGTTCTACGGCTACTCCTTCGCCGCGGCGCTGATGGTGGCGGCCGGAGCGGTGGCCTGGTTCCTCGCGGTGAACGCCGAGCGCAGGTCCCTGGAGGAGGTCACCCGTCCCCTGTCGTCGACCTGATCCGGCCCGCTCCTGCCCGTCCCTCCCGGAGCCGGTGCGCCCTCGCCGTCGTCCTCCCGCCGAGGCGGGTCCGAGCCCCGCCGCCGGCCCCGGGTGTACCGGAGCGGCGGGCGGGGCGAGGAACAGGGCCGATGACCGGGCCGGTCAGAGCAGGCCGCGGCCGGTGAACGCGGCGCGGGTGGCGTCGGCCGCGGCGGTGCCGCCGTGCCGCTGCGCGGACCTTACCGTCGCCTCGGCGGCGGCGCGGAAGGTCGTGTCCTTCGTGAAGTCGAACTGTGCGTCGATAATGACCTTGCCGGCGAGGGTGTCGCCGAGCGCGGTCCTGATCGCGTACAGCGCGGAGGACCAGATCTCCCCGTCGGCGTGCACCTCGCCGGCCATGTCCTGCGGGTAGTGCTTGGCGCCGTCCAGGCGGCGCAGGCAGTGGGGGGCGGCCGAGGTGTAGGAGACCGAGTCCCAGTCCGCCACGCACGCCTCGGGCGTCTTGGACGGCGTGCCGGTCTTCCAGCTCGTCACCGCCACAGCGAGGTAGTCGCCGAACGCCTCGCCGATGGCGCCCGACTCCAGGGTCGTGCCGAACCCGGTGACCTGGCCGTCCTGCACCGAGTGCCCGTACTCGTGGACGATCACCTCGGCGTCCTCGGCGTCCTCGGCGTCGTCCACGCCGCCCTTGCCGAGCGTGATGTCGGCCTTGTCGTCCCGGAAGAAGGAGTTGTCGCCGCCGTACTGGTTGATCCGCAGTTCGATCTGGCGCTGGTTGACCGGGCGCAGCGTGGAGCCGAAGCCCAGCGACTGGATGTACCTCTGCGCGGTGGTCACCCAGTAGTAGCCCATCACCTGCTCGAACTGGTCGCTGTCGCGGTGCCAGGCGGGGAAGGCGCCGTTCACGGTCTTGGCCGCGTTGCCGGTCTCGCTTTTCACGCGGACGTAGCGTCCGGTCAGCGTGCCGGAGCCGTCCAGGTCGGTGAGCGCCACGGTCCGGTAGGCGGCGGCGAAGGCCGCGCTGTCGCGGTCCTTGTCGTCGGTGAGGGTCTCATCACCCAAGCTCTGCACGGGGTTGGGAGAGAAGACGGTGGCCGAGGGGCCGGCGGCGGCGTGGGCGGTTCCAGGGGCGAGTAGCGCGGTGGCGGAGGCCAGGGCCAGGCAGGCGACGGCTGTGCGGCGTCGGGGGGTGGTCACGGAGATTCCTCCTAGAGCGAGCGGAACGTCCGTAAATGTACGATCGTGACCGCGCGCTTGTCACGCACCACCCCGAGCGTGCTCGCGGGCGCCGGGTGAGGCGCCCGCGAGCGGAGTTCCCATGAACGTCGCATCGGGTCGCGACGACCTCCATGGCGCTCGCCCGCCGCCCGAGGGAGGCTGGACGCGGACGAGACGTTCTTCAGCTTCGCACGCTCCCGCGCCGCCGGCGCACCCAGCGGCGCGACACGCGACCCTCGCCGCGGCCGCCGGCAGGCCGCCGGTGGGCGTCGCGGCGCCTGCCGCACCGGCCTCTCGGCGGGACGCCGGTACACGCCGGACGTGCGTGGTCAGGGGCGGAGGGCGGCGGCCTCGGCGGCGAGTTTCTCCACGCGGGCGTAGTCGCCGGTGGCCAGCGCGTCGGCGGGGGTCAGCCAGGTGCCGCCGACGCAGCCGACGTTCGGCAACGCCAGGAACTCGGCCGCGGTCTCGGGCCGGATGCCGCCCGTCGGGCAGAAGCGCACCTCGGGGAGCGGCCCGGCGAGCGCCTTGAGGTAGGGAATGCCGCCGGCGGGCACCGCCGGGAAGAACTTCAGCTCGGTCAGGCCGCGCTCGGCCAGGGCCATGACCTCCGAGGCGGTGGAGGCGCCCGGCAGGAACGGCACGCCGCTGCCGAGCATCGCCTCCAGCAGGGCGGGCGTGCCGCCGGGGCTCACCAGGAAACGCGCGCCCGCCTCGGCCGACGCCGTCACGTCGGCGGGCGTCCGCACGGTGCCGGCGCCGATGACGGCGTCCGGGACCTCCGCCGCGATCCGGGCGATCGCCTCCAGAGCGCACGGGGTGCGCAGAGTGACCTCGATGGCGGGGAGGCCGCCCGCCACCAGCGCCCGCGCGAGAGGGACCGCGGTCTCCACCCGGTCGATCACGACGACCGGGACGACGGGGGCGAGGTCGAGGATGCTCACGAGGCGGTGCTCCTTGCTTCGTGGGACGCCTGCGAGGCGGCGTCCGCGATGCCGGACGAGGATGGCGGGGACGGTGCGGAGGCGTCCGCGGTGCCGGCGCCGGATGGCCGGGACGGGGCGGGGGAGTTCACGGGGCCGGCCGGGGATGGCCGGGGAGAAGAGGGGGCGGCCGGGGTGCCGAGGCCGGACATCCGCTGGGCGAGCCAGGCGGCGGCGCCGGTCAGGGCGGGTTGCTCCGCCACGATCGCGGTGGTCGCGATGCCGGTGAGATAGCCCGACAGGACGAGGTTGGCCTCGAACCTGCGGCGGAAGTCGCTGCCGTTGATGCGGTTCACCATCCGCGGCACGATCCCACCCCCGAGGTACACCCCGCCGTGCGCTCCCAGTGTCAGGGCGACGTTGGCCGCGAAGCTTCCCAGGAGCCCGCAGAACACCTCAACGGTACGCGCGCACAGCGAGTCGTCCAGCCGGGCCACGATCTCGGAGGCGGGAAGCGGGGCGACGGGGGTGCCCTCGACGAGCGCGAGCCCGTGGCGGAGGCGCACGAGGCCGGGCCCGGACAGCAGGTGCTCGGCGTCCACGAAGCTCATGCCGTCGGCGCGCAGCGCCCGGACGATCTCGAACTCCAGGTCGGTGACGACCGGCGCCGAGACGTGCCCGCCCTCGCCCGGAACCGGCACCCAGCCGCTGCGCGCGGGCACCAGTCCGGCGACGCCCAGCCCGGTGCCGGGGCCGAGCACCGCCTTGACCATGTACGGGGCGGGCTCGGGGCCGCCGAGTGAGGCCAGCTCGCCCGCGCCCAGGTGGGGCAGGGCCAGCGCGAGGGCCTCGAAGTCGTTGAGCAGTTCCACGTGCGCGATGCCGAGGGCCGAGACCGAGCCGGACCAGGAGGCGTTGGTCAGCCGGTAGCGGTCGGCGTGGACCGGCCCGGCGATGGCGAGGGACGCGGCGGCCGCCCGCACGCCGCCGCCGTGGTGGGTCAGGTAGTGCTCCACCGCCGCCGCGAGGCCGTCGAACTCGGCCACCGGGAGCACCGCGATCCGTCCGGGACGTCCGCCCGGCCGCGTGAGGAGCCCGAAGCGGGCGTTGGTGCCGCCGATGTCGGCGACCAGCCACGGGTGTCCGGGGGTAGGCGCGGCGCTCATGCCCGCGCCTCCCGGCCGCCGGGAACGCCGCCGGCCCCCGAAGCCGCGGCGTTCCCGGCCGCCGGAAGCGCGCCGCCGGCCACGAGCACGTCGCCCGTCGCGGTCGCGTCACCGGCCGCGAGCACGTCGCCCGCCGGGTGCCCTGCACCCGTCCGGAGAGCGCCGCCGGCCGGGAGCGGGGTGCCGGCGCCTTCGGCGCCGCTGATGGCGAAGATGCCGGCGCCGCGGTCCGCGGGGGCGGCGGCGCGGCGGAACGCGGCGAACAGCTCGCGCCCGGTGCCCACCCACTCGTCGTCCCGCAGAGGCCGGCCCTGCGGCGTGCGGGCGGCCAGCTCCTCGGCGGGGACCAGCACGTCGAGCGTCCCGGCGGCCGAGTCGAGCCGGACCAGGTCGCCGTCGCGGACCAGGGCGATCGGGCCGCCGTCGGCCGCCTCGGGCGACAGGTGGATGGCGGCCGGCACCTTGCCCGACGCTCCGGACATCCGGCCGTCGGTGACCAGCGCGACGCGTTGTCCCCGGTCCAGCAGGACCGCGAGCGGTGGCGTCAGTTTGTGCAGCTCGGGCATGCCATTGGCGCTCGGCCCCTGGTAGCGGATGACGGCGACGAAGTCCTGCCCGTCCAGCGCGCCCTCCTGGAAGGCGGCCATCAGTTCGGCCTGGTCGTCGAACACCTTCGCCGGCGCCTCGATCACCAGGTGCTCGGGCTTGACCGCCGAGACCTTGCTGACGGCGCGGCCGAGGTTCCCGCTGACCATGTGGATGCCGCCGTCGGCGGAGAACGGCTCGGCCGCCGGGCGCAGCACGTCGAGGTCGGCGCTGACCGACGGGCGCTCTTCCCAGACGACCTGGCCCTCCTTGAGCTCCGCGCCGCTGCGGTACAGGCCGAGGCCGCGGCCGGCGACGGTGAGCACGTCCTGGTGGAGCAGCCCGTTGTCCAGCAGGTCGCCGATGAGGGCCTGCATGCCGCCCGCCGCGTGGAAGTGGTTCACATCGGCCTGCCCGTTGGGGTACATGCGGGTCAGCAGGGGGACCACGCGGGACAGGGCGGCGAGGTCGTCCCAGAGCAGTTCGACGCCGGCCGCGGCGGCGATGGCGACCAGGTGCATGGTGTGGTTGGTGGAGCCGCCGGTGGCCAGCAGCGCGACGGCGGCGTTGACCAGCGCCTTCTCGTCGACCACGTGCGCGACCGGGGTGTACTCCTCGCCGTGCGCGGTGATCTCGACGGCGCGCCGAGCCGCGGCGCGGGTGAGGCCGTCGCGCAGTTCGGTGCCGGGGTTGACGAAGGTCGCGCCGGGCAGGTGCAGGCCCATGACCTCCATGAGCACCTGGTTGGAGTTGGCGGTGCCGTAGAAGGTGCAGGTGCCGGGGGAGTGGTAGGACTTGGCCTCGGCGTCGAGCATCTCGCCGCGCCCGATCTTGCCTTCGGCGAACGACTGCCGGGCGCGCGCCTTGACCTTGTTCGGCAGGCCGGACGGCATGGGCCCGGCGGGGACGAAGATGGCGGGCAGGTGCCCGAAGTGCAGGGCGCCGATCAGCAGGCCCGGGACGATCTTGTCGCAGACGCCGAGCAGCAGCGAGGAGTCGAACATGTCGTGCGACAGCGCGATCGCCGTGGACATGGCGATGACCTCGCGGCTGTAGAGCGACAGCTCCATGCCGGCGCGGCCCTGGGTGACGCCGTCGCACATCGCGGGGACCCCGCCGGCGACCTGGGCGACCCCGCCCGCCTCCCGCACGGCGTCCTTGAGCACCGGCGGGTAGGTCTCGAACGGCTGGTGCGCCGAGAGCATGTCGTTGTAGGAGGTGACGATCGCGACGCCGGGGCGTTCGGCGCCGCGCAGGACCAGCTTGTCGCCGGGAGAGCAGGCGGCGAAGCCGTGGGCGAGGTTGGCGCAGCCGAGCCCGGCGCGGGCGGGGCCTCGCTCGTAGGCCTCCTCGGCCGCGGCCGCGACGCGGCGCAGATAGGCCGCTCGGGTACGGGCGCTGCGCTCGACGAGCCGCTCGGTGACCTCTTGGACGGTGCGGTGCACGGCAGGTGACGTGGGTGCTGGATCAGCAGACACGGGAGCGGCTCCATAGATCGACCAAGGCGGGACAGAACGGACACTAGCCCGATCTTTGGTCTCCTACAACCACAGTTCTGCCATTTGAGATGAGGAACTTAGGAATTTTGGATTACAAAAGAGGTGTGATTGACTTGCCCGGTGGGTCGACGATCAGCTTCCACGCTCGCCAGCGGCGGTGAGGTGCTCCACCTCATCCGCAGCGGCGAGGCCGTGACCCGGGCCGACATCGGGCGGATCACCGGGCTCTCCCGTCCCGCCGTGGCACTGCGGGTCGCGGGGCTGCTCGACCACGGCCTGGTGGTGGAGCACACCGACGGACCGTCCACCGGAGGCCGCCCGCCGGCCCGGCTCGCCTTCAACGCCACCGGGGGCGTCGTCCTGGTCGCCTCCCTCGGCGCCAGCCGCACCCAGATCGCCCTGTGCGACCTGGCCGGCCGCGAGCTGGCCCGCACCGATCTGGAGATCGACGTCGAGCGCGGCCCCGACGTGGTGCTGCCCCTGCTGATGGACGTGTGGGCCGACCTGCTGGAAGGCCGCCCGATGTCGTCGGTCAAGGGCGTCGGCCTCGGCGTCCCGGCCACCGTCGAGTTCGCGGCCGGCCGCACCGAGAGCGCCCGCGTCATGGCGAGCTGGACCGGCGTGGTGATCCCGCCGGTCATCTCCGCCCGCTACCCCGTGCCGGTCTTCGTGGACAACGACGTCAACGTCATCGCGATGGGCGAGTACCGCGAGGCGTACGCGCCGGAGGTCTCCGACCTGCTGTTCGTCAAGGTGTCCACCCGCATCGGCGCGGGGGTGGTCGCCGGCGGCGAGATCCTGCGCGGCGCGCTCGGCGCGGCGGGGGAGATCGGCCACATCCCCGTCCGCGACGGCGGGGGAGTGCTGTGCCGGTGCGGCAACGTCGACTGCGTCGACTCGGTGGCCAGCGGCACGGCCATTCTGCGCGACCTGCGGGCGAGCGGGCGCGACGTCGACTCGCTGTCGGACGTCGTCGCGCTGGTGCGCGCGGGGGACGCCGAGACGATGACCGTGGTGCGCAGGGCGGGACGGCTGCTCGGCGAGGTCATCGCGAGCGCGGTCAACCTGCTCAACCCGGCCGTGGTGGTGCTCGGCGGCGACGTCGCCGAGCGCTTCCAGCCGCTGGTGTCGGGGGTGCGCGAGGTCGTCTACCGGCGCTCGACGGCGCTGTCCACCCGCAGCCTGCGCATCGAGCGCAGCCGCCTCGGCCAGAGCGCGGGCATCACCGGCTGCGCCCTCATGGTCATCGACCACATACTGGCGCCCGAGGCGGTGGACGCCGCCATCGAGGGGGTCAGCGCGGGCACAGCAGCAGGCTCAGTGCCCGCTCCAGCTCATGCGCCCCTTCGACCGGCGCCGGCCAGGGGATCCGGATGAACGTCGTGTCCACGGAGTCCGAGCGCACCGTCGCGCCGTAGCGGTCGAGCTCCCACAGCCACGGCTCGCGCACCGGCTCGCCCGTCAGCGTCCGGACGGCCCGCGTGAGCTGCTCGCGGTGCGCCTCGTTCACGTGGCGGAGCATGCGCTCGGCCGCGTCGTGCACCGGGCCGGGGCCTGCGGCCAGGTACTCCTCGGCGTCCAGCATCCCCGACTCCCGGCCGGTCAGGTAGATCACGTAGCCGACGTCGACGCGGAACAGGCGCGGGCCGGCCGGATCGCCTTCCACGGCGGCGAACAGCGCCTCGTCCGGGCATCGGGCGGACACCCTCACGGCGGCCTCCCGCAGGCCCTCGGGCGGCACCGCCTGCGCCCATCCCTGCACCTTCAGCAGGCCGCGCGGATACTCGACCCCGGCCAGGGTCCGGGTCGCGGACAGGTCCACGGTCACCACGGCGTCGTCCCCTGCGCGCAGGCCGTGCAGGGCCTCGCCGGGCTTGACCAGCAGCAGCGGCCGGCCCGTGCCGTCGACGCATCCCCGGGCGGGCCCGGCCGAGCCGTCCAGCGACACATGGGTGGGCGCGGCGGCGCCGGCGAGACCGCGGACGCGCTCGGGAATCGGGGGCACCTTCACATGCATGGGCGTCGGCTCCTCGGTTCGCAGGGGCGGCGCACGACGCTTGGCGGTGCGTCACGCGCCGGGGCGGGAGGCGGCGATGGCGCCGCCTCTTCGGCTATGGTTAGGCTTACCTAACTAAGGCTTACCTAACCACAGCGAGGTCGACATGCGCTACACCGGACCCAAGGTCCGCCTGTCCCGCCGCACGGGCGTCCCCCTGACCCGCAAGGCGGTGCGCTATTTCGAACAGCGGCCCTACCCGCCCGGCGAGCACGGCCGCAAGACCAGCCGCCGCACCGCCGGTGACTACGGGCTGCGCCAGATGGAGAAGCAGAAGCTCCGCTGGTACTACGACGTGTCCGAGCGGCAGATGCGCAGGTACTGGGCCCTCGCGCTGCGCCGGCCCGGGCGTTCGGGCGCCGAGCTGGTGACGCTGCTGGAGTCC
Organism: Sphaerisporangium sp. NPDC005288; assembly: GCF_040607475.1. Classification (NCBI taxonomy): domain Bacteria; kingdom Bacillati; phylum Actinomycetota; class Actinomycetes; order Streptosporangiales; family Streptosporangiaceae; genus Sphaerisporangium; species Sphaerisporangium sp. NPDC005288. The sequence continues at coordinate 65,477 of NZ_JBEXGT010000021.1, read as the reverse complement.
CGCCTGGCCTCCCTGGTGTTGCGGGCCGGCCTCGCCCCGTCCATCTACGCGGCCCGCCAGTACGTCACCCACGGCCACATCGCCGTCGACGGCCGCAAGGTCGACATTCCCAGCTATCTGGTGCGGCCCGGCCAGACCGTCGCCGTGCGCGAGAGGTCGCGCGGCATGCAGCCGTTCGTGGCCGCCGCCGAGGGCGTGTACGCCGACGAGATCACCGCGCCGTACCTGGAGACCGACCTGAGGCAACTGCGCTTCACGCTGCTCGCCACGCCGGAACGCGCGCAGGTGCGCGTCCCGGTCGACGAGCAACTCGTCGTCGAGCACTACTCCCGCTGAGCCGCGCGGCAGGGCACGGCCGGCGACACCGCTCGGCGCGGGGCCGACGCGCCCACGTGGCGCTCACCGCAGGTCCGGCCGGTGTGGCGCTCGGCGTCAGGAGTGGCCGGCGTGGCGCTCGGCGTCAGGAGTGCGCTGTCAGCGCAGGGTGGGGGCGTCCTCGCGAGAGGGGAGGGCCGCGCGGAGCGCCGCGATCTCGGCGCGCAGCGCGGCCAGCTCGGCGGCCACCCCCGCGACGGCGTCATCCTCCGTGTCCTGGGATCGGGCCACGGGGCCGGCGATGCCCTGGACCGCCTCGTCCGGGGCCTGGGCGGGGCTCTCGTCGCGCTCGCGCTGGTGCTCCTCCTCCATCGCGCTCACCACCACGGCGATGAACAGGTTCAGCACGACGAAGGTGCAGATCAGCACGAACACCACGAAGAACGCCCATGCCGACGGGTGCTGCTCCATGACGCGCCGGTTGATGTCCGACCAGCCGTCCCCCGTCATCACCTGGAACAGCGTGAACAGCGACGTCGGCAGGTCGCCGAAGTACTCGGGCGCCGTCGCGCCGTACAGCTTGGTGCCCATCACCGAGGCCACATAAAGCACCAGCCCGAGCAGCATGGCGATCGAGGTCATCCCCGGGATCGCCGTGAGCAGTGCCGCCACCACGCGGCGCAGGCTCGGCACCACCGAGATCAGCCGCAGCGCGCGCAGGATGCGCAGCGCGCGCAGCACCGACAGCCCGCCCGCCGTCGGCAGGAACGACACGGCCACGATCACCGTGTCGAACAGGTTCCACGGGTCCAGCACGAACCGCGCCCGGTAGACGTACATCTTCGCCAGCAGCTCGGCGACGAACACGTACAGCGCGGCGTGGTCCACCACGTGCAGCACCGAGCCGTACGCCGCCGTCGCCTCCGGCGAGGTCTCCACCCCCAGGGTCGCCGCGTTGACCACGATCACGACGATGATCGCGCGCTGGAACCACGCCGACTCGATGACATGGCGGACACGTTCACGCATGGGGGCGAGCACTCCAGGGGTCGGTGGACCGGTCGCGCAAGATCTTAGAGTCTGCGCGGATGCCCCACGTCCGGGGCGCCGTCCGCGTCACTCAGCAAGGCCGGCACGTCGCCGGTTCTTGGAATGATCTGGGAACCATGTCATGGACGGCGCGGGAAACGGCACATGGCGGACGGGCGGTCGGCCCGTTCGGGCCCGTCGACTCACAGAGATCTCCCAGGACCTCCCCGGCGCCGCTCAGGCGGGTGGCCCAGGCTTTCCCGCCAGGAGTTCCGCCACGCGAAGGGAGATCGATGATCGAGGTAAGGGGACTCAGCAAGCGCTTCGGCCGGGTGACGGCGGTGGACGACCTGACGTTCGACGTCAGGCCGGGCGCGGTGACCGGCTTCCTCGGCCCGAACGGGGCGGGCAAGACGACCACGATGCGCATGATCTTGGGACTCGACGCGCCGAGCGGCGGCCACACTCGGGTGCTGGGCGCCCGCTACGCCGACCTGCCGGCGCCGATGCGCGCGGTCGGCGCTCTGCTCGACGCCGGAGCCGTGCACTCACGCAGGACCGCCCGGGACCATCTGACGTGCCTCGCACTCAGCAACCGGATATCCCGCACACGTGTCGAGGAGGTGCTCCAGCTGACCGGGCTGGCGCCGGTGGCGCGACGCGCGGCCGGTGGCTTCTCTCTCGGTATGAGCCAGCGGCTGGGGATCGCCGCCGCCCTGCTGGGTGACCCAGCGGTGCTCGTCTTCGACGAGCCGGTGAACGGGCTCGACCCCGAAGGCATCGTGTGGATCCGCACGCTGATGCGCGACCTGGCCGCCGAAGGGCGCACGGTCCTGGTCTCCAGCCATCTGATGGCCGAGATGGCGCTCACCGCCGACCACCTGGTCGTCGTCGGGCGCGGCCGGCTGATCGCCGACATCGCCGCCGACGCGTTCGTGAAGTCCGGCGAGGTCCGCGTCCGCACTACTGGCGCGGAGGAGTTCGCCCGCACGTTGAGCGCGTCCGGGGCGGAGGTGCGGCGGGAAGCCTCAGACGGCCTGGTCGTGAGCGGTATGGCGGCCGAGGAGATCGGACGGGTCGCGGCGGCCGCGAGTGTGGTCCTGTACGAGCTCACGCCGCTGCGGACCTCGTTGGAGGAGGCGTTCATGGAGCTGACGCGCGACAGCGTGGAGTACGGCGTGGCGGACGGGGCGGCGCGGTGAGCGGACGGCGCAGGGACGGCACAGGGACGCATGGTGAACGGAGGGGCGTTGTGAGCGAACGGCGGGAACGGCCGGGGCAGGGCAGGGCCCGCGCAGGCGGTGCGGTGCACGAGCGGCAGAGGTTCGGCGACGTGCTCCGCTCGGAGTGGGCCAAGGCGCGCACCATGCGGTCCACCTGGTACGTCATGATCGCCGTCGTGGCGTTCGGCGCGCTGTTCGGCGTCCTGTTCGCGAGCGCGGGGGCCCGCGAGTACACGACGGCCACGGTGGCCGAGCGTGGGGACTTCGATCCTTTCGGCATGACCTTCCGCGCGCTCTTCTTCATGCAGTTGCTGGTCGGATACCTGGGCATGCGCACCGTCACGGTGGAGTACGTCACAAGGACGCTGCCCGCCGTTCTGGTCGCGGCGCCGCGGCGGGGCCGCCTGCTGGCGGCCAAGGCGGTGGTCTGCGCGGCCATGGCCTTCGTGGCCGGCGAGGTGGCGGCGTGGGCCGTCTACTTCACCGGCAGGGCCGTGCTGGCCGCGCGGGCGGTGCCCGTCTACGACCTCGGGCAGCCGGGCGTAGCGCGGGCGATGGTGGGCGCGGGCCTTCTCATGGCGACGATGAGCCTGTTCGGGCTGGCGATCGGGTTCCTCGTACGGGTCACCTCCGGCGGGCTCGCCGTCCTGGTCGTCATCGCCGCCCTGGTGCCGTCGATGGCCCCCGTCTTCCCCGCATGGCTGGCGTCCTTCGTGACCAAGTACTGGCCGACACCGGCGGGAGGGCGGCTGGTGAGCGTGCATGACCGGTTCGACCTGCTGTCACCCTGGACGGGGTACGCGGTGTTCTGCGGATACGTCGCCGTCGCCCTGCTCGTGGCCGCCGCCGTCTTCCGGAGGCGCGACGCCTGACGCCCGTCGCCACGGGCGGACGGCGAGGGGCGACCGTGCGGTGGCCGTGCGGTGGCCGTGCGGTGGCCGGTCCGCGAGACAGGAGGCGGAGATGGAGCGGGATGGGCAGGGGCCGGGCGTCCGCCGGCGGCGGGGAGAGCGGCTGCTGGTCGTGGACGACGAGCCGACGGTGCGTGAGTTGCTGTCGGCGACCCTGCGCTTCGCGGGTTTCACCGTCACCTCGGCCGCCACCGGAGCCGAGGCCCTCGCCGCGGCGCGTGACCAGCCGCCCGACCTGGTGCTCCTCGATGTGATGTTGCCCGATCTGGATGGGTTCGAGGTCGTGCGGCGGCTGCGCGACCTGGTCAGGCCGCCGGTTCCCGTCCTGTTCCTCACCGCCCGGGACTCGCCGGCCGACAAGGTGACCGGCCTGACGCTCGGCGGGGACGACTACGTCACCAAGCCGTTCGACCTGGAGGAGCTGATCGCGCGTATCGGGGCGATCCTGAGACGCACCGGCTCGCCCGGCGCAGGCACCCTGGTCATCGGGGACCTGGAAGTCGACCCGGAGGGGCATCATGTCACGCGGGCGGGGCGGCCCGTGCGGCTGTCGCCCACCGAGTTCCGGCTGCTGTGCTACCTGGCGGTCAACGCGGGGAGGGTCGTGTCCAAGGCACGCATCCTCGACCACGTGTGGCAATACGACTTCGCCGGAGACGCGAGCATCGTCGACACCTACGTCAGCTATCTGCGCCGCAAGCTCGACTCCGCCGGGCCCAAGCTGATCCACACCATCCACGGGGTGGGCTACGTGCTCCGTGAGCCCCGGTGAGCCGGGCACGCGTCCCACGCGTCCGGCGCGCGGCGGCGGGGGTCCTGTGAGCGCGCCGGGCCGGCTCGGGCGGGTGTCGTTGCGCGCACGGCTGCTGTTCATCACCAGCGTTCTGCTGGCGGTGGGGCTCGTGCTCGGCGGGTCCATCGTGATCGGCCTCCTGCGCGCGAACCTCGTGGACCGCGTCGACCGGCAGTTGCGCGCGCTCGGCGGCCTGGCCGCGCTGATGCCCGCGGGACTCCCGGGCGCCGGCCGTGACCAGGACGGGTCCGGTCCCCTGGGCGGGCGGGCGCTCGCCGCGAACTTCGATCTGATCACCGAGATCCACCTCGCCGACCTCGCCGCCGACGGCACGGTCCGCAGCCAGACCCGCGTTCCGGGCGGCTCGGTCGCCGGCGGGCCCGCTCTGCCGGTTCTGGACACCGCGGCGGTCGCCCGGCACGGGCGGCGTCCGTTCGAGGTGGGCGGCCTGGGAGGCACGAGACGATGGCGCGTGGTCGCCGTGCCTCGGCCGGTGCGGCCGCCCGGGGGCGCCGCGCCGCCGGGGGACGGGGGCAGCGTCGTCGTGGCGGCGTCGCTCGAAGCCGTCTCCACCACGGTCGGGCGACTGCGGGCTGCGTTCCTGGGGGCCGGGTCGGTCCTGCTTGTTCTGCTCACGCTGTGCGGCTGGTTCGCGATCACGGCGGGGTTGCGCCCGCTGCGCCGCATCGAGGACACCGCGGCGGCCATCGCCTCGGGAGACCTGGCCCGGCGGGTTCCCCGCGTGGCCGGGCCCGCCACCGAGATCGGCCGCCTTTCAGCCTCGCTCAACGGCATGCTCGCCCAGATCGAGCGGGCGTTCGCCGCGCGGGCCGACTCCGAGGCGCGGCTGCGGAGGTTCGTCGCCGACGTCGGCCACGAGTTGCGCACCCCGCTGTTCGGCATCAAAGGGTTCTCCGAGCTGTATCGCATGGGCGGTCTGAGCGATGTCGGGCTCGCGATGGCCCGCATCGAGAGCGAGTCGGGCCGCCTGGCCCGCCTCGTCGACGACCTGCTGTTGCTCGCGCGGCTGGACGATGGCGGGGATGCGCTCCCCCTCGACCTGGCGCCGATGGACCTGCGGACCCTTGCCGCCGACGCGCGCCTGGATCTGAGGGCGCTCGCCCGCGACCGGCCGGTCGAGCTGACCGGCCCCGGCGGCGGCCCGCCCGCTTCGGCGCCGGTGCTCGGCGACGAGGCGCGCCTGCGCCAGGTGGTGAGCAATCTGGTGGGCAACGTCGTGGCGCACACGCCCGCAGGCACCCGCGTGCGCGTCGGCGTGGGGACGGTGGACTCCGAGGCCGTCCTGGTGGTCGAGGACGACGGGCCCGGCCTGACCCCAGAACAGGCCGCCCGGGCGTTCGACCGGTTCTACCGCGCGGACGCTTCGCGGAGCAGATCGGGCGGCGGTGGGGCGGGCCTCGGCCTCGCCATCGCGCAGTCGATGGCGGCGGCGCACGGCGGCCGGGTCACCCTGCGCACCACCCCCGGTCACGGCGCCGCGTTCACACTGGTCCTGCCCCTCGCGCGCTGAAGCCGGCGGGCCTTCACGCCCCCGGCGGCACGCGGGCAGGGGGGATCACTGTGGTGGGCCGTAGGGCTCGATCGGGGGGTCGGCGAAGGGGCCCTCGCCGGGCGGGGTGACGCGATGGCCGGCCTGCTCGGTGACGCGCACGGCGTACAGCCCCTGGCCCGGGTCGAGCGGCACCAGCCCGTAGGCGGTGTCCACCTCCTCCTCGCTCAGGCCGAGCCTGCGCATGGCTCCCTCGAGGGTCGCCTCCGCCGGCGGCAGCTCCACGGTGACCAGGACCATGCGGCCCACGCTACGCGTCCCCGCCCCGCCCGTACACGCCGCCCCCGCCCCGTCACAGCCGGTGACGCTCCGCTCGGCGGCGCAGCGCCGCGACCAGCGCCGCGGCGTCGGCGACGCCGTACCCGTAGTCGTAGTCGAAGCCCACGGTGCTGCGGTCCTCGGCGGTGCGGTGCAGCAGGGTGCGCAACTGGCTCGGGGAGATGCGCGAGGCCGGCCAGCGCGTGCGGATCGCGGCCACCAGGCCCGCGGCGACCGGGCAGGCTGCCGAGGTGCCCGAGTCGGGCACGTCGTCGCCGAACGCCTTGGACCCGGCGAAGTGCGTGTACGCGCAGACGTCGGGCTTGCGGTCGCTGAGCCGCCCCGGGCCCTGGGAGGAGTACCCCACCCGTTCGCCGTTGGTGTCGACCCCGCCGACCGACAGCACCTGGGGATGGGAGTTGGCGCCCACGATGGGACGGCCCGGATAGGCGCACCGCCGGTCCTTGCATTCGGTGCCGCAGTTGCCCGCCGCGAACAGGATGTCCGCCCCGGCCTGCTCCAGGCTGCCGACGATGATGTTGAACGGGTGGGCCGCGTTGTCGGAGTAGTTGCCCGGCTGCCCGGGCGGCAGGTCCCACAGCGGGGAGAACGAGCCCCAGCTGTTGCTGACGACCAGCGCGCGGGAGTCGGCGGGCTGGGCGTCCAGGACCGCGCGCAGGTGGGCGAAGGCCGCCACCGCGTCCGACAGCAGGCCGTCCATGACCGTGCCGCCCTGCCGCCGCGACAGCAGGATCGGCACGTCGACCAGCGTGGCGCGCGGCGCGGCGATCAGCGTGTCGAAGGCGCACATCGTGCCGTGGTCCACCGCGAACCCGCCCGGCTCGCCGGTGACGCCGGAAGGGTTCCAGCTGCGCCCGCGGTCGACCGTGACGTCCTTGCCGAGGTGGTCGCGCACGTGGGCGGCGTTGACGCCGGTGTCGCAGACGGCGAGCGCGACGCCGGCGCCGTCGTAGCCCTCGGCGTGCAGCTCGGGCACCCGCAGCAGGCGGGCCACGTCCTGCCAGGTGCCGACGGGCGGGCTGCCGCCGCAGGTGAGGCTGGTCTCGATGAGCGGGTCGGCGTAGACGCCCACGACGTCGCGGCCGCGGCCGGGCAGCAGCGCCATGCGCGCCGAGCTCTCGTCGTCGGCGATCTCGCCCCGGACCAGGACCGACGCCTCCTCCGGCGCCAGGGAGAACACCAGCGGCTGGTGGAGCGACAGCGGGTCGCCGCCGGCGGAGGCGGGGCGGGCACGGGGGAGGGCGACGGGGGTGAAGGAGTGGTCCAGCGCGACCCCGGGGAGGCCGTCGGTGACGTCCGCGGTGGTGGCGGTGAGGTCGGGCGCCGCGACGGCGGCGACCACGTCGGGCGAGGGACGGAGCTGGATCAGGACCCGCATGAGGACACCACCTTGAGATCGCCAAGTCGTGACACCACCACATTCCTGTATCCACGACACCCCCGTCCACCAGCAGAAATACCGTGTCTCCCCGCATTCTCCGTGATTCGCCGAACCAATTTCCGTCACCCGCCCCTTGCCACCGCCCACCGCCCGGCGGCACCTCTCGGCACGCCCACCGCGCCGTGCCTGCCCGCCACCCGGGTCGCCGCCTCCCCGCCGCCTCCCCGCCGCCTCCCCGCCGCCTCGCCCCTGCCTCGCCGCCGTCCGGTCGCCGTCGCGTCGGCCCGCCCGCCGGCCGGCTCGCCGCCGGACCCGCCCGGCCGCGACCGCGTCCATCCGGGAGTCGTGAGAGCCGGGGCTTCGAGCGCGCGGCGGCGCGCGGATGCGGGCGGACGGGAAACGTTCGGCGGGTGTGCGGGCCGAGGGCCGTGCCGGGGCCGGCGAGCTGCGCCGCCGCCGTGCGGGTGCACGGGCCGGCGGCCGGTGGCGGTCCGGTGGCGCGTAAGGCTTTCGCGGAGGGCGGGGGTTGACTACCTTGAGACCCGTGATCGCCGAGGTAGATACCCCATCCCGTCCCGGTTCCGGAGCGACGGGAGAGCACTGGATCCCCGTCCGTGCCCGACTGATCGTGGCCAGCGCCTTCATGCTGTTCCTCGAACTGGCGCTGATTCGCTGGACGGGGTCCAACATCGTCCACCTCAGCTACTTCACCAACTTCGTGCTGCTCGGCTCGTTCCTCGGCATCGGGCTGGGCTTCCTGCGCGTCGGCCGCTCCACGAGGCAGCCTTACTACTCGCCGGTCGTCCTGGCCGCGCTGGTGCTGATCGTCTTCTACTTCCCGGTCACCGTGGACCGCCAGACCGAAGGCGTGTTGTACTTCACCAGCCTGTCCACCAGCGGCCCTCCCGCCTGGGCCATCCTGCCGGTGGTGTTCGCCGCCGCGGCGCTGGTGCTCATGGGGCCGGCCGAGCTGGTCGGCCGGTGCTTCCCCGAGCTGCCCCGGCTGGAGGCCTACCGCTACGACCTGATCGGCAGCCTCACCGGCATCGCCATGTTCTCGCTGTTGTCGCTGGCGAGCGCGCCGCCGGTCGCCTGGGGCATCATCGCCGCCTGCGCCTACGGCGTCCTGCTGCGGCCGCGCTCCATCGGCCGCTACCTGGGGTTGGTCACCTTCCCCTCCCTGGTCGTCATCGCGGCCCTGGCGGTGGAGACCTTCACCGCGGGCGCGCTGTGGTCGCCGTACTACAAGGTCACCTACCAGCAGCACTTCCTCGGCGATGTGCCGATCATGGACATCGCGGTCAACGGCATCCCGCACCAGCAGGCCATCCCCGCCGCCGCCCGGCTGCAGTGGGAGCGCCAGTACGCCCTGCCCTACGAGCGCGCGGCGTCGGCGGCGAACCTCGACGACGTGCTCATCGTCGGCGCGGGCAGCGGGACCGACGTGGCCATCGCGCTGTCCAAGGGCGCCAAGCACGTCGACGCGGTCGAGATCGACCCCAAGCTGAGAGAGCTGGGCGGCGTCTACCACCCCGACCGGCCCTACCAGGACCCGCGTGTCACCACCCACATCACCGACGGCCGCGCCTACCTCGAACGCACCGACAAGAAGTACGACCTCATCCTGTTCGCCCTGCCCGACTCGCTCACCCTGGTGTCCGGCGCGAGCTCGCTGCGCCTGGAGAGCTACCTGTTCACCCAGCAGGCCATGCGCGCCGCGCACGACCACCTCAAGCCGGGCGGCGCGTTCTCCATGTACAACTACTACCGCGAACAGTGGCTGGTCGACCGGCTCGCCTCCACCGCCCAGGCCGCCTTCGGCCACAAGCCGTGCGTCGACGAGGTCGGCTCGGGGCAGCAGGCGGTCATCACCGCGGGCGTCACGGCGGACGCCCAGCGCTGCGCCTCCGAATGGGCCGGCGCCAAGGCCGACACCCCGCCCCCGGCCGTGGACGACCGTCCCTTCCTCTACCTGCACGGGCGCGACATCCCGTCCATCTACCTGATCGCGCTCGGCCTGATCCTGCTGGTCAGCATCGTCGCGGTGCGCGCGGTCGCCGGGCCGTTCCGCAGGATGCGCCCCTACGCCGACCTGTTCCTGCTCGGGGTGTCGTTCCTGCTGCTGGAGACCAAGAACGTCACCGGGTTCGCGCTGCTTTTCGGCACCACCTGGGTGGTCAACGCCATCGTCTTCGCCGGGGTGCTCGTGGCGGTGCTGGCCGCGGTGGAGGTGACGCGGCGCTTCCGCACGCCGCCGCTGCCGGTGATGTACGCCATCCTGCTCGGCGGCCTGGTGCTGGCCGCGCTGGTGCCGAACTCCTGGCTGCTCGGGCTGCCGGTGCCGCTGAGGGTGGTCTGCGCGGTGGTGGTCGCCTTCCTGCCCATCTTCGCGGCCAACGTCGTGTTCGCCAAGCGGTTCGCCGACACCTCCGACGCCACGGTCGCCTTCGGCGCCAACCTGCTGGGCGCCATCCTCGGCGGGTGCCTGGAGTACCTCTCGCTCGTCATCGGCTACGAGGGGCTGCTGGTGGTCGCCGGCCTGCTCTATCTGGGCGCCTTCGCCCTGCTGCCCCGCACCGCACGGGCCCTGTAGGCGCCCGGGCCCCCTGCTCCGCCATGACGGCCGTCCGCTCGGAAGGCGGACGGCCGTCGTCGCATCGGCGGACGCCCGCGCCGGCCGGGCGTGGCCGACGGCGGGCGTCGGAAGCGGCGGGGGTCAGAAGCCGCAGGCTTCCTTGAGGCTCTTGGCGGCCGCCTTGCTCTGCCGGTTGGGCGTCGGCGTCCTGACCGGAGTGGGGGCCGTCGCCGAGCGCGAGGTGGACGGCGTCGCCGAGGAACCGCCGCCGGAGGGCGTCGCGCTCGCGCCGGTGGTCCCCGACGCGGCCGCGGCGGCGGTCGCGCCCGCGGCCACGGTGCCGGACCCGGTGCGCTCTGACTCCTTGACCGCCTGCGCGGTGAGCCGCCGGATCTTCATCCAGTCGGCGGCGCCCGGCCAGATGGTGGGCGGCACGAACTGCAGGCTGGTGGTCTTGGCGTCCTTGACCTTCACCGCCAGCGGCACGAGGTGCTCCAGCAGGTCGCGCGGGATGTCGGTGCGGAACAGGTGCCGCGTCGCGGTGGCGATCTTGCCGAAGTTGGCGAGCACCACGCTGGGCGTCGCCTGGTTGAGCAGGGCGCCCATCACGCAGCGCTGCCGGGACATGCGCGAGAAGTCGTCGCTGTCGACCCGCGAGCGGCCGTACCAGAGCACGTGCTCGCCGTCGAGCCGCTGGTACCCGGCCTTGATCGTGCCCGCGGTGCCGAAGTGGCCGCCCCACCTGATGTCCTGCTCGACGCGGATCTTCAGCCCGCCGATCGCGTCGATGAGCGCGGCGAACCCGTACATGTCGACGATCGCGTAGTAGTCGACCTTGATCCCGAGGGTGTAGCCGATGGCGCTCTTGAGCTCGCGCGGGCCCCTGCCCTTGCCGAGGTGGTCCTCGGCGTACTGCCAGACCTCGTTGAGCAGGCCCTGGCCAGAGTCGCCGGTGAACCCGTTCGGGAACCGCGCGGCGAGCGGGTCGCCCTTGGGGAAGTGCACGAACTGCAGGTTGCGCGGCAGGCTGAACATGACCGAGTTGCCGGTGCGGACGTCGACGCTGGCCACCGTCATGCTGTCGGTGCGCACGCCCGTGCGGTCGCCCGCGGCGTCACCGCCGATGAGCAGGAAGTTGACCCTGCGGCGGCCGTTCCACGGGTCCTCCTGCTTGACGGGGGCCACGCTCGTGCCCGGTTCGGGCTGGAAGATGTCGTTGGTGGTCTGCCGCACGGTCAGCATGCCTCCGGCCGTGAGGGCGAAGGGCCCCATCACGCCCACGCACAGGATGCCGACCACGATGCCCGAGATCACCTGCCCCGACTGCGGGAGCCGGTCGGGGCCGAGGGCGATGTAGGAGGTGATGACCAGGGCGAACCAGGCGAGCGCGCCGATCGTGGCGGCGACCACGATGGTCACCCAGACGCCGTCCTTGACGGCCAGGCCCAGATTGGCGTCGATGACCACCGCGAAGATCACGGCGGCCGCCAGGAGGGCGCCGAAGACGCCGAGCAGGATGAACCCGGTGCGCCGCTGACCGGCCCGCAGGTGCGCCGCGCCCGGGACGACGGTGGACAGCAGTGTCCAGCCGATGACCGAGCCGGTCGTCGGGGGCTTGGCGAAGCGGGGGAGGGCCGCCTTGCGCTCCTCGGAGTCCCGCGCGGAGCCGCCTGTGCTTCCCGCGGAGCCGTCCACCGCGGACGGCCGGGCCGGCGCACCCGTGGCGGACGGCCGGGTCGGGGCGCCCGTGGCGGACGGCCGGCCTGTGGCGTTCGTGGCGGGCTGCCGGGCCGGGGCGTCCGTGGCGGAGGCCCGATCTCCGGAGTCCCCGGCGGGCGGATCCTGCGGGTCGCCTTCACGGCCGGACCTCGTCCGGGCGCGGCCCTCGGCGGACGCGGATCGCCTGTGCTCTTCGGAGGAAGCCGGTGGCGCGTGGCCCTCTCGGGAGACGGGTGGCGCGGAGCCGTTCGCCGGCGCGGGTTGGCCGGAGCCGTCCCCGTCCGCCTCTCCCGCGGTACGGCCAAGAGGCGTGGTCACACGTGCTCCCTCATGACGGTTGGATTCTCCCGTCAACCAGGAGAAACCCATCATTGGCCCCCCCGCGGGTTCACGGATGCCCAGGATTCTAACCCCCATACCTGGACATCACTGACGCAAAGCCAATATTGGGGAATCGGACGGTAACAAGCAGCTGAAGCCACAGCCGTTCGGCGGCCATCCGCGGGCCCTCGGCACGGTCGCCCGTGACGGCGGGCCCACGGCCTCCCGGCGCGGTCGGTCCGCTTCCGCGCCGGGAGGGCCGCCTTTGATGCTCCGACCACCGTGACGTCGGGCTAGGAGGTCGAGGAGGAGGAGGCCAGCCAGGTGTTGCACTGGTAGGCCTTGGTCCGCTCGTACCCCTGCCGGAACCACCGGCCGCTGTTGGGCGGGCTGCCGTGGTCGCGCGGATACCCCGGCCAGTCGCCGACGTTGGAGAAGAAGTAGAACAGGTTGTTGCGGCGGACCGGCGGGATCGGGTAGCTGGTGGCCACCGACCGCATCCACATGCCGCTGAAGCAGTTGGCCTGCAGCTCGTACCGGCGGCTCAGGGCCAGCCTGCCGCTCAGCGTGCGCGAGGACAGCGTCTTGCTCCACCAGGAGTTCGCCAGCCCCGACAACTGCTGCACGTGGTGGCCGTACTCGTGGGCCATCATGCCGATGATCGCCCCGTGCCAGCTCGACAGCGAGCCGTATCCGCGCTGGTTGCCCCGTCCGCGCGACATCGCCGACGTCGAGGCGTAGATCGTCGTGTTGCGCGGGCAGTAGTAGGGGACGATGCTGCCCCGCTGCGGGAAGTCGCCGCACGCGCCCCGTCCGCCGCGCGCCGTGATCGCGTAGTGCGGCGGTGCGAAGTCGATGCCGACCCGCCCGAGCGCGGCCGACCACGTCCGGCTCATGCACTGCCCCGTCTTCAGGATCAGCGACTTCAGCTGAGCGTCGTTGAAGACGTTGGTCGACGTGGCCCGGCAGGCGGTCCGCGGCAGGCTGCCGGCCCGGTAGAGGGTGTTGCCGGTCAGGGTCGTGTTCAGCCGCGGCCGGGAGGTCGTCGTGCCGGTGTCGGAGGACGTCGAGGAGTCGCTGGACGACCTGGTCGGCCGGGGGTTCGAGGTCGGGGCGGAGGTCGAGGTCGGGAACGGCTTGGGGGTGTACGGGGAGAACGTGGGAACCGCGAACGTCGGGATCGCCACCGGCGAGGGCGGCTCGGCGTGCCGGGCGCTCTTCAACGCCGCCGAGCCGATGACCAGCAGCACGAACACCGCGGCGATCACGCCGAGAAGGCCGCCGGCGACCGCCGCGCCGCTGGACTTGCGCTTGGGTGGGCGCCAGTTCGGCCCGTAGGGCCCGTGCGGTCCCCGGGGCGGCCCGGGCGGCGTCCACCCGGGCGAGGGCGACGGCAGCGGCCCCTGCCCTCCCGGGTGGGGTCCCTGCCCTCCCGGGTACGGCGCCTGGCCGCCCGGGTACGGAGGCGTCCCCTGGAACGGCGGCCGGCCGGTCGGCTGCGGCTGCCCGCCCGGCGCGTACGGCGCCTGGCCGCCACCCGGCGGGTACTGCCCTCCTCCGGGATGCGGGCCCCCTCCGGGGTACCGACCTCCTCCCGGGTACGGCCCTCCCCCGGGATAGGGGCCCCCTCCCGGATACGGTCCCCCTCCGGGATGCGGGCCGCCCCCCGGGGGCGGCGCGGCGGGATGCGGCGGGCCCTGCGGAGGCGGCGCCCCCGGTCCCGGCGGCGGATACGGCTGACGGTACGGCTGTTGCGGCCCCGGCGGCTGCCCCTGGCCCGGCGCGGGAGGGCCGCCGGGCGCCGGACGCGAGCCCGGCGGCGCCTGCGGCGGGTACCCCTGGGGCGGGTAGCCGGGAGGCGGCTGCCGGGAGTCACGCGGCTGCCACCCGCCGTCCGGGGCGTCCGGGTGAGGGGGCGGCGGCGCGGCGGGGGAGCCGCCGGGCGGCCCGTTCCATGCCGGTTCTTGCGGAGGCGGATACGGATGGCGTCCGCCGGGTGACGATTGATTCGGATACTGACCGTTACTCGCCATTTCCGGCTGCCCCCTTCTCGGCCCCACCAGACCGAGCGTTCTCCCCCGTCACAAGATCCACATTCTGCATCATTTTGGGCAGAACTGTACTCAATTCCCAGTAGTCACGGATGTCGCGGTATCTGGTTACATTCTGAAATCATCCAAGGTGATCTCTGCGATAGTCCGGAATCGCCGGACCGGTCTGCCCTAGCTTCGATGCATGAATCTGCAGCAGCTGCGTTATGTGGTCGCCACTGCGGAGCACCGCACCATGACCGACGCGGCACGATCGCTTTACATCGCGCAGCCCGCGCTTTCCCGCGCGATTCGCGACCTCGAACGGGAACTCGGCATGACGCTTTTCGCGCGTTCCGGCCGGGGAGTGGTCGTGACGGCGCAGGGACGCCGCGTCGTCAAACTCGCCAAGGAAGCGTTGGACGCGGTGCACGAGATCGAGGCGCTGGCCACGCACACCCATTCGGGCGCCGGCGAGCTGCGCGTCGCCTCGCCGCCGAGCCTGGAGCCGGCGCTGGCCGGGCGGCTCCTGCCCGCCTACGTCTCCGAGCACCCGGGGGTGCGGGTGCAGATCGTCCGGTGCGACGGGCGCGACGGCGTGGTGAACGCGGTCAGGGAGCAGCGCGCCGACCTGGGCCTGACCGACCTGCCCGTGCCGGCCGACCTGGTGAGCCACCCCCTGGAACGCCAGGAGATCGTGCTCATCTCCCCGCCCGGCCTCGACCTTCCCGGGTCGGTCGCGATGAGCCGCCTGAACGGCATGCGCATCGTCCTGCCCCAGCCCGGCAGCGCCCGGCGCCGGGAGTTCGAGCAGCTGTTCGCCACCCACGGCGTGCGGCCGGTCGTGGTCGCCGAGACCGACGAGCGCGGCGGCTGGCCCGTCACGGTCCGCACCGCCTCGGCGTCCCTGCTCGGCTACCGCACGATGGCCGACCAGGCCCTCAGGGCCGGGCTGGTCGTCCGCTCCCTGGACCCGCCGCTGCGCCGCATCATCGCCCTGGTGCACACGCGCAGGCGCATCCCCGCGATGGCGCAGGACTTCCTCACCGTGGCCGAGAGCGGATCAGCCGTCTGAGCCGTTTTGGAGCGTTCCCGAACGGCTCGCGCCGGCCTCCGCCGGTGCGGACGCGGCCGGCGGGGAGCTGGCGTACGCTTGCGGCGATGCATACTCTGCGCCTGCGCGACCGCGAGTTCCGGCCGGGCGAACACGCCGTCATGGCCGTCGTGAACCGCACCCCCGACTCCTTCTACGACCGGGGCAGGACGTTCGGCTTCGACGCCGCCCTGGCCGCCGTCGGCGAGGCGGTCGCCGCCGGTGCCGACATCGTGGACATCGGCGGGGTGAAGGCCGGCCCGGGCGACACCGTGGACCCCGCCGAGGAGATCCGCAGGGTCGCCGGCCTGGTGGCGGCCGTGCGCGAGGCGCACCCCGACCTGGTGATCAGCGTGGACACCTGGCGGGCCGAGGTCGGCGAGGTGGTGGCCGGCGCCGGCGCCGACCTGCTCAACGACACCTGGGGCGGACCGGACCCCGGCCTGGCCGAGGTCGCGGCCAAGCACGGCATCGGGCTGGTGTGCGCCCACGCCGGCGGGGTGATCCCGAGGACCCGCCCGCACCGCATCGGCTACCGCGACGTGGTCGCCGACGTCGTCTCCCACACCGTCGCCCTGGCCGAGCGGGCCGTGCGCGCCGGGGTGCGCGAGGACGCCATCCTGATCGACCCCGCGCACGACTTCGGCAAGAACACCTGGCACTCCCTGGAGGTCGGCCGCCGGCTCGGAGAGCTGGTGGACACCGGCTGGCCGGTGCTGGTCGCGGTCTCCAACAAGGACTTCGTGGGCGAGACGCTCGGCGGTCTCCCCGTGGACGAGCGCCACGCCGGGACGATCGCCACGCTCGCCGTCTCCGCCTGGCAGGGGGCGCGGGTCTTCCGCGTCCACGACGCCGCCTCGGCCCGCGCCGCGCTCGCCACCGTCGGCGCGCTGCGCCCCCGGCCGGGCGGTCAGCTGTAGATCACCGACAGGAACCGGGTCAGGATGGCCTCGCGAGCCGGGGCCGGCAGCGCGTCCAGCACCGCGTTGACCACCGCCATCTCCGGCTGGCCCTCCCCGCCGAGGTCGATGCCGACCGAGGCGGCCAGCTCGGTGAAGGTGGCGTCGTCGATCGCGTCCAGGTCGAGGGTGGCCAGGATCTCGGCCAGGCCCTCCGGGACCCGCGGCGGGCCCGCCGCCCGCGCCGCCTCCGCGGACGCGGCGATCACCTCCAGCATCGCCTCCACGCCCGCCAGGGTCACCCCGGTCACCGTCACGTGCAGGTTGGCCGGGATGCCGGCGTAGGAAAGCTGCGGCTGCAGGAACCAGCCGAGCTTGCGCGCCTCGTCCGACAGCACGAACACGTCCACGTCGTCCCCCGCGAAGGCCACCAGCGAGGCCTCCGGCTCACCGAGGACCCGCAGGCCCGGGATGGCGCCGATGCCCTCGGCCAGCCGCCGGGTCGCGGTCAGGGTGTCGCGGGCCAGGGCCAGGTAGCCCTCGCGGCCCAGGGCGTTCAGCGTCGCCCACGCGCCGCCGAGCGGCCCGGCCGACTTCGAGCTCTGCACGGTCGCGTTGATCACCGTGTAGCCGGGCCAGGCGGCCGAGGCGAAGTAGGCGGCGCGGCGCAGGGCGGGGTCGGAGAACAGCACGACCGAGGCGCCCTTCGGGGCGTAGCCGAACTTGTGCAGGTCGCAGGATATGGACGTCACCCCCGGCACCGACAGGTCGAACGGCGGGACGCTCGCCCCCGCCTCCGCCAGCCAGGGCAGCAACCAGCCGCCCACGCAGGCGTCCACGTGGCACAGCACCCCGCGTCCGGCCGCGATCGCCGCGATGTCGGCGACCGGGTCGACGACCCCCTGCGGATAGGACGGGGCCGAGGCCACCACCAGCACCGTGTCCGGGGTGATCGCCTCGGCCACGGCCTCGGGGACCGCGCGGAAGGTGGCGGGGTCCACGGGCACCGGCGCCACTTCCAGGCCGAGGTAGTGCGCCGCCTTGTGGAAGGCGGGGTGCGCCGTGACCGGCACGACCACGCGGGGACGTCCGGCGACGGGACGGGCGTCCCGGGCGGCCTTCATCGCGAGCATGATCGACTCGGTGCCTCCGCTGGTGAAGATGCCCGGCGTGCCGGGCCCCCCGCCGAGCAGGCCGGCCACCGCGCCCACGACCTGCCGCTCCATCGCGACGGCGCTCGGGAAGGCGGTGGGGTCGAGGGTGTTGACCTCGAGCATCTCGAAGTAGGCGCGGGCCGCGGCGTCGTGCACCTCCGGGCGCCCGGTGTCGTAGACGTAGGCGGTGACCTTGCCGCCGCGCACCTGCAGGTCGTGCCGTCTCAGCAGGGAGATCTCCGCCAGCAGGTCTTCGGAGGTCCGGCCGTTCTCGGGAAGCACGCGGTTCTCCCTCGCCAGATGGTGCGGCGTCGCCGCACGTGATCGGCGTGGGACGTTATCACGAGGTTCCGGGCAGGCGGAACAGGCGGTCGATCAACAGGTGCAGATGCCGCTTGAACCGCTCCAGCAGCCAGGCGTCGGGCGGCCCGGGGATGTGCCCCATCACCGTTGCCTGGGTCGTGATGCCCTGCACCATCCAGATCACCGTCCACAGCCCGAGCTCAAGGTCGACCTCCGGGTCCATGTACCCCTTCTCCAGCGCCGGCTGGACCCCCTCGAGCACCATCTGCAAAATCGGCTGGATGAACTGTTCCTCAAGCTCGGCCAGGTCGGCGGCGTCCAGCAGGGAGCGGTGCACCCACAACTGCGTCCGCTCCGGGTTGCTGAGCGTGTACTCCGTATAGTCGTCCAGCAGCCGGTGCAGCGACTCCACCGTCTTCTCGGGCGTCTCGGTCGAGAACTGCGTCATGACCGCCTCGCGCGCGGCCCGCTCCTGCTCGAACAGCCGCCGCACGACCGCCAGGTAGAGATCGCGCTTGTGACCCACGATCTCTTCCACGGTGGCGAGGTCGAACCCGGCGGTGTCGGCGATCTGCTGCAAGGACGTCCCGTCGTAGCCGAAGGCCGCGAACAGCTTGATGGCGGCGCGCATCAGCAGCTCGCGGTCGCTGTCCCGCTCGGAGGTCATAGAACCGACGCTATGCTCACCATCCGTGCCGGGGCGATCGCTTGATGGAACCATGTCATGGTTTTGCGCGCCCTGGAACGGGCCGGCTCAGCGGCAGCCGGACGACCGCACGCACCCCCGGCCCGGCGTCCTCCAGGCGCACCGCCCCGCCGTGCGCGCGCACGGTCTCGCGCACGATCGCCAGGCCCAGGCCGGCCCCGCCGTCGTCGCTGCTGCGGGCGCTGTCGAGCCGGGTGAACCGGTTGAACACCCGCTCGCGGTCGGCCTCGGGGATGCCCGGGCCGTCGTCGGTCACCGTGACCTCGGCCTCGCCGCCGCGGGCGCGCAGCTCGACGGCGACATGGGCACAGGCGTGGCGCACGGCGTTGTCCAGCAGGTTGACCAGCACCCGTCCGAGGTCCAGGGCGTCGCCCTCGACGACCGCGGGCTCGACCCTCGTGATCTTCACCATGGCCGGGTCGTAGCGCCCGGCCGTCGCGCCGACCAGCTCGGCAAGGTCCACCGGCTGCCTGCGGGCCGGGCGGCGGTGCTCGTCCAGCCGCGCCAGCGTGAGCAGCCCTTCGGCCAGGCGGCTCAGGCGCAAGGTGTCCTCCAGCACCCCCTCGGCCGTCTCGCGCCACTCCTGCTCGTCGGGAGGGTGGCCGAGCGCGACCTCCAGTTGCAGGCGGATGCTGGCCAGGGGACTGCGCAGCTCGTGGGCCGCGTCGGAGATGAGGGCCCGCTGCGAGGCCTCCGCGCCCTCCAGCCGGGCCAGCATGCCGTTCAGCGTGATCGCCAGCTCCTGCACCTCGTCGCGCGCCACGGGCACCGGCAGGCGGTGCGCGCGGGCGGTGCCGCTGATCTCGGCGGCGCCCCGGCGCAGCGCGGTGATCGGGCGCAGCGTGCGGCCGATGATCAGCCAGCCGGCCGCGCCGAGCAGCACCAGGAGCATCGGAGTGCCGATGACCAGCATGTGCACGGTCGTGGTGAGGCTGTCGGCGACGTCCTTGAACGAGCGGGCGGCGATCACCGTGCGGCCCTCGTCGGCGTGCACCACCACCACGCGCAGCGGCCCGGGGATGCCGTACAGGTCGCCGTCCACGAACCGGCCCCGCCCCTCACCGGGCGAGGTGGCGCGGTCGCGGGCGCTCACCAGCGGCACCAGCCGGTCGGCGCCGGCGGTCACGTGGGTGATGCGCCCATGCGCGTCGAGCACCTGGATGATCGTGCCGTCCGCGACGGCGACCGGGTCGGACAGCCGGCCGTCGTCGGCGAGGGCGGCCACCTCGCGGGCCCGCTGGTAGGCGATGCCGTCGGTGGAGCCGATCAGCGCCCGGCCGAGCACGCCCACCAGCAGCGACGCCGCCGCCGTCAGGGCCACCGCGAGCACCGCCGAGGCCGCCGCGGTCAGCCGGAACCGCAGGCTCCTGCGCCGCCACCACGCCAGGGGGTCAGCCGCCATCGCCGACCAGACGGTAGCCCGCGCCGCGCACCGTCTGCAGGGCGTTGCGCCCGAACGGGACGTCGATCTTCCTGCGCAGGTAGCCGACGTAGACCTCGACCACGTTCGGATCGGTGTCGTAGGTGTCCCAGACGTGCTCGAGGATCTCGGCCTTGGACACCACCTCGCCGGGGCGGCGCAGCAGGTACTCCAGCAGGCCGAACTCGCGGGGCGTCAGTTCGATGGGCGTGCCGTCGCGCGACACCGACCGCCGGGCCGGGTCGAGGGTGAGGTCGCCCGAGCGCAGCACCGGCGGCCGGCGGCGGGCGCCGCGCCGCAGCAGGGCGCGCAGCCGCGCCACCAGCACCACGTACGAGAACGGCTTGGTCAGGTAGTCGTCGGCTCCGAGATCGAGGCCGTCGGCCATGTCGTACTCGCCGTCCTTGGCCGACAGCATCAGGATCGGCACCCAGTTCTCCTCCGCGCGCAGCCGCTTGCACACGTTGTAACCCGACAGCCGGGGCAGCATGATGTCGAGCACGACCACGTCGTAGTCGCCCTCACGGGCCAGGTGCAGGCCCTCCTCGCCGTCGTAGGCCAGATCGACCGCGAAGCCCTCGGCGCGCAGCCCGCGCCGCAGCGCGGCGGCCATCCGCCTCTCGTCCTCCACGACGAGCACGCGCATTGCTCACCCTCCCAGCCGATGTGTCCCCCTATCTTGGCCCGTCCCGGCTGAGATCCCGCTGAGAGGCCGGAACCGGCGGTAGCGCCCGCGAGCTGCGGCGCGGGCCGCCCCGGGCGGCTCCTGAGAAGCCTCTCAGGCCGTCTCAGCCTGGGCACAGGACCCGCGCGGCAGTCTTCCGGTATCGGATCGCGAGCGGCGGGCCCCCCGCCGCCGACTACCGTTGAGGAGTGACATGCCGTCCCAGTCGAGAAGATCACGCGCCGTGAGGTGGGGCGTCCCCATCGCCGCCGTCGTGGTGGTGGGCGCAGCCGTGGGCACCGGGCCGGTGATCGCCGCCGTCCAGGGCGACCCGGCGCTGCCCGAGCGCACCGCCCAGCAGTTGCTCGCCGAGGTCGCCAAGAACGCGAGCCGCGCCGAGCCCCCCGCCATGTCGGGCACCGTCGTGGAGACCGCCTCCCTCGGCCTGCCGGCCCTGCCGGCGACCACGGGCGTGAGCAGCTCCCCGTTCGCCCTGCTGTCCGGCTCCCACACCTTGAAGGTCTGGTACGGCGGCGACGACCGCGTGCGGCTCGCCCTGCCCGGCCAGATGAGCGAGACCGACCTGATCTCCACCGGCCACGGCGAGGCGTGGCTGTGGCAGAGCGGCACCAACACCGCCACCCGCTACAAGCTCGACGGCCCGGCCGGGGCACACGCCATCCCCACCCCGTCGGTGCTGCCCACCGCGCGCACGCCGGAAGATCTGGCCGGCGAGCTGCTCAAGGCGGCCGGCCAGGACACGGCGGTCGGCGTCGAGAACGGCCAGCATGTCGCCGGGCGCGCCGCCTACCAGCTCGTGCTCACGCCCAAGGTCGCCACGTCCCTGGTCGGCAAGGTCACCGTCGCGCTCGACGGCGAGACCTACATCCCGCTGCGCGTCCAGGTCTACGCCAAGGGCACCGCCGAGCCGGCGTTCGAGGTGGGCTTCACCCAGGTCGCCTTCACCACTCCCGCGCCGGAGAACTTCGCCTTCACGCCGCCCGCCGGGGCCAAGGTCGAGGACAAGACGCTCGGCGCCGGGGACGGGGGTCCCGGTGACGAGGTCGTGGCCGGCGCCAAGGCCGGTCAGCAGGCGAAGGCGGGGGCGCGCACCCACGGCACCGGCTGGGGCACCATCGCCGAGCTGCCGTTCTCCCCTGAGAACCTGGCCCCGTCCACCCCGTCCAAGCGGCTCGGCGCCGGCAAGTTCGGCGACACCGATCCGAGCAAACTCGCCGACTCGCTGCTGAAGTCCGCCAAGCGGGTCTCCGGGCCGTGGGGGAGCGGCAGGGTGATCGAGAGCAAGCTGGTCTCGGCGCTGCTGACCGACGACGGCCGGCTGCTGATCGGCGCGGTCACGCCCGAGGCGCTGACCGAGGCGGCCGGACGCAGGTGACCATGGTGACGACGGGCGAGGGGGCGCACGAGGCGGCGCCCCCTCGGGCGGCCCACCAGACGGCCTTCGCGGGCGACTGCGCGATCGTCGCCCGCGGGCTGACCAAGCGCTTCCGCGGCGGCCAGGTCGCCGTCGACGACCTCCACCTCGCCGTGCCCCGCGGCTCGGTGTTCGGCTTCCTCGGCCCGAACGGGTCGGGCAAGACCACCACGATCCGCATGCTGCTCGGCCTGGTCCAGCCCACGAGCGGCGGCTGCGACGTGCTCGGCCGGCCGATGCCGGCCGGTCTCGCCGCCACGCTCCCCAAGATCGGCGCCCTGGTGGAGGGGCCCGCCTTCTACCCCTACCTGTCCGGCGAGGCGAACCTCCGCCGGTACGACGCCGCCGACCCGGCCGCCGACCCGCGCACGGTGTCCGCCCGCGTCGGCGCCGCGCTCGAACGGGTCGGGCTCGGGGCGGCGGCCCGCAAGAGGTACCGCGCCTACTCCCTGGGCATGCGCCAGCGCCTGGCCATCGCCGGCGCCCTCCTCGGGCCGCGCGAGCTGCTCGTCCTGGACGAGCCGACCAACGGCCTGGATCCTCAGGGCACCCGCGAGGTCCGTTCGCTCATCAAGGACGTCGCCGCCGACGGCACCACCGTCTTCGTCTCCTCCCACCTGCTGACCGAGGTCGAGCACATGTGCACCCACGTCGGCGTCATGCGCTCCGGCCGGCTGGTCACCCAGGGGCCCATCGCCGGGCTACGGGCCGGCCACGCGCCGCGTGTGCGCGTGGACACCCCGCACGTCGCCCAGGCCGCCGCCGTCCTGCGCCGTCTCGGCCTGGCCGAGGTGCGCGCCACGGCCGAGCCCGGGGAGGCCGAGCGGGTCACGGCGCTGCTCGGCGAGCACGCCCCTGAACGGGTCTGCGCCCTGCTCGTCACCGACGGCGTCGCCGTGCGCGGCTTCACCGTCGAACGGCCGAGCCTCGAAGAGGTCTTCGTCAGCCTCACAGGAGAAGGTTTCGATGTCGACGCCTGACGCCACCCCCCGCACCCCCGCCACCCTGTCTTCGCCACACGCCGACACCCTCCACGGGACCAACGCCACGACCCTGCCCCGCCAGGCCGCACCCGCCGCCGGCACCTCCGCCCCGCCCGGCGATGCCCCCGGGGGCGGGGCCACCTCACCTCTTCCTCACCAGCCCCCACCCGCCGCCGACCTGCCCGCCACGCACGGTGGCTCCTCCGACGGGGTGGGCGGGTCTTCCGTTGCCGGTGGGGTCGCGGTCGGCGGGGAGGTGTCCGCCGTGGGTGGTGGTTTCTCCGACGGGGCGGGCGGGTCGTCCGCCGCCCATGAGGTCCCGGCTGCCGCGGGTGCGGTCGGCGTGACCGAGGGCTCCGCCGGTCGTCCGCCTCAGGGGCGTGGGCGGCCGTCTCCAGGGCGGGCGATGTTGCGGTTGCTCGGCTCAGAGCTCGGGCTGACCTTCCGCAAGCCCCGCAACATCGCGATGCTCATCGTCCTGGCCTGCGTCCCGGCGCTCATCGGCGTCGTGCTGCGGGCGTTCGGCGGGGATGTCGACGAGGAGATGCCCTCGCTGATCACGCAGGTCGCCGGGAACGGGCTCATGCTGACCTTCGTGGCCTTGTCGCTGCTGCTGGTGATGCTGCTCCCGCTGTCGGTCTCGGTGGTCGCCGGTGACGCGATCGCGGGGGAGGCCGGAGGTGGCACCCTTCGCTACCTGCTCACCGCTCCCGCCGGGCGCACCCGCCTGCTGGCCGTCAAGTTCGCCAACGTGACCGTCTACGCGCTGGTGGCCACCTCGGTCGTCGCCGCGGGCGCGCTGGTCACCGGGCTGGTGCTCTTCCCGGTCGGCCCGATCACGTTGCTGTCCGGGTCGACGATCTCCGTCGGCGAGGGGCTGGTGCGCGTCCTCATCGTCACCGGGTACACCGCCGCCGGCATGGCGGCGCTCGGAGCGGTCGGCCTGGCCGTCTCGACGCTGACCGAGGTGCCGATCGGCGCGGTGGCGGCGACCATCGTGGGCGTGGTGTTCTCGCACGTGCTCAGCGCCATCCCGCAGCTCGAGCCGGCGCGGCCGTACCTTCTGACCTACTGGTGGAGCTCCTTCGACGGCGCTCTGCGCGACCCGATAGCGACCGAGGGAATGACCCAGGGCCTGCTGGTGTACGGCGCCTACATCCTGATCGCCCTCTCGATCGCCTGGGCCCACTTCACCGGCCGCGACATCACCAGCTGACCAGGCGCGCCAGAGGCTCATCCCCCTGGCGCGCCCATCCAGGGCCCCGCTTCCCAACTGCGGTGCGCCTGCCCACGGCTCCGCCCGCGGTTCCATGGCCGACCTGGCCGCGGTCACGGTCACGGTCACGGTCACGGTCGTGAGCGTCCGGAGGCGTCGTCAGTGTTCGGAGGGGCGGCGGCCGCGGCGCAGGCCGATGACGCCGGTGGCCACGCCGGCCAGGCCGACGGCGATGCCGATGCCGCCGAGCAGTCGCGCGGTCCCGTCGGAGTCGGCTTCGTCGTGTGCGCCGGGACCGGACGCCTCCACCGCCACGGCCGGGGCGGTGGAGGCCGCGGGGCTCGCGGAGGCCGCCCCGTGGTGGTCATCCTCCTGTGTGCCCGCGGCGACCAGCTTGAGCGTCGGGACGGGGTGCTCGGCCTCCGATCCGTCCGCTTTCGGCTCGTCGGCCCACTTCACGACCTCACCGTTGGAGTAGGTCTGGGTCGCCGGGAACAGCAACTGGTCGGTGTCCTCGGGAAGGAAGCCCATGGACACCTCGAACTCCTGGAACTGCTTCGGGCCGATCTTCCCGCCGCTCCAGGTGATCCTGGTGACGGCCTCGGTGATGTCGCCGTACTTGGACGGCACGGCCTTGGGGAGCTTGGTCTCGGTGACCTCGGCCTTCCAGCCGGGCACCGGGCGGACCGACACGAACGGCAGCGGGTGGTCGACCGGGAGGTCGATCACGAGCTTGGTGGTGGAGGCGTTGTCCCGCTCGTTGGGAACGCGGAAGGCGACCTTGGTGAATCCGCCCTTCTCGGCGGTGCCGGGGTTGATGGTGACATGGGCGAGGGCGGGCAGGGCGAGACCCGTGACGAGGGCGAGTGCGCCGGCTGCGACGACGACGCCGCGACGCGCGACTGCGGTGAACGACATGTGAGGACTCCACTTCATCGAGGAAAGACAAGGGGTGCAGGCCGCCGGCGGCACCGGACGGCGCGCGCGGCCACGGTGGCCGAGGAAGACGCCGGCCCCTCGACAACGCCCGGTGGACAGGCGCGCCACACGGACCACTTTCGGGGCGGCACGATGGAAGTGCCGGCCAGGGCGCTCCACAAAGAGCCGCTCACCCTTGAGGGCCACGCGACGGAGGACCGCCCATTCGCGAGGTCACGGGACGGACGATCCAACTACCGCCCGCAAGGCCACGCGAGGGAGGATCCGTCCACCGCCCGCGAGGCCACGTGACGGAGGGCCCGTCCACCGTTGGCCGCGCGAGAGACGGCTCGTCCATCCGTGAGGCCATGAAACGGAGGTTCCGTCCATCCGCAAGGCCACGTGAGGGTGGTTCCGTCCACCGCCGCGAGGCCACGTGACGGAGGGCCCGTCCACCGTTGGCCGCGCGAGAGACGGCTCGTCCATCCGTGAGGCCACGTGACGGAGGGCCAGTCAGCCGCACGGTCACGGACCCGCCTGGGACCGGACCTATGCCGATCGCGCCGGGTGACCGTTGGGCGAGCCACCGGTGGGCCGGCCGGATCGGGGGCCGATGCCGGTGGCCGGTTGGTTCATCCGTGGTCTGGCGAGGTCATGTGGTCTGGCGAGGTGATGCGGTCTGACGAGGTCATATGGCCGTCGAGGGGGCGGACGGGGCGCCGGTGAGGGTCTTCGGGGCGGTGTCCGGGCCGCGAAGGGTCAGCGGGTGGCGGGAAGTGGTGGACCGCGCCTGGTGACCGTGTGGCGGAGAGCCTCGCGAGCCGGGGGCGGCGCGAGGCGGCGGGGACCGCGTCCGGTCGGTCGGGGGAGGAGGGCGGCGGGGTCCCCGCCCAGCAGTGTCAGCAGCCGGGACAGCCCGACCAGGGCGCGGGTGCCCATCCGGCGCAGTACCGACCACAGGGCCGACTCGCCCTGGGCCAGCCACCAGCCGGTCATCAGCGTGGCCGTGAGGTGGGCGATGACCATGCCGAGACCCGCGCCGAGCCCTTGGCCGTGGGAGACGTGGAGGCTGAGAGGGGAACCCGCGCCACCCGAGGCGCCGAACAGTTCGTGCAGGACGACCTGGGCGGCGATCAGGAAACCGATGATCGTCCGTGGCGAGCGCTCCCGCCCGGCGATCAGCGTCGCGGCGAGCGTCACGCCGGCCGATCCGCCCGCCACCGCCCACGTGGCGGGCCCCGTCCCGCCGGCGGCCCGGTGGCCGAGCACGGCGAGGCCCACGCAGACGACCGTGAAGACGGCCGACCGCGCCAGGCGCAGGGGAAGGCGGGCACGCATGACGCCCCACATCGTGCCATGCCGTGAGTCCGGTTGTCCCCACCCCACCCCAGGACTGGGGTGCCCCCGCGGCCCCGGCTGCCCCGCCCGGGCTGCTTCCGCTGACCCGGCTGGTTTCCCCTGACCTGGCTTTCCCTGACCGGGCGCCCGCTGGTCTCGCCGGCACGGGCTGTGCCTGCTTGTCCGGATGGAGCGGCCAGACCCGTCTTTCGCCTCGGTGGGGCGGTGGAGGGCTGAGGTTCCTGTGCATACGCCGGTCGCTTCCAGAATGACGCTCGCCTGTCCGGATGGGTGAGCCCCTGGTGGGCGGGTGAGGGTGCGGCGCTGGTGGGTGGTCTCTCGGTGTGCGTCTGACGTCTGCCGTTTGGCGGTATTTGTCGCTACTGTTGCCCGCGTTCATTGGTTCTGTGAAGGGCGTGGTGGTGGCCGTGCGGCACTTCCTGGGACTTCTGCTCGGCGTCGTCGTGACCGCGGTCCTGCTTGCAGGCACCGGCTGGGCGTCCCAGGACGCGGCCAGGAGCATGGCGGCGGGCGCGGTCGACCCGGTGCGCGACACCCCGGCGCTGGTCGGCCTCGGCGCGATGCTGGTGGCCGGCCTCGTGCTGGGTCTGGTCGTGGCGAGCCGGGTCTCGCCGCTGGCGACGTTCGTCCCGTCCATGGTGCTGCTGGCCTGGACGGTGATCTACACCCTCGACGTGCACCGCGCGCTCGGGCTCGCCCCCACCGCTCCGTCGATGCACCCGATGGTCGTCCAGGCGGGCAAGGGCATGCAGGACCTGCTGGGCAAGGGGGTGTTCGCGATGCTGGGCATCGCGTTGTTCATCCCGGTGCTGATGCCTTCCCGCTGGGCGGGGCGCCGGCGCGACCTGGACGACGGCTATGAGGAGGAGACCCCGCAGGCTGCCGGAGGTTACTACTGACCGGCGGTCGTGGCGCGCTTCCGGGGACGAGCAACTCGGTCATGACCGCCCCCTGACCTGCCGGGGCTACGGGTGCAGGCGGGCTCGCAGGACGCGCGGCGAGCGCGGCCGCCGGTGGCGGGCGGGTCACAGGGGGAGGCGGCGGGTGTAGAGGCGGGTGACGACGTCCTCGATGGAGGTCTCGTCCGGGGCGGTGGCCATGAGATCGTCCACGGTGCCGTCGAAGGCGAGGCTCCCGTGGTCGATGAGCATGACCCGGCGGCAGAGCCGCTCGATGTCCCCGAGGTCGTGGGTGGTCAGCAGCACGGTCGTCCCGCGTTCGGCGTTGAGGTCGCGCAGGAAGCCGCGGACCGCCGCCTTGCTCACCACGTCGAGCCCGATGGTCGGCTCGTCCAGCACCAGGACGGCCGGATCGTGCAGCAGCGCCGCTGCGATGTCGCCCCGCATGCGCTGGCCGAGGCTGAGCTGGCGGACCGGCTTGTCGAGGAACGAGCCCAGTTCGAGCACCTCCGACAGTTCGGCCAGTCGCCTGCGGTGCTCCTCGCGATCTACTTTGTAAAGGTGCCGGATCAGGGTGAAGCTGTCTCGCAACGGCAGATCCCACCACAACGTCGTCCGCTGCCCGAAGACCACGCCGATGCGACGGGCGAGTGCCGTGCGGCGGCGGGACGGATCGAGGCCGGCGACCTCGATCTTTCCGCTGGTCGGGGCGAGGATGCCGGTCAGCATCTTGATCGTGGTGGACTTGCCGGCGCCGTTCGGGCCGAGGTAGCCGACGAACTCCCCGGCGGCCACCTCGAACGACAGGTCCCGGACGGCGTGCACCACGCGCGTCCCGCCGCGCAGCAGTCCCCGTCCGCTCCGGACGGTGAAGGAACGGCCGACGCCGTCGACTGTGATCACTGTGGTCAACTCCCGGTGGAACGGTAGCGGCGCAGCCCGGCCCGCCAGGCGAGCCCGGCCAGGCAGGCCAGCGTGAGAGCGGCGGCCGGCCCCATGAAGCGCAACCAGTACGGCAGGCCGAGCGGGTCGGCGCGGTCCAGGACGTAGAGGCCGGGCTGCCAGTTGACGAAGGCCAGCGGCACGATGAAGGTGACCGCGCGCACCAGGTCGGTGCCGAAGACGGTGAGCGGGAACTGCGTGAGCTGGCCGCCGCCGTACGTGAAGGCGTTGGCGATCTCGGGCGCGTCCGTGAGCAGGAACTGCAGCGCGCCGCCGAGGGTCCAGATGGCGGCGAACAGCACGATGCCGCACAGCACCATGAGCGGGACCATCCACGCCCGCTGCCAGGGCACGTGCAACTGGGGGAGCGCGATGGCGAGCACGGTGACCGCCTGGGCGGTGCGTCCGAAGCGCTGGAAGCTGAACCGGTCCACGGCCATCTGCACGAACGGGCTGGCCGGCCGGATCAGCATCGCGTCGAACGTGCCCGCCTTGACGTGCTGGCTCAGCTTGTCCACGTTGCCGAACAGCAGGTCGGCGAGTGCGAAGGACGTGCCCGAGGTGCCGTACAGGAACATCACCTCGGGCAGGGTGAAGCCGCCGAGCGAGGCGGTGTGGGTGAAGATCAGCGCGATCGCCGCGAGCTCCAGGCCGGTGACGAGGAACGAGCCGATGACGAGCATCACCATCGACAACGGATATTGGGCCGCGGCGCGGATCCAGGTGACCGCGAGCAGCACGTACGTCCTGACCGGTTCGAGCACGCCGCCTCACCCGCCCTGGATGACGACTTTGCGGCGGGCGGTACGGGTGACCGCGGCGCCCGCCGCGAGGAGCGCCGCCACCCAGGCGGCCTGGAAGGCGAGCGCGCCGAGGACGTCGCGCTTGCCGAGGAAGACGTCGGCCGGCACCTGCACCATCGCCGCCCACGGCAGCGCGTCGGCCAGCGTGCCGAGCCAGCCGGGGAACAGTACCAGCGGCAGGGTCATGCCGCTGAAGAACATCGTCATGACCAGCGACAGCGACTGGACGCCACGGTCGTCCACGATCCAGAACGTCGACATCGCGACCAGGTAGCGCAGGCCGAAGCTGACGACGACGCCCAGCGTCATCGAGGCGGAGAACGCCGCCCAGGTGGCCGCGTCACCGGGGAGGTGGATGCCGAAGACCACCGCGCCGACCAGCGTGGGCGGGACGCTGCGGGCGACGAACAGGAACACCGCCCGGCCGAGGTCGTCGGCGAGGGCCCACATCTGGAGCGACGCGGGGCGCGACAGGTCGAGGGCGACGTCGCCGGTGCGCACCCGCTGGGCGAGATCGAGACCGCCGCCGAACAGTTCCATGGGGCCGATGAACCCCTGGGTGAGGAAGCAGAAGGTGATCGCGTCGGTGACGTCGTACCCGGCCAGGCCGGGCCGGGCGTGCCACAGGGCGATGAGCACGTACGCGCGCAGGAAACCGAACACCGTGTTGGTGAAGGCCCCGGCGAGCGCCGCGCCCCAGTAGGTGGCGTGACGGCGGAAACCGTATCGGAAGATGGTGAGATAGAGCGCGAAGGCGGCACCTCCGGTGACGGCTGGACTCGCATTGTAACCAGCCGCGCCGTACAGATCATCGGCATTTTCCGCGCCGTCCGGGCCGCCGCACCGGACCGCGTGACGGCGTCTACGAAGGGCCACCCGGCCACGAGGGCCGGGCAGGCCGGTCGTCACCGGTCCCAGGCAGAGGTGCAGCCGTCCCTCGTCCGCCGATGACAGGCCCTCACGGCCCGGTCGCCCCGGGGCTCAAGAGTGAGCGGTCTGGGCGAGTACGGGGGCGATGACGTGGTCGGTGGCCCAGTGGGCGACGCCCTCGGGGTAGGGGGTGCGCAGGCCGAGGGCGATGTGGGTGACGCCGGCGTCGATGAGCTCCAGGGCCGTGCCCCGCGTGGCGGCCGGGTCGTCGTAGTCGGCCACCATCTGGGCCGACCGGATGATCTCCGCCGGGTCGCGCCCGATGGCGGCGCAGTGCTCGTCCAGGACGGCGCCGCGCTCCTTGACGTAGGCGACGGTGTTGTGCGGATGGGCGGGGATGTTCCAGATGTCGGCGTGCTCTGCCACGACGCGCAGCGTCCGGATCCCCCAGCCGCCGATCATGACGGGCGGGCCGGGCCGCTGCACCGGCTTGGGCGCGCAGCGGGTGCCCTTGAGCCGGTAGTGGCGCCCCTCGAAGTCGAAGACGTCCTCGGTCCACATGCGCCGGATGATCGTGCAGGACTCCGCGAGCCGGGCGACGCCCTCCGCGGGGGAGACGGCGGTCAGGCCGTAGGCGTCGTACTCGCGGGGCACGGAGATGTCGCCGGGCTGGTGGGTGCCGCCGACGCCGATGCCGAGGACCAGGCGGCCGCCGGAGATCACGTCCACGGTCGCGGCGATCTTGGCGAGCACGGCCGGCGGGCGGGTGAGGTTGCTGGTGACCATCAGCCCGAGGCGCAGCCGCTCGGTGCGGGCGGCCAGGGCGGCGAGCAGCGTCCACCCCTCGTAGATCGGCCCGCCGGGGTCGCCGAACAGCGGCAGCATGTGGTCCCACAGCCAGGCGTGCTCGATGAGGGGGATGGCGTCGGCCTCCTGCCAGACCCGCAGGATGTCGTCATAGGTGGTGTGCGAGGGGACGGTCTTGAGGCCGAAGCTCACCCGCGGTTGGTCGGTCATGGGGCGCCTTTCGCACGCGGACGGCGGACGCCCGCGCTGAACGTAAGCCGACTAACGTTAGCCGGGCAGCGGATTACGTTAGTCAGCTAACGAAAGACCGTCAAGCCTTCCTGGTACGTTGCGGGAGATCCCGGCACGATCGGCAGGAGGGGAGAGGTGGCCACCGACTTCCAGACCGCGTTCTGGACGGCCAAGCGGGCGATGGCGCTGGCGTCCGAGGCCGCCTACAACCGCCATGGCGTGCGCTCGGGCCAGCAGTTCATCCTGCGGTGCCTGTGGGAGAACGACGGCATGGCCCCCGGCGAGATCGCCCGGCTGCTGGAGCTCTCCACGCCCACCGTCACCCGTGCGGCCACCCGCATGGAGACCGCCGGCCTGCTGCGCCGCGAGCCGCATCCGACCGACGCGCGCCTCGTGCGGCTGCTGCTGACCGACCGCGGCCGCGAGCTCGAGAGCGTGATCGACGAGGAGATGGCGCGGCTGAGCGAGCGGGCCCTGCGCACCCTCGACGCGGCGGAGCGCGAGCAGTTCCTGCGCTTCCTCGGAGAGATCCGGCAGAACCTCACCTGACGCCCTTATAGCCCCCTACCAGGTCAAATCTTCCGTTTGCCTCTCGACGTACCGTGTAAACGTCATGTAAACCGGGGTATACGCGTCGGCATAGAACGGCGTTCTGATTGGTATCGCCCGGTGGAGGTTCGTGATGTCTCGGGAGATCGACGTAGACATCCAGCCCGCGTACCCCGTCAGCTGGCGGGCCGCACTGTTCAACACGCTGATGCGCGGGACCACCAAACCCCTGTCGGCGCTTCTGGTCAGGCACGGCCTGGGCATCAGCTGCGTCTCGCGGGTCGTCGAGCTGAGCCAGCGGCTGCCGCTCCCGGTGCCGGGCCATGTGACGATCGACAAGGTGGACGGGGAGCCGCCCTGCGGCTCCGAGTGGGTGCGGGCCGGCGACGACCTGGACGAGAGCAAGGTGGTGCTCTACTTCCACGGCGGCGCCTATTTCTTCTGCTCCCCGGCGACGCACCGCCCGATCACCTGGCGCCTGTCGGCGGTCGCGCGCCGTCCGGTCTTCGCCCTCGACTACCGCCAGGGGCCGATCCACTCGCTGCCGGAGTCGCTGGCCGACGCCCTGGACGCCTACCAGGGCCTGCTCGACCGCGGCTTCGCCCCGCAGGACGTCATCGTCGCCGGCGACTCCGCCGGCGGGCACCTCACCCTGGCCACGCTGCTCGCGTTGCGCGACCGCGGCATGCCGCTGCCCGGCGCCGCGATCTGCCTGTCGCCGTGGGCCGACCTGTCGGACGTGCGGCGCAGGGCCAACCGCTGGGCCGACCCGATGCTGTCCGCCGGCCGGGTCGACTGGCTCGCGCGCCGCTGGACCGCGGGCCTGGACTGCCATGACCCGCTGGTCTCGCCCGTGTACGGGGACTACACCGGCCTGCCGCCCATGATGGTCGTGACCGGGTCCACCGAGGTGCTGCGCGACGAGGACCGCCGCGTCGCCCTCCAGGCGCGCCGGGCCGGGGTGAAGGTGACCTACGAGGAGTGGCGCCGCATGCCGCACGTGTTCGCGATGCTGGCGGACGTCGTCCCGGAGGCGCAGATGGTCTTCCGCCACATCGGGCGGTTCCTCGACGCCGTCGCCGCCTCCGTCGCGAGCGAGCCGTCCGGCGCCACGGCCGTCGGGTCCGCGGTGGCGGGGTCCACGGTGGCCGGGTCGGCGGTGGCCGGGTCCGCGGCCGTCGGGTCGGCGGCCGTCCGGTCCGCGGTGGCCGGGGCCAGCGTGCCTGAGGGTCCCGGGTCCACCGCCGCCGCCTGAACGCGGGCCCCGGTTCCGGTGCCGCAGGGTCACCGGTTCCCGCGCCGCGAGGTCGCCGGTTCTCGCGCCGCAGGGGCACCGGGTTCCCGCGCCGCCTGAAACGGCGAGCGCCGGAGTCTCGCACGGCCGAGGAGCCCGGTTTCCAGCGCCGCCGGCCGACCCCGCACGACCGGGTCCGACCGGGTCCGACCGGCCGTCAGGGTGCCGGGTGAGAGGGGGCGTGCCGGGCAGTCGGCAGCTCACAGCGGTCCCTGCCGTCACAGGCGGCACACCGCTTCCTTACCTGCAGGGATCAGTCACCTTACCTCTCATGCCGCTTTCAACTAGTTCACGCCAGATGTCCTCACGGGGAGACACAGTGGCCTGTGCCGTACCCCGAAGGGAGGTCATCTCCGGATGGCACGTGGCGGAGCAGGCGTCCCGAGCGGGACGCCTCCAGGCGTTCGGCCGCTGACGGTGGGCGACCCGGTGATCATCGGGCGCTACCTCCTGCTCGGCAGGCTCGGCGCCGGTGGCATGGGCGTGGTCTACCTGGCCGAGCGGCCCGAGGGCGGCCTGGTCGCGCTCAAGACCCCGCATTCGGTCCATCTCGGCGACCCGACGCTGCGCGCGCGCTTCGCCGAGGAGGTCGAGTTCTCCCGCCGCGTGGTGCCGTTCTGCACCGCCGCCGTCGAGGAGGACGGCACCGACCGCGACCGGCCCTACCTGGTGACCGAGTACATCCCCGGCCCGTCTCTGTCCCAGGTGGTCGCCGTGCGGGGGCCGCTCACGCCCGACCTCGCCTACGGCGTCGCCCTCGGGGCCGCGGCCGCGCTGGTGGCCATCCACGAGGCCGGCTTCGTCCACCGCGACCTCAAGCCCGGCAACGTGCTGCTCTCGCCCAGGGGGCCGCGGATCATCGACTTCGGCATCGCCAGGGACCTCGACGCCGCCGTCGCGCACACGCAGGCCGGGCAGGTCATGGGCAGCCCCGGCTGGGTGGCGCCCGAGCGCCTCACCGGCGGCCCGGCGATCCCGGCCTCCGACGTGTTCGCCTGGGGCTGCCTGGTCGCCTACGCCGCGACCGGCCACCACCCGTTCGGCGCTGGCGAGGCCGACGTGCTCACGCGGCGCATCCTGGTCGAGCAGCCCCGGCTGTCCTCGGTGCCCAAGCTGCTGTGGGACCCGGTCTCGGCCGCGCTGGCCAAGGAGCCCGGCGACCGGCCCGGGGCCGCGGCGCTGCTCGGATGGCTGCTGGACGCCGGGGGAGTCGACCGTTCCTGGGACCGCCGTGAGGCCGTGACCGCCGTGCTGGAGGAGATCTGGGCGCCCGTCCCGTACCCGATGGGCGCGCGGCACCTCAAGCTCGCCGGCGCCGGTGAGGACGAGCGGCAGGACGGCGCGCCCACCACGGGCGCGCGGGCGGCGCGGCGGGCGGCGGCCCGGCGCGGGCACGCCTCGCACGCCGGCTTCGCGGCGCTCGCCACGGTGTCGATCGCCGCGGTGACTGTCGTGGCGGCGAGCACCGGCGCGACCCGCATCGACGAGAGCGCGAACCGCCCCGGCAGGGTGCCGGTCGCCGTGCCGATCCAGGGGTCGCGCGTCCCGGTCGAGGTGCTGGACACCTCGGGGCCCGTCGTGCGCGGCACCGACTACGGGTCCCCGTCCGGCACCGCCACCGCCCCCGGGCGCCCGCCGGCGTTCACCACCACGCCGAACCCGCCGGGGTCGCCCTCGGCGCGCCGCACCGAGGGACCGGAGGGGGCGCCGACGGCCACCTGGCAGACCCCCGTCCCCTCGCCGCCGCCGTCGCCGTCCCCCAAGCGCACGACGCCCCGGCCCCAGGTGCCCGACGAGCCTCAGCCGTGCCGGAACAAGCGCGGCAAGGAGAAGCCGTGCCCGCCCAGCCCGCGTCCGCCCGGCGGCACCGGCGATCCGAAGCCCACCAAGAGCCCCAAGCCGACGATCAGCATCAGCCAGGTCCCGGAGTGGGGGGACGGCGAGTCGCCGGAGCCGACGCCGCCGCAGCCCACTCCCACCCTCAGCGACTCCTCCCCCTCGGCCTGACCGCCCGCGCCGTCCTACCGCCCTGCCGGCCTGACCGCCCCGTGCCGCCCGAACCTAGTGCGGGCGGGCGAACTGCTCGGCCTCGGTCGAGCCCTTGAGCGCCACCGTCGAGGAGTCCGGTGCGACGGCGGTGCTGACCAGGTCGAAGTAGCCGGTGCCCACCTCGCGCTGGTGGCGCGTCGCGGTGTAGCCCTGCCGCTCGGCGGCGAACTCCGCCTCCTGCAGCTCGACGTAGGCGGGCATGCCCTCCTCGGCGTAGCCGCGCGCGAGGTGGTACATCGAGTAGTTCAGCGAGTGGAAGCCCGCCAGGGTGATGAACTGGAAGCGGTAGCCCATGTGGCCGAGCTCGCGCTGGAACTTGGCGATGGTCGAGTCGTCCAGGTGCTGCTTCCAGTTGAACGACGGCGAGCAGTTGTAGGCGAGCATCTGGTCGGGGAAGCGGTCCTTGATCGCCTCCGCGAAGCGCCGCGCCACGTCCAGGTCGGGTGTGGAGGTCTCCATCCACAGCAGGTCGGAGTACGGGGCGTAGGCCAGGCCGCGGGCGATGCAGGCGTCCACGCCGTTGCGCACGCGGTAGAAGCCCTCGGGAGTGCGCTCGCCGGTGGTGAACGCCTGGTCGCGGGCGTCGACGTCGCTGGTCAGGAGCGTCGCGGCCTGGGCGTCGGTCCGCGCGATGATCAGGGTCGGCACGTCGCACACGTCCGCCGCGAGGCGGGCCGCGTTGAGGGTCTTGATGTGCTGGCCGGTCGGGATCAGCACCTTGCCGCCGAGGTGGCCGCACTTCTTCTCCGAGGCGAGCTGGTCCTCCCAGTGCACGCCCGCCGCGCCCGCGGCGATCATGCCCTTCATCAGCTCGAAGGCGTTGAGGACGCCGCCGAAGCCGGCCTCGGCGTCGGCGACGATGGGGGCCATCCAGTGCGGAGCGTCCGCCTCGCCCTCCGACCAGGTGATCTGGTCGGCGCGCATCAGCGCGTTGTTGATCCGGCGCACCACGGCGGGCACCGAGTTGGCCGGGTACAGGCTCTGGTCGGGGTAGGTCTGCCCGCCGAGGTTGGCGTCCGCCGCGACCTGCCAGCCGGACAGGTAGATGGCCTTCAGGCCCGCCTTGACCTGCTGCACGGCCTGGTTGCCGGTGAGGGCGCCCAGTGCGTGCACGTACTCGTCGGTCCGCAGGAGTGACCACAGCCGCTCGGCGCCGAGACGGGCGAGAGTGTGCTCCTCCTGCACGGTGCCGCGCAGGCGGACGACGTCCTCGGCCGTGTAGGTCCGCTCGACGTCCTTCCAGCGCGGGTCGCTCTCCCAGTCGCGCCGCAGCTCATCTGCAGCTCCCTTGAGGCGATCTTCCATTCTGACTCCTTCGGCGTCCTCTGGGGGCTTGGTTCGAGTCTGCGATGGTTCGAGCCGCCAGAACAAGAGTGATCGCGTGAAAGCTGTCAGAATTTTCGGATCTGATGAATACTCGGCAGTATTCACGTGGCAAGAAACGCAAAGTTTTCACTATGGACTAGACCAATCCATCCGCTCTGGATCACTGTCGCGGTCGCCGGGTCCGCCGCTGGCCCGCGCGGGAGCGGTCGGGTGGCGGCGCGAACGGGACAGGAGCGCACGGCCGCGGCGCGAGCGGCCCAGGTACCCGGGTAAGGCTGGAAGAACGGTGGAATTTGCGTTTAGGATCGTGCTATGGCGTCTTTGGTGGGAGAAGAACCGCTGTCTTTGACGCAGGAGCTCGACCTCCTCGCGTTCGGCCAGCGGCTGAAGCACCTGCGCAAGCAGCGCGGGCTCACCCTGTCGGAGCTCGGCGAACGCGTCGGGCGCGCCCCGAGCCAGCTCTCCCTGCTGGAGAACGGAAAGCGCGAGCCCAAGCTGTCGCTGCTCAAGGCGCTCGCCGTCGCGCTCGGCGTCCCGGTCGAGGAACTGCTGCGCCGCCAGGCTCCGAGCCGCCGCGCGCAGCTCGAGATCGCCCTGGAGGAGGCGCAGCGCGACCCCGTCTACGCCTCGATCGGCCTGCCCCGGCTGAAGGTCTCCGCCCGGGTGCCGAGCGACGTCCTGGAGCACATCGTCGGGCTGTACGAGGAGCTGCGCTCGCGCGAGGCCAAGGGCACCGCCACCCCCGAGGAGGCCAGGGCGGCCAACGCCGAGCTGCGGCGCAAGCAGCGTGAGCAGGGCAACTACTTCGCCGAGATCGAGACCGCCGCGGCCGAGGCGCTGGCCGCCGTGGGCTACCGCACCGGCGCGCTGTCGCAGGGCACCGTGCAGGCGCTGGTGACCCACTTCGGCTTCACCGTGCGGACCGCGCAGGACCTTCCCCGCTCGGTGCGGTCGATCACCGACCTGCGCAACCGGCGCATCTACGTCCAGCACGAGCAGCTCGGCATGCACACTCCGCGCACGATCCTGCTGCAGACCCTCGGCCACCTCGCGCTCGGGCACCACAAGCCCCGCGACTTCGCCGACTTCCTGCGTCAGCGCACCGAGGCCAACTACTTCGCCGCCGCCGTCCTGGTGCCCGAGACGGCCGCCGTCCCCTACCTGCAGGAGGCCAAGCGCGACCGCGCGCTGTCGGTGGAGGACCTGCGGGACGTGTTCGCCGTCTCCTACGAGATGGCCGCGCACCGCTTCACCAACCTGGCGACCCACCACCTGGACCTGGCGTGCCACTTCGTCCGCAACGACGCGGGCGGCATCATCTACAAGGCCTACGAGAACGACGGCATCGTCTTCCCCGCCGACGAGCAGGGCGCCATAGAGGGGCAGCGGATGTGCCTGCGCTGGTCAGGGCGCCAGGTCTTCCTGTCACCCGACCGCTTCTCGGTGTACCACCAGTACTCCGACTCGCCCACCGGCACCTACTTCTGCATCGCCCACGTCGACCCCTCGCGCGAGCGTGACTTCGCCATCACGCTCGGCGTGCCCTACCGCGAGTCCCGCTGGTTCCGGGGCCGGGAGACCACCAACAGGACCAAGTCGAACTGCCCGTCCGGAGACTGCTGCCGCCGCCCTCCGGCCGAGCTGACCCAGCGCTGGGAGGGCTACGCCTGGCCCTCGGCGCGGGGCAACTCCCACGTGCTGGCGGCCCTGCCCCCGGGCTCGTTCCCCGGCGTGGACGAGGCCGACGTCTACTCCTTCCTCGAACGCCACGCCGGCCCCTGACCCGGCGGCGCCGGTACGGCCGCGCCGCCAAAGGAGGCGATCGCGCCGCTTAAAGTGATACGTCAGGTGATGGGAGGCGACGGGGGGATCGCGTGCTGCCTGAGGTGAAGACGTGGCTGCGCGACCGTACGACGGCATCGGCCGACTGGCCGGTCGGCGACCTGATCGCCGCGAAGGGCGACACCAGGATCAGCGTCGTCCTCCCGGCCAGGAACGAGGCCGCAACCGTCGGCGAGATCGTCTCGGCGATCCGCCGCGACCTGGTGGAGGACGTCCCGCTCGTCGACGAGCTCGTCGTCATCGACTCGCGCTCCACCGACGACACCGCCGCCCGCGCCGTGCAGGCGGGGGCCAAGGTCTTCGCCCAGGACGAGATCCTGCCCGCCGTGGCGCCGATGGACGGCAAGGGCGACGTGCTGTGGAAGTCGTTGGCCGTCACCTCCGGCGACCTGCTGGTGTTCATCGACGCCGACCTGCGCGAGTTCGGCACCGGCTTCGTCACCGGCCTGCTCGGCCCCCTGCTCGCCGACCCGTCCGTGGTGTACGTAAAGGGGTGCTACGACCGGCCGCTACGCGAGGCGCAGAGCGGGGGCGGGCGCGTCACCGAGCTGGTCGCCCGCCCGATGTTGAATCTGCACTGGCCGCTGCTCGCCGGCTTCGTCCAGCCGCTCGCGGGGGAGTACGCGGGTCGCCGCGAGGTGCTGGAACGCGTGCCGTTCGCGACCGGGTACGGCGTGGAACTCGGCCTGCTCGTCGACCTGCTGGAGTACGCCGGCCTGGACGCGCTCGCCCAGGTGGACCTCGGAAGGCGGGTGCACTCCCACCAGTCCACCGAGGCCCTGGGCGTCATGGCCGGGCAGATCATGCACACGGCGTGGGCGCGCCTGGAACGCCAGCGCAAGATCGTGCCCATGCACGTCCCCGCCTCCGGGCTGACCCAGTTCCGCCGCGGCGAGGCCGGCCACCTGCCGATCGACCGCGACGTCGCCGCCCCCGAACGCCCTCCGATGGCCGAGATCCCCGAATACGCCGCCTCCCACCTCCCCAACCTCCTCACCTGCCGCCCGACACCCCCATAACCGCGGCCCCGACAACGTCGCGAACTCGATATCGGCGGGGATACCGGCGGCCGCACACCGGCCCGGTCGGCGACCCAGGAACCGCGGCAGGCAGAGCCGGACATCCGGCAGCGCCCGACCGGCCGCGCAGGCGTAGCCGAGGAACACCCCGATCTGGCTGGTTTCGACCCTCCCAAGGGATCGGCCAGGATCCCGCTCGACGCGGACCAAAAATGAGTGCCCGGTCAGGCACACACCGCCTCGAGGATCGACATATCTGATGTCGTCGCGACGACCCGCTCGAGCCGGAAACCGCAGGTCTGCAACAGCGACTCGTGTTCGCTGCGGGTGCGTTGCCTGCCCCCGGTGTGGATGAGCATCATGATGTCCATGGCTTTGGACCAGTCGGGCCCAGGGTCGTCGGGGATGACGCTCTCCACCAACAACAGCCGCGCATGCGGCGGAGCGGCCTTCCGTACGGCGGCCAGGATCGCCGTGGCCCGCTCGACGTCCCAGTCGTGGATCACGTCCATGAGCATGTAGGTGTCGCAGACCGGCAGCGGGTCCTTGAAGAAGTCGCCGGCTTGCAGCGTGAGCCGATCGGAGGCGATCTCCGCGGCACGCTCGATCACCGGGGGCAGGTCGAAAAGGATGCCCGTGGTTCGCTCGGCCGCGTCCACCACCGCCCGCAGTAGGTGTCCTTGGCCGCCGCCGATGTCGGCGATCGTTCCGCAGTCCGAGAAGTCGTAGGCGGCCAGGACACTCGCGACCTGGATACGCGCCTTTGAGACCATCGCGGCGTCGAAGACCCGGCCCGCCTCGGGATCACTCTGAAGGATGGCGAAGAACCCGTCCGGATTCAGCTTGTTCGTGGCCGGGAGTCCAGTCTGGAGTGAGTAGTCGAAGTAACCCAGTTGCTTCGCAGTACGTTCGGTTCCGAATGTTGCCACGAAGTCACGCCAAGACTGGGGATGGTCGGAACGGAGCATTCGCGACGCGCCGGTGTGGGTGAAGCGGTCGTCGCCGACGGCGAAGACGCCATGGGCAGCGAGGAGGCGAAGCACACGACTGAGGGCCTCGGGATTCGCCCCGGTGACTTCGGCCAGCTCCTGGGCCGTCCGCGGCGTGTCGTCGAGCGCGTCGGCGACGCTGAACCTGGCCACGGCGCCCAGACAGTGCCCGACGAACAGGCCCCCGAGCGCCGCGGTCAGTGTGTCGAAGGGCCCCGTCTGTCGATCGAGCGCGGCGTGGTGGTCATCACTGGCGGCCATGAAACGCCTCCGATTCGTCCCCGGCACGTGGACGGCGCGATCGTCGTCGCAATCATTGTGCGAGCCGTGAGGCGTCGTCGACAGAGGGATAACCGTCCGGTTTCTCTGGCGACAATGGCGGTGACTGCGTTGAGATCGCGGAACTGAAGGGTGCCGCCGCTGGTACCGGCCACGAGGCCGATCATTCCGGGGGGTCGCCGTTCGTGATCCCAAGGATCCGGACGGTCCAAAGTTGTTCTTCGCTCACGCTGAGTGGGACGCCTTCATCGACGGGGGTGAAAGGTGACCGGTTCGGCCGTGCCGAGTAGAAGTCGCGGACCACGATTTCCGAAGCCGGCCGTATTCGTGGCCTGACCCACCACCCTCTACGCGGGGGGCCCAGGAGTCACGTCGCTTCGTTGTCGCGCTCGCCGTCCTTGGTCGTGGCGTCGGGTGAGGGGCGGCAGGGGGTGGGGGTGATGCCGTGCATGATGGTCGTGACGAGGGCGTCGATGAGGTCGTCGGGGACGGGCGTCGCCGGCGCGCCGGTGAACAGGCGCGGGAGGACCAGGTCGTGGCACGCGCCGATGATCATCGTGGCGGCGGCGTCCACGTCGGCGCCGGGGGACAGGCGGCCGAGGCGCTGCTCGGCGCGCAGGTAGCCGGCCAGGTCGGCGCGCAGGCCGCGCCCGCCGGCCATCGGGTTGGACAGCCGCTCGAAATTCGCCAGCACCTGAGGACGGCCCAGCAGACCGGCGAAGGCAGGCATGATCGCGATGTGCAGCGCCAGGCTGTAGGCGATGTAGGCGCGCAGGTTCGCGGCCACCGTGCCCTCACCGGCCGTGCGCGGCGGTTCGCCCAGCGCCGTCTCGACGCTGCGGACGTGCGCGTGCAGGCCGAGCGCGAGCAGCTCTTCCTTGTCGGCGAAGTGGTTGTACAGCACGCCGTCGGCGACCCGCGCCTCCCGGGCGATGGCGCGCACGGTGAGGCTCGCGGTGCCGCCCTCGGCGATCAGGCGTTCGGCGGTGGCGATCAGGTGGTCGCGCAGGCTCTGCCCGCCGCCGTCACGCAGCACGGCCGCTTTTCTCGGAGACATCACGCCACATCGTATTGACCGCCGCCCCCGCCGGTGATCGGGGGCGGCGCGGGGTGTCGGATCGGGGACGGGTCAGGGGTGGAGGGCGGTGATGAGCAGGGCGGCGCCGTTGAGGCGGACGGCGCCGTCCTGCTCGAAGGGGGCCAGCGCCTCGGCGAGCGCCCGGCGTACCTTGGCCGCCGCCGCGGCGTCCACCTGGCCGAGCCAATGGTGCACAGGGCCCCAGTCGCCGAGGAACGCGGCCGCGTCCTCGGTGTCGCGTCCCCAGACCTGGGGAGCCTCGACAGGCGTGCAGGCGACGTCGGAGAAGCCCGCGGCGGTGAAGATCTGCCGCACCCGCGCCGGGTCGGCGAGTGAGTCGGGCCCCGGGCCGTGGGCCTCCTCGACGGCGGCGGTCGAGGGGAGCAGAGCCCGCAGTCCGGCGAAGACCCGGCCGAGGTCGTTCCGGTCCATCGTCTGCAGGGCGAGGAAGGCGACGCGCCCGCCCGGGCGCAGTGCACGGCCGATGTTGGCGAACGCCGCCACCGGGTCTGCGAAGAACATGACGCCGAACCGGCTGATGGCCACGTCGTAGGCGCCTTCGGGGAAGGGGTGCACCTGGGCGTCCCCCTGCTCGAATGTGAGGTTCCGCACGCCTTCGGTGTCGGCGAGCGCTCGTGCCCGCCTGAGCATCGGCGCCGACAGGTCGAGCCCCGTGGCCGCGCCCAGCGGGGCGCGCCGCGCGGCCAGCCGGGTCACCTGGCCGTTGCCGCAGCCGACGTCCAGCACCTGGTCGTGCTCACCGATGGCGGCAGCACGGAGCAGATGGTCGTTGAAGCCGTTGTTGACCGCGTCGTAGCGGTCGTGGTTGTCGGCCCAGTGTGAGCCCTCGTACCCGTTCCACGCCTCGGCCTGCGCGGTGTTGACGATCGAGGTCATCGGCGTACGTCCCTCCCGTCGGCCCGGAAGCTCCTGTGCTCCCGGCCACCCGGTCATGAACGATCGTTCATGAACGCATGTTCATGACTGTAGCATCCGGAAACGGCGCGAGCCGCCGCCGGCGGGGCCTCATGGGCTCCCGCCGGCGGCGGCTCGACGTGTCGGGGTTCTGGCGGCGCGGCCGGGTCAGGGATGGGCGAACTGGGCCATGGCGGCGGTCGGCCGGTTGTTGAAGTCGAACAGGGCCTGGTTGTCCCAGCCGTTGCCCGAGCCGGGGTTCTCGGGGTCCCAGCCGTTCCCGGTGACGGCCGTCCAGGTCGGCTCCCAGTAGAAGGCGCCGAGCGCGCCCGCCGCCTGCGCCGTGCTCAGCACGTCGCGGAACATGGCCGCCTGGCCCGCCTGCGTCGCCGGGTAGCCGGTGTAGGGGGTGGCGGCCGTGATGATGTTGGGCTCGCCGTCGTCGTTGCCCGTCGTGAAGGGGTAGGCCGTCTCGGCGAGGAACACCGGCTTGCCGTACCTGGACCTGATGTCGAGGAGGTTGGCCTGCATGGCGGCGAGGGTGCCGTGCCAGTACGAATAGTAGGAGGCGCCGATGACGTCGTAGCGCACGCCGTTGTTCCTGGCGTTGTCGAAGAACCAGCGGAAGAGCGAGTTGTTGCCGCCCTCGGCCAGGTGGACGACCACCTTCGTCGACGACGACACGGCCCTGACCGCGTCCGACCCGGCGTTGAGCAGTTGGGCGAGCCTGCCGAAGTTCGCCGAGGCCCGGCCGTCCTCCCACAGCATGCCGTCGTTGATCTCGTTGCCGATCTGCGCCATGTCGGCCGTCGTGCCCTGTGCCTTCAGCGCGTTCAGCACGTCGTAGGTGTGGTCGTACACGGCCTGCCTGAGCTGGTCGAACGGCAGAGAGGCCCACGACGCGGGCTTGGTCTGCGTGCCGGGGTCGGCCCAGCGGTCGGAGTAGTGGAAGTCCACGAGCAGGCCCATGCCCAGGGCCTTCACCCGCCGCGCCATGGCCAGCACGTGCGCCTTGTCGTTGTAGCCGTCCGCCGGGCGCACCCAGACCTTCAGCCGCGCGTAGTTCGCGCCAGAGGACCTCAGCACCGACAGTGCGTCCCGCCTCGCCCCGTCGGACCCGTAGTAGACGCCGCCGTACGCCTCGGACTTGGCCAGCGTCGAGACGTCCGCCCCCTTGATGGACAGGTTGCTCGCGCCCGCCGCGAACGAGACGTCGTCGAAACTGGCCCAGTTCCCGGCCGAGGCGCTGGAGTACAGGCTGATCGTGCAGGAACCGCCGGAGACGTTCGCCGACACGACGAGCTTCAGCCAGTCGGCGGTCACCGGCAGCGCCGTCTGCGCGGCCGGACCGCCGCAGTTCTCCAGGCCCGCGTACACCGACCCCTGCCCGCCGCCGTTCTTGACGTACAGGCTGAGCGTGTAGGGGCCGGCGGCCAGGCCGGTGAGCGTCTGCGACGTCTTCACCGTGTACGCCGACGACGACCAGTGGGTGAGCCGGTAGGAGCCGGAACGCCCGCCGGTCTCGGTGTAGTCGGCGGACGCCGTGCCGGACGTCGTCCATCCCGGAGGGCTCGCCACCCCGGTGCCGGAGGACTCGAACCCTCCGTTCGTCACCGTCGTCGCGGCCCGCGCCGGCGTCACCGCCACCATCGGGAACAGCAGCGCGGCGCCGCACGACACCGCCGCCAACGTCCTTCTCATAGGTCCTCCGTCAGGGAAAGGACGATTCTGTGAACGTGCACGGTAATGTGCCCCGACGAGCTTGGGAAGACGTCCGGAAACAGTCAGGTCAGCGCCCGCGCTAACCACGACGTCAGCGGCCTGACGGGCTTCTGGCGGGCATTTCCATCTGTGTACGTTCACAGAAGACCTGGTCGATGTCGGCCACCGGAGGTGGGGCGGACGTTGTCGCCGCGAGCTCCCGTCCGGTGTCTCGCAACGGGCCCGCGCCGGTGGCACGCCGAGTCGGCGGTGCATCCTCGGCCGATGACGCCGGCGATCAGGACAGGGCCGCGAGCAGTGACACCCCCAGGACCAGCAGTGCCACGACCTTGACCAGCTCCAGCGCGATGTACGCGTGGTGCGCCCGGGAGCGGGGAGCTTCCTCGCCCGCCAGCACCCGGTCGGAACGGCGGTTCAGCCCCGGTCGCACCGCGGCGAGCTGGACGGCCAGCGCCGCCACCGCGACCAGCCCGGCGGCGGCCGGCGTCACCGGGGGACGGCCTGTCACGCCCGCCACGACCAGCGCCGCCGCCAGCGCCGCCTCGACCCGGTTCAGGGCCCGGAACACCAGGCGGCCGATGCCCAGGCCGAGCGGCAGCGTCACCCCCGGAGCGCGGAACTTCAGCGGCGCCTCAAGGAAGGAGATGGCCAGGACCATTCCCAGCCACAGGAAGGTGACGGCACTCGCGACCGCCGCGGCGCTACCGTTCATATGCTCCGCCGCACCCCTTTCTCGGCATCATCCGCTCACTCCGCTCATCTTGCTCGCCCGGCTCACCCGGCTTCACTGGGCATGCCGGCTTGCCATCCCCGTCGTGTTCGCGCCGCCCGCGTCGGCCGTTAGAACCCTCCCCGTGGTCGTGAGCGCCGGCCGCGGGGTCGCGGGATACGGACTCTCGTGCGCCGCCCC
This sequence comes from Sphaerisporangium sp. NPDC005288, assembly GCF_040607475.1. Classification (NCBI taxonomy): domain Bacteria; kingdom Bacillati; phylum Actinomycetota; class Actinomycetes; order Streptosporangiales; family Streptosporangiaceae; genus Sphaerisporangium; species Sphaerisporangium sp. NPDC005288. The sequence goes on along the minus strand of NZ_JBEXGT010000021.1, from coordinate 20,657 downwards.
AGCAGTCGCAGGACGCGGCCGCGGACGCGCCCGGGGCGGGCGAAGAGCCGTCCACTGTGGCCGCGGCCTCGTGCGTGGCCCGTCCAGAGGCGGGGACGCCTCCCGCACAGCCGAGGGTGCCGGCCGTGACGTCGCCGCGCGTCATGAGGCGCCCACGGGCGAGTGCTCCACGCCCGTCCGGCGCGCCGGTCGCGAGAAGCGAGGAGGCTCCCCGCTCGACGGTGGTTCTCATCGATAACCGCGAAGATCATTGTCATCCATCACATTCGTCGTAAGGGGGAAGTGCTTCTGGTCCGAGCGTGCGGGTCGGTCTGCCCGGGCCCCGGCGATCGCCGCTGGACCTGCCAGGGCGGCGCCGGGACCCACCTCGCGAATGCTCCTTTCGCCGTCACTCCTGCTCGCAATCCGACCTCATACCGGCCAACCGCCAGGGTGATCGAAACCTGACCTCGTACCTCTCAGGGTGATCTCACGTGTGCGTTCCTGATCTCATGTCGGCGACCTGCTCAGATGATCGAATCCTGACGTTCCATCTCCCTGTCTGATCTCGCGTGCGCGCTCCGTTCTCATGCCGGCGACCTGCTCGGATGAAGAAAGTCGGGCGTTGTGTCTCCCGTTCTGATCTCGTGTGTCGATGCGTTTCATGCCGGCGACCTGCTCGGGGGAAGGTCTGACGTTGTGCCTCCCAGGTTCATCTCGCACATGTGATGACCTCGCGCTTGTGCCCGCCTCCTGTCGTTCGTGATCCGCCGGATTTTCTCGTGTGTTCGCGACTCGGCTTCCGCTCGCGACGTTCTCGTGCCGACCATGTGAGTTCATGCGCCCGGGCAATCCGATCTTGCGCCTGTGACGCCGCCTGTGGTCGCGACCTGACGTTCGCTGTGCGGGGTGAACCTCGTACGCGCGATGTGATGTCCTCCCGGCGGACCGGCCTTGGGCCTCCGGCCTTCATCTCATGGCCGTGTCGCCGGTTCCGCGAACCACCTCCAAATGCTCTAGTCGTATGTACGGGGATCGGTCGATGCCCGCGGATGATCTGTCTCGTCCCTCGTCGTCCGGTCGTGACTCCGTTCCTGGTCGTGCGCCGCCCGTCCGGTTCATCCCTCACTTTCCGTCGGATCCGTCAGTCGCCGGTGCTTCTCCTGTTCCTGGTCGTGGGCTTCAACGGGGCTCGTCGCCGCGTGGCCGCCTCCTTTCGGCCGGGTCGCCGCGTACCGTGTCCGATGGCCGGTGAGGTCGTGGGGCCCGGCGGGCCGCGGTCAGTTCCACTGGGCACGCTGGTCCGCCCTTCGGGCCGGCGCCACCGGTACGGTCGCCCGGGGCGGGCGGTGGTCGCGGAGCAGCGTCTCGTAGGAGACCAGCCGCCAGGGGCCGAGTTCGGGATTGGTGAGCACCGACACCACCTGCGCGTGGATCTGCGCGGACCTGATGTTCTCATCGGTCTCGATGCGAATGGCGACGAAACCGGCGGCCTGTTTGAACTCCTTTTCCCATTGTTTCGGCAGCAGCGCCAGCAGTCGTTTCCCGTCGACGTTCGCGTCCATCTTGCGCCCTCGGGCCGGGCGCATCGTCAGCACGACGAGCATGGCCGTTCCTCCCTTCAGTCCCAGGTGGTGCCCGCCGCGGCGAGCGTTCGGACGGGTGCGGCGAGGCGACGGACGCGCCCGTGCGGGGCGGCCGCGGCGGGTGCGCCGTTCGCGGGGAAGGGAGTCTGGCTCTGCATTTCCGGTTCCTTTTCCGTGGTCTGGGGATTTGTTCTCGCACCACCAACTCTGCGCTTTCTCCGGGCCGCGGAACAGAGAAATGAAAGGCAGTAAGCTGCCGTCGGCTGACCGTTTCCTGCCACAATCCGCACTGGACACCGTGCCCGGCGCCGCGCCGGACCTCGCGCCGGCGCACCTGGCCCGCGCCGTCCGGCCTCGCCGGTCACCGGTCCGGGCCACCGAGGAGCCGAGGACCCGGCGAACCGGAGGCCGAGGAGGCGGGAAGGCCGAGGAGGTGGGGGTGGCGGTCGAGGGTCACGCCGGCCGTGGTTGGGTGGTGGCCGTGACGATCACGGACGCGCTGGGGCTGGTGACGGTCGGGGTGGCGGCCGGTCTGGTGAGCACGGTGGTGAGCCTGGCGTCGATCGTCTCCTACCCGGCCCTGCTGGCGTTCGGGCTGTCGCCGCTGAGCGCCAACGTCACCAACACCGTCTCGCTGGTGTTCACCGCTCTCGGCGCGGCGGCCGGGTCGCGACCCGAACTCGCCGGTCAGAGCGGGCGGCTGCTCCCGCTCGGGACCATGTCGATGGCGGGCGGGGTCGTCGGCGCGGCGCTGCTGCTGGTGACGCCGTCCCGGATGTTCGAGATGATCGCTCCCTGCCTGATCGCCGCCGCGTCACTGCTGCTGTTCCGTCCGCCGAGGCCGGACGGGTCAGCGGACGCGCCGGGCGGAGGAGGGAACCGGCTGCTGCGCGCGGGGGTGTTCGCCGTCGCCATGTACGTCGGATATTTCGGGGCGGCCGGCGGAATCCTGATGTTCGCCGTGCTCGCGTCGATGGTGCGCGAGGCGCCGGTCCGGCTCAACGCCTTCAAGAACGTGCTGTCCGGGCTGGCGAACGCCGTGGCCGCCATCGGGTTCGCCGTGTTCGGACCGGTTCAGTGGGCCGCCGTGCTGCCGCTCGCGGCGGGATTCCTGGTCGGAGGGCGGCTCGGCCCCGTGCTGGCCCGCCGGCTGCCCGGGGCGAGCCTGCGCTACGCCGCCGCCGTCTGCGGCCTGCTCGTCGCCGCCAAACTCGGCCTGGACGCCTACCGCTGACCGAGGGCTCCGAATCGGCCTGGACGCCTCCGGTGACCGAGGCCTCCGAGTCGGCCTGGACGCCTCCGGCGGACCGCGACCGGCGAACCGTCAGCCGAAGGAGCGGCGGGCGGCGCGCTTGAGGGCCTCCTCGGCCTCCGAGGCGAGCCGGCGCACGAGCTCCGCGGCGGGGATCTCCTCGGCGAACGGGAAGCCCTGCCCCGCCCACAGGTTGATGGTGTCGGCGTCGCCGGCCTTGCGCGCCGCCGCCCGCAGCGGCGCGGTCAGGTGATGGACCTGCGGATACGCCGAGGGCGCCTCGCCCGAGTGCTCCTGGAGGAAGCGGTTGACCAGCCCCCGGGCCCGCCTGCCGGTGAACGCCCGGGTGACGGCCGTGCGGTCGTAGGAGCTCAGCGCCTGGCGGTGCGCGGGACTGGTGCCGGCCTCCGGGGTGCGCAGGAAGGCGGTGCCGAGCTGGGCGGCGACGGCGCCCGCCGTCAGGACGGCCGCGATGCCGGCGCCGTCGGCGATGCCCCCGGCGGCGATCACGGGCAGCGGCGTTGCGCGCAGGGTCAGCCTCAGGAGCACGAGCAGGCCGTAGTCCCCGCCGTCGTCGGTGAAGCCGCCGCGGTGACCGCCGGCCTCGATGCCCTGGGCCGCCAGCGCGTCCGCTCCGGCGTCGTGCGCGGCCGACGCCTCCTCGGGAGTGGTGATCGTCACGATGACCCGCGCACCGGCGGCGCGCACCTCGTCGATCACCTCGCGCGCGGGCAGCCCGAAGGTGAACGACACCACAGGCACCCGCTCGGCGGTGACGACCGCGAGCTTGGCCTGCCAGCCGTCGTCGTCGTCCGCCGGCACGCCGAGCGCCACGCCGTACCGCTCGGACTCGCCGCGCAGGCGCCCGGCGTAGGCGTCGACGGCCGCCCGGTCGACCTCGCCCTTGGAGGGGACGAACAGGTTGACGCCGAACGGCGCGTCCGTGCGGGCGCGCACGGAGGCGATGTCGGAACGCAGATCGTCCGAGGAGCGGTAACCGGCGGCCAGGAACCCGAGGCCGCCGGCCGACGAGACCGCGGCGGCCAGCTCCGGAGTCGAGGGGCCGCCGGCGAGAGGAGCCTGCACGATGGGCAGGGCGAGAGCCGCGAGGTCCACCTGATCACTCTAACCGCGGGTCGTCCGGGCCTCCCCGGCCGCCCCGGAGAGATGGGTCACATCCCGCGGATACGCCGGGGCTCACCCGTCCCGGCGGATACGCCGAGGCTCACCCGCCGGGGCGGATGCGGCGCATGCGCTGGATCTCGGCCGTCTGGGTGACCGAGATGTCCTCGGCCAGCTCCTGCACGGTGATGTGCGAGCCCTTCTCCATCTCGCCGGCGGCCATGGTGACGGCGCCCATGTGGTGGGCGGTCATCAGCTGCAGGTAGAGGCGGTCGAAGCCGGCGCCGGAGGCGGCCCGCAGGTCGGAGAGCTGCCGCTCGGTGGCCATGCCGGGCATGGCGTCGTGGTGGGCCGTGTGGTGGTCGGGGACGCGCTGGCCCTGCTGCTGGAGCCATCGGATCATCGCGTTGATCTCCGGCCCCTGCGTGTCCGATATCCGGGCCGCGATGCGCTTCACCTCCCCGGACGCCGCGCGGGTGGCGGCCAGGGCGCTCATGTCGAGCGCCTGGCGGTGGTGGACGACCATGTCCTGCATGAAGACCACGTCCGCCGCGTTGGCCGTGGGGGAGGGGACGGCGGTGACGGTCGCTCCCGGGGGAAGGGTCTTGGCCGCCTCGCCCGGCTTGCCGGGGACGATGACGGGGACGGTGGAGGTCGCGACCGGCGTCGCGGAGCCTCCCGAGCAGCCGGTCACGGTGAGCGCGGCCACACCGGCGGCGATGAGGAGCGCGAAGCGCACCCGGCCTCCTTGAAGATCTCTGCTGTGCGGCTGCACCCTAACCCAGCGCGGAGTTTGGGGTAAAGACGGAATGTTGGCACATTTTGCTGACAAAGTGGACTATGGCAACACCGCGGAGTTTGGGACATGATCTCCTCAACTGTGTTCACCTCTGGCAAAAAGCACCAAGGAGGGTCCTGAGGTGTTGTCCACCCCCCGCAGAGGCGGCCTGACCGGCCGGTTCCTCGTCCTGGCGGGCTCGGTCGCGGCGATGCTGCTGGCGACGGTCCCGGCCCAGGCAGCGGACATCCCGGGCACCGACCAGATCGTCATGAGCCCGAACGTCCAGCATGTGGCGAACGTCCCGAAACCCGCGGCCATCGCCGCCACCATCAACACCGACATCGCCTTCCAGGGCGACTACGCCTTCGTCGGCAACTACGGTGGCTTCTCCATCTACGACATCAAGAACCCCAAGAAGGCCTCCGTGGTCAGCTCGGTGGTGTGCCCGGGATCCCAGATGGACCTGTCGGTCTACGGGAACCTGCTGTTCGCCTCGGTCGACTCCTCCCGCTCGGACGACTCCTGCAACAGCGCGGCGCAGCCGGCGTCGGTGAAGGAGTCCTGGGAAGGCATCCGCATCTTCGACGTGAGCGACAAGGCCAACCCCAGGTACATCAAGTCGGTCGAGACCAACTGCGGGTCGCACACCCACACGCTGGTGCCCGACAAGCGGCGCGGCAACGTCTACCTGTACATCTCCTCCTACAGCCCGTCGGCGACCTACCCCGACTGCCAGCCGCCGCACGACAAGATCTCGATCGTCAAGGTCCCGCTGCGTGACCCGGTGTCCGCCTCGGTGGTGGCCACGCCCGTCGTGTTCCCCGACGGCGGCAACGAGACCCAGCCGGGCCTGCTGGTCCCCACCAGCGGCTGCCACGACATCACCGTCTACGCCGAGAAGGGCATCGCGGCCGGCGCGTGCATGGGCGACGGCGTGCTGTTCGACATCAGGGACCCGGAGAACCCCAAGGTGACCGCGCGGGTGACCGACCCGAACTTCGCCTTCTGGCACTCGGCCACCTTCAACAACGCCGGCACGAAGGTCGTGTTCACCGACGAGCTCGGCGGCGGCGGCGCGGCCACCTGCAACGCGGTCGTCGGCCCGAACCGCGGCGCGGACGCGATCTACGACATCGTCGGGGGCCGGCTGGTCTTCAAGAACTACTACAAGATCCCGCGCTACCAGGCCGACACCGAGAACTGCGTCGCGCACAACGGCTCGCTGATCCCGGTCAAGGGCCGCGACATCATGGTGCAGGCGTGGTACCAGGGCGGCGCCTCGATCTGGGACTTCACCGACTCGGCCCACCCCGCTGAGATCGGCTACTTCGAGCGCGGGCCCGCCGCCGAGGGCTCGGGCGGCTTCTGGTCGGCCTACTACTACAACGGCTACATCTACGCCAGCGACTTCAACAGGGGCTTCGACGTCATCAAGATCGACGACCCGCGGACCAACCCCGCCAAGGGCGTCCACGTCGACCGCCTCAACGTGCAGACCCAGGGTTCGTACCGCGACCGCGGCCACGGCAACTGGATCTGGAGCGCCGACGAGGACTGACCGGCCGGCATGACGCGCGGGACGCCTCCGGGCGTCCCGCGCCCTGCGCGGGCGTCGCGCCGTGCGCGCGGGCCCGCCCGCCGGCGTCCCGGCGCACGGGGGTCGCCCCGCGCGCCGCGGCGCGAAGACGCATCCACCGAAGGACGGCCCGGGCGGACCAGCCCTGGCCGTCCTTCGGCATGCCCGAGCCGGCCGCCGTTCGCACCGGCCGGGCGGCGGGATGCGGGTAGGGTGACAGCGCTCGGATGTTACCGTTGGTAACGCCCGCTGTCGTGGGAATATACGTCCGCGACACCGATCGTCTGGTCCGTTGCCCTGAGGAGTTGTCACGATGGCTGAGAGCGCGAGCGATTTCTGCCCGGAACCGAGCGCGGACCTCCGCGAGGTACGCGACTGGGTCCACGACTTCGCCGCCACCGTGATCCGTCCCGCCGGTGCCGAATGGGACGAGCGCGAGGAGACCCCCTGGCCGATCATCCAGGAGGCCGCGAAGATCGGGCTGTACTCGCTCGACTTCTTCGCCCAGCAGTGGTTCGAGCCGAGCGGTCTCGGCATCCCGGTCGCCTTTGAGGAGATCTTCTGGGGTGACGCCGGCATCGGGCTGTCCATCGTCGGCACCGGCCTGGCCGCCGCGGCGCTCGCCTCCAACGGCACCTCCGAGCAGATGGGGGAGTGGCTGCCCCAGATGTTCGGCACCGCCGACGAGGTCAAGCTCGGCGCCTTCTGCGCCTCAGAGCCCGACGCCGGCTCCGACATCGGCGCCATCCGCACCCGCGCCGTGTACGACCAGGCCAAGGACGGGTGGGTGCTCAACGGCGTCAAGACCTGGGCCACCAACGGCGGCATCGCCGACGTCCACGTCATCGTGGCCTCCGTCGACCCTGACCTGCGCACCCGCGGCCAGGCGTCCTTCGTCGTCCCGCCCGGCACCCCGGGGCTGTCGCAGGGGCAGAAGTTCAGGAAGCACGGCATCCGCGCCTCCCACACCGCCGAGGTCGTCCTTTCCGACGTGCGCGTGCCCGGCCGCTGCCTGCTGGGCGGCAAGGAGAAGCTCGACGCCCGCCTGGCCCGCGTCCGCGAGGGCGGCCGCAGCGGCGAGCAGGCCGCCATGCGCACCTTCGAGACCACCAGGCCCACCGTCGCCGCCATGGCCGTCGGCATCGCGCGCGCCGCCTACGAATACGCCCGCGACTACGCCCGCGAGCGCGAGCAGTTCGGCCGCAAGATCGGCCAGAACCAGGCCGTCGCCTTCCTGCTCGCCGAGATGGCGACGCGCGTGGACATCGCCCGCCTGATGACCTGGCGCGCCGCCTGGATGGCCCGCAACGGCCGCCCCTTCGACCAGGCGGAGGGCTCGATGTCCAAACTGGTCGCCGGGGAGAGCGCGGTGTGGGTCACCGAACAGGCCATCCAGATCCTCGGCGGCGCCGGCTACACCCGCGACCACCCCGTCGAACGCTTCCACCGCGACGCCAAGATCTACACCATCTTCGAGGGCACGTCCGAAATCCAGCGCCTTTTGATAGGCCGCGCCGTCACTGGCCTGCAGGTTCAGTGACTCCGGCCTGCCGGCGAGCATCCCGCGTCGACCCCCTGTTCCGTCGCTGTTCCGTCGCTGTTCCGTCAGACACGGTGCGGGGGCGGAACAGCCGGTCGTCGACGGCTCGCCGGGCGCGGTCGTGTGAGCCGGGCATCAGGTGCGCGTAGGTCCGCAGAGTGAAGCCCGGATCGGCATGCCCGAGGTACTCGGCGAGTTCCTTGATGGAGACACCGCCGACGAGGGCGATGCTGGCGTAGTAGTGCCGAAGCTGGTGCAGCCCTTCCTTTCGCGTGGTCTCGAACCGCCGCCGTGACCTGGGGTCCTTGTCGGGGACAGGAATGACGCCGGCGGCGACCAGGGCAGGCTTCCAGACGGTTTCGCTGTAGCTCCGCGCCTTGATGAACTGGTCATCCGTCCAGCGGAACAGCAGGTTATGTGTGCGCAGCCTGCCGTTCAGCTGTTCCCACGGCAGGGAGCACACCAACGCCTTGTACTTGTGGATGTGCACGCGAAGCGCCTCCGCTACCCAATCCGGCAGCGGCACCACTCGCTCGCGATCGTTCTTCGGCAGCGCGTAGACGTACTGCGTACCGAGCTTCTTGATCTGCCGCCGCACCCGGACGAGTTTCTCCCCGAAATCCAGATCTTCTAGCGCGAGGCCGAACAGCTCGCCCTGCCGTAGGCCGCAGCCGGCCGCGACGATCGGCAGGGCGCGCAGCAGATCAGGATGGGCGTCGATGATCGCGCGCACCCGCTGATCACTCCATGCGTGGATCTCCTCGGTCGCGCGCTTGGGCACCTGGACGATCGGCGACTTCGCCGGGCTCCTCTTCAGCGCCTCGTCGGCCACGGCCAGATCCAAGATGCCTTGCAGGACCAGGAAGGAGGTTTGGATGGTGGAGGTGCCGACGCGCTGGCTCAGGTCACTGATCCAGGCTTGGATCTCGGACGGCTTGATGCTTCTGATCTGGCGCCGGGCGAACACCGGCTCAACGTGAAGACGGTAGATGTACTCGTACCGGATGGCGGTGGAGGGATCGACCATCCGCGAGCTGAGCCATCGGCCCCCGAAGTCGCCGAGGAGCTGCTTTCCGGCGTTGGGGTCGATGTAGTCCCCTCGAGCGATGTCGGCCTGCATGACCGACACCTTCTTCTCGGCATCGGCTTTGCGGTCGAAGGCTTCGGACTGCTCGCGACCGTCCGGGGTTTCCCATACCGCCAACCAGCGCTTGCCCTTGCCGTGACGGGCGGATCTGACTTTCGTGCTGCGCCCGTCAGGCAGGCGAACGGTCTTCATCCAGAGGTCTTTGACGAAGGCCAAGCGGCTACTCCTGCTCCAGGAACCAGGCGCGAACGTCCTCAGGCGCGTAGCGCAGGAAACGCCCGACTCGCCGGCCCTTCGGCCCCTGACGCCGATGACGCCACACATAGAGCGTGGCGACGGGCACACCGAGGAAGTTGGACACCTCCTCGACACCCCACAGCCGCTCGGAGAAGGTCGTGATCACGGGTACCCCGCCGCCGGCGATTGATCTGTCGGGTTGAGCGTGAAGGTGGCGACGATGGGTGCGAGGCGGCGATGGAAGGGGTGTCGGGGTGGGGTCGGTGCGGTGGTCGGTCAAGCTGACAGCCTCCGGTGTGCTGGCGTGTATGGATGGCCGTTGGAAATACTCATATGTATGTGGCATGTGTATGTCCGTTCTGGGAGGTGGTGTTGGTGGGCTGGGCCAGGGCCGTGTAGATGCGTGTCGCCTTGGGATGGCCGACTCGCAGGTCGCGTTTGATCCGGCGGATGGAAGGGATCTCGCCGTTGCTGAGCTCGTCGGTGTAGAGCGCGATCGCCGCGCGGACATCCGGGTCGTGGATCGGCGGCGGCGCGGCTGCCGTACCGCCGTCCGATGAGTGCGTCGGAGCATGGTCTTCCGCGGTTTTGGTGACCGGCGTGTGGTCGGTTGGCCGCTGTATGGAGGTTGGGCGGCCGTCGCGCAGAAGGCGGATCAGCAGCTCGAAGGAGCCGACCGCTACCAGGGCTGGCCAGCCGGCGACGATGGCTCCGACGATGCCGTGCCCGAGACCGTTGGCGACGTTGGCGCCGACGGTGGCGCACACGCCGATGATCAGCAGGCCCCAGGCGTGCCAGGGTGCCCGGCGTCTCTTTCGGGTGTAGTGCAGGATCACTAGGGAGCAGGTGGCCACCAGGCCGTCGACGGTGAGCGGCAGGGCTTGGGCGGTGGTGCCGATCTCCCCGTAGTGGGTGACGAGCCGGTAGGCGTGTCCGTAGCTGATGACAGCTGCGATTCCGGTCACTACGAGTACCGAGAACGCCGCTCCCCAGCGGATCAGGCGGTCTCCGGCGGTCTCAGTGGCGGTGTCGCGGCGCGGGAGCACCGGTTCTGCGGTTGGGACGGCTTGGGCGGGCTGTGCGGGGTCGTTGGTCAAGCAGGCGCTCCAGGTGTTCGGGACAGGGGGGAAGCTCCTGGCGAGCCGGGAGCGGTTGACGGCGTGTTCGGGATCGGGGCGGGGAACGCGTCGCGACGAGCTCTGCGCCGGAGGACGGCTCGGAATCGGACGACGGGGAGAGCCCGGCGGCAGAGGACGGCCCTTGGGGCGGTACCGCTCTCTGCCGGCGAGGCATGTGGAGTTATGCGACTTTCGCCCGCAGGTCAGCGGTGCCGGCTCCGTCGGACCGGACCTCGGCTGTCGCGACGTCGGGATCCGTGGCGGCGTCCGGTTCAGCAGCGGTGCCCGGTGCTGAGAATCGGTCTAGATCCGAGGAGCGGTCGGACACATCGGTTGCGCCTGGGGCCGGTTCGGAGATGCCTGAGGTCGGGTCGTCGGGCTCGTTATATGACTCCGGTGCGGCGGGTGCCGCCGCAGAGCCGATCTCCTCGGTGTCGGCTTCGCTGGAGGGGGCATCGGCGGGGTTGTCACCGCGGTAGGGGACGCCGTCGGCGACGGCCTTCTCGATCGGGCTGGGTTCGTAGCCGTGTGAGGCGCCGATCTCGGTGATGAACCGCAGCCAGACCCCGGCGTCGGTTCGGGTGCAGGGGGAGTACTTGTCCTCGCGCCAGGTGTTACGCCGTTCACCGTCTCCGGTGATCTCACGCTCGTAGGCGGTCGCGATCGGTACCAGCGAGATCATCCACAGGCCCTGCTGGCTGCTTTTGCGACGGTCTGAGCGGCAGGGTCGCCGAAGGTCTGGAACAACTCCGAGTGGCGCGCTCCGGCCAGTGCGCGGCACAACGGCTCGGGCATGGTGACGAGCTGCTCGGTCACGAAACGGGCGATGGTGGCGGCGACGTTCTTGGGTGGAGTCTTGTGCGACAAGAACTCGCGCAACCACTGCTGGCGTACCGTGCCGGCGGCAGCCCACGCCTTGTTCCCCTCGATCACGATCTTGCGATCGGCCGGCTCCGCCGCCTGCGCGGCGGGCGAGGGTTCAGCCGGGGGCGGCGGGGTGATGGTGCCGGTCTCGGCGAACACATGACCGTACGCGACCGGGTCGAGGCAGTAGTGATTGGGGGAGGCGCCGGTCCATGGGGCAATCCAGGCGCCCCGGCCCGGACAGCTCGCGTGCGCGTCGAGGTCCATCTCCTGGTCACCGTTCATCAGCCGGCGCAGCGGCATGGCGCCGTCGGGCAGGTCGGCGGTTATCGTGATCCCGGACTGCTCCAGATCGTCGATCATCTTGGCGCGGCAGGACTTGGCCTCTCGCTCGTCCAGCAGACGTTGCACGGTGTACTTGAGCGGCCCGTACCACCTGCGGTGGATGGCTTCCAGCGCTTCGGGGTCGTCCTCGAACGGCTTGAGCAGCGCCAGCTCCTCCAGTGTCCACTCGTAGTCCATCCTCGCGGCCAAGTGTTTGGCCGCGCCGTTGAGACCGCCGGCGCGTACCCCGGCTTTGACCTCGCGGGAGGATAGGCCGGTCATTCTGCGGATCTGGGTCCGTGTCATCCCGGCCTGCGAGGCCGAGAACAGGGCATGGGCCTCCTCGTGCACCGACAGGCTGGTGCGGAACCTGCTGGTGATGAGCATGTGCAGGTACTGCAGGCCCTCGTCGTTGGCGGTGTCTGTGGAGAAGAAGTACGGCACGGCCAGCAGGCCGATCTTCAGCGCGGCGTCCAGACGGACGTTGCCGTCCACCACCCGGTACCCACCGTCCGGCTCGACGGTGATCTCCAGCGGGGTGATGATCCCCGCCGCGGCCACCGACCGGCAGAACTCCTCACTGGCCTGCCGGTCCTGGCGGACATTGCCCGGATGAGCCACCAGCAGGTCGACCGGGATCATCGGCCGCTCGGTATAGACGGTTTCCCCGCCCTGCAGGCCCTCGGCATCAGCGATAGGCGCGGCCGGGATGTCGACATCGGTGACCGGGGCATCCGCTGTGTTGAGATTGACGGCCACTTCGTTCATGCGCCCTCCACAGGCTCTTGGAGCCGGGCCGAACGGCCGCCACTGTTTCTCGCGGCGGCCGGGGGACATGAGATCCGGCCCCTGCCCGGCTCGAGACCTCCGCGACGCGCGCGGCCGGGAACGCAACCCGGCGGGCCGTGCCGGGGCGAGCGCAGCGAGAGTCGGTTGCGGGCGCGGCAAGAGCGTCGCAGCCTCACAAGCCGGGCAGGGGACCCGGGCTCACCGGCGCATGCTCTGGCTGGCGGGATGGGAAGGGACATCGCCTGGGAAGCCCGATGACGGCGGGTTCCCCTGCTCCGCGCTAAGGTCCCGGTCATCGCACGAGACGATCAGCGGCTGCCGGTGAATCACGGCGAAGACGGGAGTGGAGGGACCGACGTAGGCGCCGGTGACGTTGTAACCGATGTACTCGTCGGCTTCCTCCTCGTCCATGCCCCAGCCCATGAGGACCCGGACACAGAGCGACAGGTCATACAGGGCGACGACCCGCCGGGAGTTGCCGACCAGCCCTCGACCGTGCCGATCAGCGCGTCCTCCAGGCCGTCGGCCAGCAGCGCCTCGCCGTCGCTGCACTCGGCCAGTTGCTTTCGGATGTGGTCGAAGGAGAGGTCAATCATGCGCTCCTCCACCTCCGCGTCGGCGGGATCGATGCACCTGCACACCGGTACAAGTCTGAGGAGCGAGGGCCAGAGGCAACCCACTCCTCAGGTCGAAGGGCTGGCCCGTCATCACCGCCGCCCGGAGCTGTTCCCGGAAGTCCCTGGCCAGTGCGAGGGAGTGAAACAGCCGGACTCTCCGGTGGCCTGCCACGGTCCAGCACACCCGGTGTACTGGTCCGCGCCGACCCTCATGACGGCTGATCCAGCCGCAGATCCAGATCTTGTACGTGACCCCCTGCTGGCGGCCACGAGAGTGAAACGTCGAACAGTCGATGGGGGATGCGCTCATGCTGACAGAAGCTCTTTTCTTCGATGGGGACCCTGCCCCACAGCGAAGCCGCACGCCGACTGCCTACTAGACATCCTCGACAGCAGGTAGACGGGCTCACCGCCCGTCTTCGCCACGACTCCACACGTATACCAGAATTCCTGACTTGCGATAATTTATACTCATGTATATGGCATGGTCAATGAGACCGTCCTGACAAGACGCACGAACCTCACTCCCATGTGCATGACGATCGGCTCAATGCAGGATGTGGACCCCTGGCACAAGGTTCGGGCCTGGCTACGTCACTTGACGTCGTCGATGGGCAGATGGGTACAGCCGAAGCCGACCAGCGGCTGCAGGACCCCTCGGCCAGGCGGGCCGTCCCCCCGTCCTGCTCACCTGTCATCGCCATGGTGGCGGCCGGCGGCTTGAGTTCCATTACTTCCTGGTGGAGCGGCCAGGACCGGCCGCCAGGGGCGCGCCCTATAAGCACTCAGCAATCAGCGCCTATGCGGAGACTGCAGGGGTAGGACAACCGTATTCCCGAGCACAACAAAGAGCCGGGCCGGCGGGTGGATCAAGCTCATCGGCGGGGCGTGCGTGCTGGCGAACGTGCCCGCCAGGCCGTTCAGCGCGCCGAAGAACTCGCCGAGCAAGGCGGCGGCTCCACGGCGCAGGACGCGCACCAAGCCATCGCCCGCGTCGAGCAGGCACGCCAGGCGGCGGCGGAGGCGGAGTCCGATGCCCGCACCGGACGGCTGCATGCCGCCCATGCGCGCCGCCGCCCTGCATCAACAGATGGCCGACGCCGGTGTCGGCGACGTCGAACTCCACCGTGACCGCGCGGCCCAACACCAGCGCCAGGCGGAAGCCGACGAACAAGGAGCTCAAGAGTAGGGGAGTCCTGAGGCCGGCCGGAGTTTCTGGCAATGAGGCGCCGATCTGACCACGGCGCCCGCGCGGGCGCCTTTAGTGACTTCCTGCCGTCTCCTGGACAGCCGATGCGCTCGGTGCCGTAGCGGGAGCGATGCTCGATCCTTGCCATGCCGGTCACCTCTGCGTGAAGTCACCGAGGGTGGGCGGCTTCCGGCTCGTCCGACGGTTTGGGCAGCAGGCGTTGCGTCGCGAGGGTCAACAGGTCCTGGGTCTGAGTGACACGGGTGCTGTGTCGGCCGTGCTCGTCCATGGCGGCGCGAAGCTCGGCCAGCGCGGCACGCAGGGTCGGCAGCTCGGCATGCTGGATGACCGCCGGCAGGACGGTGTCCAGGGCCTCGTCGAAGCAGGCCCTGTCCTGGCTGGTGCGAAGGCGTGCCACGATCGTGGTGAACGCGCGCACGGCCTCGGCACAGGTTTGCGCCTGGCGAGATTCCGCCGTGCTGACGACCACCCGCGAGAGTGACTCCAGCACCCGCGGCACGGCGCCGTCGATGTACACCACGGGCAGCTCCGTCGGCAAGGACGGCGCTAAGAAGGTGGTACGGCGCGCTGACGGGCTGCCGTTGCAGCGGGCCCGAACCCCTGGTGTCTTTGACTGACTGGGAGCGGCTACAGGCGGCCCTAGAGGGCAACTCGAACAAGCGGGCCGGGAACCGTAGGTGCGGTTCCCCGCTACTGCGGATCGTCTTCTGTGCCGTCTGCGACCGGGCCATGTACCGCAACCCTGGCCGGAACGGCGCTTTCTCCTACCGGTGTGCTTCCCGCGCCGAGACGAGCGTCTCGTGTGGGAACGGCAGCATCAAAGCTGCCGACCTCGAAGCCCACGTAGAGGACGCGCTCCTCGGCGAGATCGGTCACCTGGAACGTGTTGTGAAGGTCCACGTGCCGGGGGAGGACCCACTCCGCCGAGTTGACGCAAGTCGCAAAGGCTATGGCTGACATGCGAGACGAGCGCGAGCAAGGGCTGTACGACTACCCCAGAGGCGAAGACGAGTACAAGGCCCGCGTGAGCAGCCTCGTGGAGCGGCGGAAGCATCTCGCATCGCTCCCCATGCGCCCGGCGGGCATCGAGTGGCAGGGGACCGGGGAAACCCTCGCCACTTCTGCCGTGAGCTGTTCGCCGCGCCTGTAGCCTGGCCCCATGCACCTCCGGAGGGTTTTCTTTGCAGGGGCCCTACGCCGGAGAGGCGGTGGGGGAGCGATCCCCAGCGCCGCATCCCGGGGCTGTGAACTCGATTCCGGGCGCTCCCTAGGCCGCTAACGGAAACCTCCAGCTCTGTAAGAGGTCGGAACGAGAAGAAAGGGCAGAGATGATCAGATCTCTGAACCTCGGCCGGGCCTAGCGCACCATGGGGGCCGCGATCGCAGAAGCGGTCAGCGCCCCCGCGAAGTGGCTTCTCCCAGTAGTCGTAGTCATCGCGGTGACATTTCTAGGGGTCCTTCTAGTTATACAGATGGGCAACGCTCACGGCGTGGCGAAGATGAGCTGGAAGAACCGATTTCTTGGTGAGCTAGCGCTGACCTACCGCACCGACGACAGTGCGGAAAAATCGGAGAACGAGCCAGGCGGGGAGGTGAATGAACCTCCAGAGTTACCCGCATGGCGAAGATGGTTGCGAGAGCTAAGGAAGCGTGAATAGGCCGAATCCTTAGAACGCTAGGCGATACGGCCCCTCTCCGATGCGGGAGAGGGGCAGGGGCCTTTTGATACATACGAGATGCTCGCAGCCGCCAGTACCGCCCCAGGGATCCGAACCCTGACCGAACGCGTTCTAAGCGCGTTGCCTCTGCCATTGGGCTAGAGCGGCTTGTAACAATCGATGCTCCACTCTGCCGCTGTTTGGTAACAAGCGGTGAAGGATGTGTGCGAGCGGCATACGTGAGGCAGACTTGAGAGCATGAGCGAGCGGCGCCGGAGGAGGCAAGAGCGTAAAGGCTGGAAACGGACCCAGGCTTTCATGGCAGTCACGGCATTCATGATCTCCCTGTGGCAATTTGTGATCTCAGACCCAGTGTCAGGCCCATGGTTCGCTTCACTGTGGAAGCTGATCAGCGGAAATGCCTCGGCCGTGCCGGAATTCGCCATGAATGGCGCAGCTATTTTATGCGGGATCGGCCCCGTACTAGCCGTGCCCTATTTCATCTTCTTTAGCTTTAGTGACAATACATATCGTGAGACGAGATTGAGGCTCTACCTCCCCGGGCAGATCATCGAGCCCTCCTTTTTCTGGCTAATCGTCACGGCTAGAGATTGGCTTGATCTCGTCCTCATGCTGTTTGTCGTTCTACTTGGCCTACTCGCACTTATATCCCTCATGTCGTTGTTCGCTGCACGCGTCGATTCAAGTGCTGACGTCAGCGCCTTGGCTGTTCCAGGTATCGAAGAACATTAGGTACGCCTCCCAGGTCTCGAACCTGGCACCTCCCGTTTTAAGACGGGCGCTCTCCCGACATGAGCTAGAAGCGTGTGGTTGCCACTGGCGACGCTCCTCGTGCCTCGTGCGCCGCTTACGCGTATGGTGCCTACTCCAGGGCGAACGCAAAAGTATGTAAGTAATTACACGGCAATCGGGACGATCTACGCATAACGGATGAGTCTCCCAAACGTGATCTATCTGTATTTAAGGCCCCGCACTACCTCCCCTATCGTCGACAAAAATCCTCCGACCTGAGGGTGACCAAAAACCGACGCCGCGCCGCAGGTTCACGGCATACGTACTCAATGTCGGTTCCTGGTGACGGAGGAGATTGTGCTGTTTGTTCTTTGAACGGTAGAGCGGCGCCGCGCACCGGTCCAGCGGCGTTACGCGGTAGTTCCGCCTGGCCAATGGGCCGACATCGCTCTGGTATGCGAGGTACGGGCGGTTGAGGCGCGGGCCGCTGTGGATCAGCCATCGCGCTGAACGTGACGTTCCCGGCTCATAGCCATTGAAGGTGGCCGGCTTTCGACGCGTGGCCGTCACGAGTTGCGCGCTGTGTCCTGACAGCCAGCTTTGGGGGCGTTACGGTCTGCGCATGGGGCTGATGGAGGCGGGTGCCTGGGGTGTGGCCGGCGGGCTGGCCGCTGGGCTGCTGACGTTGATGGTCGCGGTGAGCGAGGCCAGCTTCCGCTGGCCCTGGGAACGCGAACAGGTGTGGGGGCAGTTCTTCGTTATCGGATGCGGCCTGCTCCTCGGTGCGCTCGTTGCCGGCGCTAATCACGGGGCGATGACCGGGGCTTGGCCAGCGTTCATCATGGGGCTCGGCGCGCCATCGATCGTGCGGGGATTGCTTTCCCGCGTCGAAGTGGTTGAACGAAAGGACGACAAGCTAGCCGAGGTAAAGGTTTCGGAAGAGAAGCCGACCGAGGTTGCCCCTGGGGGTGGTGACAGTGGTGAAGGCGCGAGCTGACAGCCTGCTCGGAAAGCTCGCCCGTGCTGCTGCACCTGGCCAGCCGTGGCTGCGGGTGACGGTCTCCCCCTGGTTGGCGCGCTTGCTGGTGGCAGCCGGAGCGCGACGCACTGCCGACAGCATGACGGTCAACTTCATCGCCGACCGAGCCACGCCCGCCGCACCTAGATGGGAAAGCGCCGGGGTGCTCGCGGTGGATGCGGCAACGACGGGCAGCCTTGTGCTGGAGCCTCCGATCAGGAGAACTGGTGACTTTCACTCGGAGGGGGCTTCGCTCGTTGCTGCAATAATCACTTCCCGGGCCTACACCCGCGGCCTCCTTCACGCCCTCGCCCGCGTCCGCGTTCCCACCAGCCACTTCGTCAACGCCGTCGTACACGACCTCGATTTCGACCTTGAACTCGTCAGCTTCCATGACAGCGTTATCGTCTTCACCCACGACCTTGATCGTGTCCGCGGCCTCGCTCCCAGCCTCGACCGTATGCTCTTCCCTAACCTCGACCTCATCCGCCGCCTCGTTCGTGAGCTCGACCGCATCGGCTTCCGCTCCCGCGACCGCCTCCTCGGCGGCGCCCACGCCAACGCGAGCGATTTCAGCGGTGCCCGCGCCGCCGCCAGGGAGTTCGATCACGCCATCGCCCGCGCCGTGGCCCATGCCAGAGCCCTCACCCGAGTTCTCGACGAAGCTGCCGTCGATGCGTCCGGCATGGACCTGTCAGACCTACAAGTGCCCTATCTGGACCTACTTGTTGGCGTCATATGGACGCAAGAAACGATCTGGCCAGTCGAGATCACTGCGGAGATACGGGCGCGTTCTCACGAGATTCGCCCGGGCGTGTATCAGGTGGTCGGCGGCAACGAGCGGGAAGATGCCGGACTGGTCCACACGTGACCGGTCTGTGCCAGGAGGCTGCCCAGTCGGGCCACCACGGTTTATCTCGTAAGGTTACTGACTGGTACGGGTGCGACCTGCGGTTTCCCGGCGCCCCGATGCTCAGGCGGATCAAGGTGCCAGGTACTTCTCGTACTTGCGCAAGCTGTCGGGGTCCGCTGGGCGGAGCATCCACCAGCGGACGGGCGGGACCTGGAACAACAGCATGCCCATCAGGTCGGGCAGGGTGAACCGGCCGGCGAGGTCGACGTGGTAGGCGCGCATCTCGTTCCGGATCGTGGCGTGGCGTTGCTGGCGCCATCCGTCGAGGTAGGGCCGTGTCTGCGGCGGGGCGACGTACCGGGCGTGCAGGATGGCGATCTGCCAGTGGTCGAGCTTCTCGCCACGCGGCACGACCCACCCGCCGACCGTCGAGCCGTCACGCGGCAGCGCAGCGGTCAGGGTGGTGGCGCCGTCGAAGGTGGAGTACATCAGGACCGCGTGCCCGCCCGCGCCGCCGTTGTGGGTGACGTGCGGGGCCGCTGGACGAACACGCCAGCGGCCTGCACGATCTTCGAGGCCCAAGCCTATGTCGGCCAGCAGCCTCAGTTGGCGCCCGTGCGATGGTCAGCTCACGGTCTTGCAGGGGAGGCCCTTCGACGTGTAGCGGCCCCCACCCAGGGCCATCCATCCTTGAGCACACACTTGGCCGGCTCCACGGCCACTTCTGCCTGTGTGGGGCATGTAAGCATCTCCGCTGCTGCCAATGGGGATGCCCGGACCCCACACGTCCATGTGGCCGTACCACGCGTCGTCGGCGTAGCCGGTTACGGAGTAGCTTGAGGCGCCGCCGAACACGTCGATGCAGGTATCGACGCTGCACCCATGGGCGTCCAGCGGAGCTGCGACGCCCTCGGGGGTGTACCTCAAGCAGACATCGCCGTCGCAGGTCCACCCGTTCGCCTCGGGCGACCGGTCCGCAGACGCGGCGGACGCACTGCCGAGGAGGAGCAGGGGCGCGGCGACAAGAGCGGCTGCTAGCCGAAATCGGAACATTGTTGATCCTTTCGACGAGGGGACTCAGCCCCGGTCAATCGCTCGCCCAAGGGTCGGCCACTGGCTGGACAGTAGCCAGGTCAGCGGCAGGGCACTACGCGGACATTTCGCCTGAATAGCGCACGCTCGCCTTGTCGAGCTTCCATTGCCAAGAATGCAAGCAATGGCCGGACTTGTCCTTACAGCTGAACGCACACCCGTTTAGTCTGCGGGCACTATCTCGTGGACCGCCAGCGGAAATCGCGCGGCGACAGCCCGTAGGCGCTGCGGAACGCCTGGCTGAAATGCGCCGGGCTGGTGAACCCCCACCGAGCCGCGATCGCGTTGATCGGGTAGCCGGCCAGAAGCGGCTCGGCGAGGTCACGCCGGCACTGCTCCAGACGGCGCTCGCGGATCCAGCCGGCCACGGTGCGCCCTTCGGCGTGGAACAGCTTGTTCAGATACCGCAGGGAGATATGGTGCGCCGCGGCGATCACGGCCGGAGTCAGGTCCGCCTCGCCCAGGTTCGCCTGGACGAAGGCGTAAATTTAGGCGAGCAACGCCCGTTGTCGACTGCTCGGCGGTGCCGCGCTGTGGGCGTCCAGCGCGCCGGCCAGCGCGGCGGTCAGAACGTCGAGGGTCAGGCTTGAGACCCGCGCCGCCTCGGCCGGGCTGAACTCCTCCAGATGCCGGGCCAACTGGAGCAGGAACTGCGAGGCCAGCGCACCCATGCCCCGCTCACCCCGGATCGGCACCGAGTTGAGCTCCCGCAGGCCCCGCTCGGGCAGGGGCAGCAAGGAGCGCGGGAACTGCAGCGACAGCACCTGGCCGCCCCTGGGGTCCCTCGACTCGAACATGGTCCGATAGGGATGCGAACTGTCGCGGAGCATCAGATCTCCGACGCGCAGTTCCGCCCGCCGGCCGGCTTGTTATCCAATGGCGTGACCCCGGACGGTGCAGGTCACGAAGAAGGTTTCGGGGTCAGAGCGGCGGATCAGCTGGGGCGTACGCTGGATCGTCAGCGACGGCGCGGTCAGCAAGGTCGCCTGCACGAGACCGAGCCCGCTGAGAGCGACGTGAGCTTGAAACGTGCCTTCCAGACCTGGTTCGCAGTGCGCATCCAGCGGCATCCACATCTTCGAGCTCATCTCGCGCCAGAAGGCGAATGGGCTTGATCCGGTTTGACGGACATCTGAGATCAGGGGTTCGTCCCCGGAAGGATGTCCATGATGGAGAGCATGGGGAAGAAGAAGCGTCCTCG
>NZ_JBEXGT010000020.1:0-164719 GCF_040607475.1 Sphaerisporangium sp. NPDC005288 | reverse complement strand
TCCGGCGACCCGCGCAGGGGTCCCGCCGACCCGCGGTCGCGCCGCTCCGAGGCGGCCTTCGAGGACACCCAGTCGATGCAGGAGGTCGCCGCGGCCGGTCCGGCGGCGCCGCGGCGCGAGCCGTCCGGCGCCGAGACGGTCGTGAGCCGCGACGCGGGGCCCCGGCGCTCCCGCAGGGCGCAGGGTGGTCCCGCCCGCGCCGGCGCGACGGGCGCGTTCGGCGCGCCCGCGGGCCCGGGCGGCCCCGAAGGCCCGGGTGGTCCCGGCGGACCCGGCGGTCCTGGTGGCCGGGGTCCCGGCGACGGCCCGCCCGGCGGACGCCGGTCCCGCCGGGCGAAGGGCGAGGAGCCGCCCCGCCGCCGCGGCTGGACCCGGTTCCTACCGAACTGGAAGATCGTCATGGCGGGCTTCGCCGTGATCGCGGCCGGCGTCTTCGGCATGATCGCCGTGGCCTACGCCAACACCCCGCTGCCCACCGAGGAGAGCGCCAAGGAGAGCGCCAACGCGCAGGGCAGCACGATCTACTACGGCAGCGGCGAGGTGCTGGCCAAGCTCGGGGTCGAGCGCGTCAAGCTCGACAGCCTGAAAGACGTCCCGCAGCACGTCCAGGACGCGGTGATCGGCGCCGAGAACTCCAGCTTCCGCGAGGACTCCGGCATCTCGCTCTCGGGCATGGCCCGCTCGCTGTGGAGCACCGCGAGCGGCCAGCAGGTGCAGGGCGCCTCGACCATCACCCAGCAGATGGCCCGCGGCTACTTCGACAACCTCACCGCCGAGCGGACGGTCACCCGGAAGATCAAGGAGATCTTCATCGCGGTGAAGCTCGACAAGGAGTGGACCAAGGACAAGGTGCTGCTGTACTACCTGAACATCGTGCCGTTCGGCCGCAACACCTACGGCATCGAGGCCGCGGCCCGGTCGTTCTTCGGCAAGCACACCAGCGAGCTCACCCCCGCGCAGGCGGCCTACCTCGCCGGGCGCATCCAGCAGCCGGGCAACTTCGACGCGCAGGAGATCCAGGGCAACTTCAAGGCCACGCAGGAGCGCTTCACCTACGTCATCGGCCAGATGGCGAGGACCTGGCCGCAGAAGTACGGCAACCTGCCGGCCACCGCCAAGTTCCCGAAGATCCAGAAGTACAGGGCGCGGAACTACAACAGCGGCTTCCGCGGCTACATGATCAACGCTGTCATGGACGAGCTCAAGGACCGGCTGCCCCGCTCCGAGATCGAGACCGGCGGCTACAAGATCAGGACGACGTTCGACAAGAAGCTCATGGACGTCGCCGCGCAGGCCGTGCAGAACAACACCCGGCCCCTGTCGCCCGAGATCCACACCTCGCTCGCCGCGGTCGATCCGCGCAACGGCCGGGTCATCGCCTTCTACGGCGGCAAGAACTACCTGGGCAAGCATCCCGACCAGTTCAACGACGCCTTCTACGCCCGCAAGCAGGCCGCGTCGGCGTTCAAGCCGTACGTCCTGGCGGCCTGGCTCAAGGCGGGCTACAGCCTGAACAGCTACGTGCCCGGCAACGAGACCGTGCCCAAGGTGCTGCCCAACACCACCAAGATCACGAACGAGGAGCGCATGCCCTCGGGCATCACCGTCACCTCGGCCACCGCGCACTCGATCAACACGGCCTACGCGTCCATGGCCTACCAGGTCGGGCTGGACAAGGTGATGGACATCGCCGCCGGGGCCGGCATCCCGCGGGACGAGCTCGACCGGGACGAGAAGGAGCACAAGTTCCTGCTGGCGATCGGCACCGCCCTGGTCTCGCCGCTGGAGCAGGCGAGCGGGTACTCGATCTTCGCCAACCAGGGCAGGCACTACAAGTCCCACGTGGTGCGGCAGGTCGAGGACGTCAACAAGAACGTGGTCATCCCCGAGGAGAAGTCCTTCACCCAGGTGATCGACCCGTCCGCGGCCGCGGACGCCATCGAGGCACTGCGCGCCGTCGTCAAGGAGGGCACCGGCCGCGGCGCCGCGCTGTCCGACCGCCCGGTGGCCGGCAAGACCGGTACCAACAGCGAGAACAAGGAAGCCTGGTTCGTCGGCTTCACTCCGCAGATGTCGACCGCCGTCGGCATGTACCGCGAGCAGTGCGTCACCAAGAAGGGCAAGGTGCTGTCCGAGCGGGAGATCTGCCCGAACGGCAGCACCGGCAAGGAGGTCTCCCTGGGCAACATCCAGGGCGCGACCTACCCGAGCCAGGTGTGGCGGGCGTTCATGGCGGCGGCCATGAACGGCAAGCCCGTCGAGCAGTTCCCCGACCCCGTCAACGGCGGGTCGCCGGAGAACATCGTGCCCAAGCCGATCCCGACGCCGACTCCCTCGGCCGACCCCGGGTTCCCGGACGACAACGGGTTCCCGAACGACAACGGCGACCCCAACGGCCACGGCGACCCCAACGGCAACCCCGACGACAACGGCGGCTGCCTGCCCTGGGACGACAGCTGCAACAACGGCGGCAACGGCGGAGGCGACCCCTTCAACCAGGGCAGCACCCCCTCCGACGCCGCCACCCCCGCGCCCACTCCGACCGCGCCGGGCGGGCGCCGATCGACGCCCGCGCCCTCTCGCTGATCGGACGACGACATGACCCGTTCCACGTCCACGCCGGGTGCCGCCGGCTCCGTGGCGCGTGCCGCCCTGCCATTCGTCCCTCTCGGGCTGCTCGCGGCCCTGGGGGCGATCCTCGCGTACGCGTGGAAGGCGCCGTGCCGGTTCGGCGGGGCGTGGAACGACGGAACGCAGCAGTTCCTCAACTTCTGCTACACCGACATCTATCCGCTGTGGTGGAACGAGAAGCTCGACCAGGGGTTGACGCCCTACTTCGGTCATCCCGTCGAGTACCCGGTCGGCATCGGCTCGCTGATGTGGGTCATCCAGAAGCTCGTGACGGGCACCAGCGATCCGGGCGTCCGGTTCTTCGACCTCACGGTGATCGTCATGGCGGCGTCGCTGGTCGCCGGGGTGGTGGTCATGGTGGCGCTGGCCGGACTGCAGCGCCGGCCGTGGGACGCCGCCTGGTACGCGCTGGCGCCCGCGCTCATCCTCACCGCGTTCATCAACTGGGACCTGATGTGCGGGGCGCTGAGCCTGGGCGCCTTCCTCGCCTGGTCGCGGCGGGCCCACTTCACGGCCGGGGCGCTGCTGGGCCTGGCCATCGCCACCAAGTTCTACCCGGTCGTGTTCTTCGGCCCGCTGCTGCTGCTGGCGCTGCGGACGCGCAAGCTGCCCGCCCTGCTGTGGGCGGTCGGCGGCACGGTGATCACCTGGGTGGTGGTCAACCTGCCGTTCATGCTCTTCGCGTTCGACGGCTGGAGGAGGTTCTACGTCTTCAGCAGCGAGCGCGGAGCCGACTGGGGGTCGCTGTGGTTCTTCTTCCAGAACCGGCAGTGGCCCTTCCTTGGTGACGCCGGGCGGGTGGACATGCTCGGCATCGTGTCGTTCGGCCTGCTGTGCCTGGCCGTGGCCGTGCTGGCGCTCACCGCGCCCACCCGGCCGCGTCTCATGCAGCTCTGCTTCCTGGTGCTGGCCGCGTTCATGGTCACCAACAAGGTGTGGTCGCCGCAGTACGTGCTGTGGCTGGTGCCGTTCGCGGTGCTGGCGCGGCCGAACTGGAAGCCGCTGGCGCTGTGGCAGGTGGCCGAGTGCTGGTACTTCTTCGCGATCTGGCTGTACCTGGTCCACGTCCAGCCGGGCAACGAGACGCTCGGCATCGGCGACGGCGGCTACTTCGCCGCCGTGTGGGCCCGGGCGATCACCATCGCCATCCTGGCGGCGTTCGTGGTCAGGGACATCCTGCGCCCCGAGCACGACGTCATCCGGCAGGGCGGCGTGGACGACCCGGTGGGCGGCGTCTTCGACGGCGCCGAGGACCGTTTCGTCCTGCGGATGCCGTCCCGGACGGCGGTGCGCGAGGCCGCTCCCGAAGCCTCCTGACCCTTGCGTCCAGGAGGCGGCGCTCGGCGTAACCGCTGTGAGCTCCCGGCCGTCCCGGCCGTTCCGGCCGGGACGCGGCGATCGTGCCGGCCGGCTCCGCGGGTTTCCGACCGTCCCGTCCGGGAGCCGGCTCCGAGCTCTTCCCGGCAGCCGGGCTTTTTCCGGTTCTCTCTGATCGAGAAGTCCAGCTTGACCCTCTATTCTCCTATGCGTGCAGACCTCCCCCCCGGAGACCGTTTCCCCGGCGCCCGCACGCTTCTCCGACCGCGAGGCGCTCCTCGCGTGGCTGGGGTCGCGGATCGGGATCATCGTCGCCATGACGGTCGGCGCCGGAGTGCTCAGCAGCGAACAGAAGGACACCCCGTTCCTGGAACGCTGGACGCACTGGGACGCCGGGCTCCTGGTGAAGATCGCGAAGTTCGGCTACGGCGGTGACCCGGCCGAGAACCCGGATGCCGGGCTGCCCGCCTTCTTCCCCGGCATGCCCATCGCGCTGCGCCTGGTCCACGTGATCATCCCCGACTGGTCGCTCGCCGGCCTGCTGATCTCGTTCGTCGCCGGAGCGGTGGCGATGGTGGCCCTCGCGCGGCTGGCCGAGTTCGAGGGCCCCGCGGGCGCAGGACGGCGGGCGGTCCTTGCGATTTTGCTGTTCCCGATGGCGGTGTTCCTGTTCGCCGGCTACAGCGAGTCGCTGTTCCTGGCGTTCGCGATACCCGCCTGGCTGTACGCGCGGCGCGGCGACTGGCCGGCGGCGGCGCTGCTGGCCGCCGGGGCGTCGTGCGTGCGCATCACGGGTCTGTTCCTCGCGCTCGCGCTGATCGTGGAGTACGTCACGCGCCGAGGGAGCCTCCGCCAGGCATGGTGGCTGGCGGTCCCCTTCCTGCCTCTGGTCGCCTATTCGTTCTACCAGCACCAGCGCACGGGAGACTGGCTGGCCTGGCAGCACGCCCAGCAGGCCGGCTGGGGACGGGACATGGTCTGGCCGTGGCAGTCGTTCCTGACCACCTGGCAGATGGCGGCCGGCGACGGTCAGTTCGTGTGGGCGTTCCGCATGGAGGTCGCCGGCGCGCTGCTCGGGGTGGCCGTGCTGATCTGGCTGCTCGTCGCCCGCAGGTGGAGCGAACTGGTGTACGTCGGACTGCAGCTGAGCGCCCTGCTGTTCTCGGCGTACTATCTGTCGGTGCCGCGTTCGGCCCTGCTGTGGTGGCCGCTGTGGGTGATGATCGGCCGGGTGTCGGTGCGCCGCCGCTGGGTGCTGCTGCTGTACGCGCTGGTGGCCGGGCCGCTCATGGTGCTGAACACCTTGACCTTCATGCGCGGCGCCTGGGCCGGCTGACCCGTGCCGGTGTCACCGGCCCCCGCTGGATGGCCTGCCCCGCGTCCGCTGCGAACGCGGTCCGTGCCCGGGCGGGCCGATTCGCGTCCGTCCGCGGGTCGTCCCCCGCCGGGGCGAGGGAACGCCTTACCCCTTTCTCCGGCTCCGTAATCCAGGGGATTTATCCACAGGCTGTGGACTAAAGGTGGTCACGAAGGAAGGCGATGTCGGCCGCCTGCCCGTCGCCGGGTGTCTCGACCACGATCGGCGCCCCCGCGGCGCGGCACACAGACAGGATCAGCTCGGGGTCGATCTGTCCCTTGCCCAGGTTGGCGTGACGGTCGGCGCCGGAGTCGAAGGCGTCCCGCGAGTCGTTGCAGTGGATCAGGTCGATGCGGCCCGTGATGGCCTTGACCCGGTCGACCACGTCGGCGAGCTCTTCGCCGCCGGCGTGCGCGTGGCAGGTGTCCAGGCAGAACCCCACGTCGAAGCCGTCCAGCGCCTCCCACAGCCGGGCGATGCGCTCGAGCCGGCGCGCCATCGCGTTGCCGCCTCCGGCGGTGTTCTCGATCAGGACGGGGATCGGCGTCTCCAGCCGCTCGAAGACCTTGCGCCAGTTGTCGAACCCGACCTGCGGGTCGTCGTCCTTGCCGACGTGGCCCCCGTGCACGATGAGGCCCTTGGCGCCGATCGACGCCGCCGCCTCCAGCTGGCCGGCCAGCAGCTTGCGGCTCGGGATGCGGATGCGGTTGTTCGCGGTGGCGACGTTGATCACGTACGGCGCGTGGACGTAGACGTCGATCTCCGAGGAGGCCAGCGCCTCGGCGTTCTCCGGCAGCACGGGGCCTTTCCACCCTTGCGGATCGCCCAGGAAGAACTGCGCGACCTGCGCGCCGCGGGCCGTCGCGTGGGCCAGGGGATCATCTCGGTCGACGTGAGCTCCGATACGCACCATGGGTCGAGCCTAGCCGTTTCAAGGTCTCCACCAGGGGCAGTAGGGGCGCCAGGCTGGTACGCCCTGATACCCGCGTACCGTGACAAAATAGGAGACGACTGTGGCCTACTACCGCCGCGGGATCAGCCTCTTAGGCCTGATCTACATCCTCATCGGCATTTACGTGGCATGGGTTCACGACTACATCACCCCGAGCCTGCTCAGGAAGATCGCGCAAGCCCTGCTCGCCATCGTCCTGTGGTTCCTCATTCTCCTCGGCATCGACCTCCACATCGGCGGACAGTGACGCGGCGACCTCCACGGACGCGGGGAGAAGCGACGACATGGCACGCCGATCTCCACGCCGGCGGGAAGTGAACGGCGGGGGCGCCTCGGGGGGCGCCCCATCGTGCCGCACCGGACGGGCGTGACGGCCTTCGCGGGTCGGACGGACCGGCCGTCCGGGCCGGTCAGACGAACCCTCCGTGATAGACGCCCATCGCGACGCCGACGAACGACATGACGATGGCGACGATGTTCACCGACCGCTCGGCGGTCGTGGCCGACACATATTGCGAGTACATCCCGACGACGAACCCGACGACCCCCGCCCACGAGGCGACGATGTGCGCGCTCACCACCAGGCCGCTGATGAAGGCGACGCCGCCGCAGGCCAGCGCCACCAGCGTCAGGGCGTTCTCCAGGGTGTGCTTCCTGCCGTCGGTGTTCAGCGACAGGTGGAAGTGCTCTCTGCCGGAGCCGGTGGCAGATCGCATGATGACCACCCCCTTCCTCTTCTCCCACGTTCCCCTTGTGGCGGCGGGCAATCGCGGCAGGTCAGTCGCGGCGCCCTGGTAGACTTCGTGGGCTGCGTTCGTTATGCGTGCCGTTCGGCGTACCCGATCTCGAAGCACGCGGTCGCCCCGCCACCGAAGGCGGGGGCGACGACGTCAGCGTCCTCCTGTCACGGCATGGTGTCGTGACCGCGATAGTCCAGAGGAGGTTGGAAGTCCGCATGCGTCATTACGAAGTGATGGTCATTCTGGACCCGTCCCTCGATGAGCGCACGGTGACTCCCTCGCTCGACCAGTTCCTCACGGTCGTCCGCAACGACGGCGGCACGGTGGAGAAGGTCGACGTGTGGGGTCGTCGCCGGCTGGCCTACGACATCATCAAGAAGTCCGAGGGCATCTACGCCGTCATCGACCTGACGGCGGCTCCGGCCACCGTCAAGGAGCTCGACCGCCAGCTCAACCTGAACGAAGGCATTCTGCGCACCAAGGTGCTGCGCCCCGACATGCACTGAGCGGCTCCGAGTCCGCCGAAGCCCGGCTTTTGTCGGGCCGGAGCCGTACTCTGAGGCCCGACAGGCTGCGCAGACTCACGCAGGAAGGCGAAAGCGACCGATGGCAGCAGGCGACACAACGATCACCATCGTCGGCAATCTTGTCGACGACCCCGAGCTGCGTTTCACCCCTTCGGGGCAGGCCGTGGCCCGGTTCCGCATCGCGTCCACTCCGCGGTTCATGGACCGCCAGACCAACGAGTGGAAGGACGGCGAAAGCCTCTTCCTGACCTGCAACGTGTGGCGTCAGGCGGCGGAGAACGTCGCCGAGAGCCTCCAGCGTGGGATGCGGGTCATCGTGCAGGGGCGGCTGAAGCAGCGCTCGTACGAGACCAAGGAAGGCGAGAAGCGCACGGTCTACGAGGTCGAGGTCGACGAGGTCGGCCCGTCCTTGCGCAACGCCACCACCAAGGTCAACAAGACCGCCCGCCAGGGCGGCGGCGGAGGCGGCGGAGGCGGCGGGTTCGGCGGCGGCGCCGACGACCCGTGGGCCTCGGCCACTCCGGCGCCCGCCGGTGGCGGGTTCGGCGGTGGCGGTGGCGGTGGCTACGGTGGCGGCGGCGGTGGCGGCTACAACCAGGGCGGCTACGGCGGCGGTGGCGGTGGCGGCGACCTGAGCGACGAGCCTCCCTTCTGATCCACTCATCCATTCCAGTAACCGATCGACCATTCCCGCGTCATGCGGGGCTCTCTTAGGAGGAGCACCAAGATGGCGAAGCCGGCACTGCGCAAGCCGAAGAAAAAGGTTTGCCTGTTCTGCCATGACAAGATCTCTTACGTCGACTACAAGGACACGGCGCTGCTGCGGAAGTTCATCTCCGACCGCGGCAAGATCCGTGCCCGCCGGGTGACGGGCAACTGCACCCAGCACCAGCGTGACGTGGCGACCGCGATCAAGAATGCCCGTGAGATGGCGCTGCTGCCGTACACGAGCACCGCGCGCTGACAGGAGGCTTGCGAGATATGAAGCTCATTCTCACCAATGAGGTCTCCGGCCTCGGCGCTCCCGGCGACATCGTCGAGGTCAAGGACGGCTACGGCCGCAACTATCTGATCCCCCGCGGGTTCGCCATGCGGTGGACGCGCGGCGGCGAGAAGCAGATCGATTCGATCAAGAAGGCGCGCGACGCCCGCGAGATCCGCGACCTCGGCACCGCCAAGGAGGTCGCCGGCCGGCTCGGCGCCCTTCGGGTCACGCTGAAGACGCGCGCCGGCGACTCCGGCCGCCTGTTCGGCTCGGTCACCACCGGTGACATCGCCGACGCGGTCAAGGCCGCGGGCGGTCCGCTCCTCGACCGTCGTCGCATCGAGATCACCAACGCGATCAAGAGCGTCGGCTCCCACCGCGTCTCGGTCCGGCTGCACCCCGAGGTGTCGGCCAACCTCGACGTCGAGGTCGTCGGTTCCTGACGGTTCCCGTGCACAGACGGCCTCCGGTCGCCGGCGGTCGCCGGCGGTCTCCGGGGTCTGACGATCTTCGGGTTGTGACGGTCTCCGGCGCCTGAGGTCCCGGTCGCGGCTCGCCGTCCCGCCTTCGCGGGGTGGTCGCGCCGTGGCCCGAGGTCCGGTGAAGGCCCCTTTCCTTCCGGGAAAGGGGCCTTCGTCATCTCTACGGAGCGAAGCCGCAGGTTATCCCTGTTTGCTGCTGGTTGGCGCTATATGTACGAATGCGTGCTTCCCGCTATCCTGGGCGACGAATTCCCTCGGTGAGACGCCTTCTGGAGGCACGTATGCTCCGTCCCTCGATGCTGCCGGCGCTCGGCGCCCTCGCGCTGGTGGCGGTGGCGTGCGCTCCGGCCTCCGACACGACGACCCCCTCCGCCGGCGCGAGCGGCACTCCGCAGGCGTCGGCCTCCTGCGCCAAGGACCAGCTCAAGCTGCTCAAGTCCGGCACCCTGACGATCGCGACCGACAAGCCCGCCTATGAGCCGTGGTTCAAGGACGACAAGCCCGCCAACGGCCAGGGCTTCGAGAGCGCCGTCGCCTACGCCGTGGCCGCCAAGCTCGGCTTCGCCGACGGTGAGGTGTCCTGGGCGAGCATCCCGTTCAACTCGGCGTTCGCGCCCGGCGACAAGCAGTTCGACTTCGACGTCAACCAGGTGTCCATCACCCCGGCCCGCGCGAAGGCCGTCGACTTCAGTAGCGGGTACTACACGGTCAAGCAGGCGGCGGTCGCCCTGGAGGGCTCGAAGTTCGCATCGGCGACCTCCCTGGCCGCCCTGAAGGACGCCAAGATCGGCGTGCAGATCGGCACCACTTCCCTGCAGGCCGTGAAGGACGTCATCCAGCCGAGCGCCGAGCCCAACGTCTACAACGAGCAGATCGACGCGATCACCGCGCTGAAGAACAAGCAGGTGGACGCCCTGGTGGTCGACCTGCCGACCGCCTTCTACGTCACGGCGGCACAGGTGGAGCATTCCAAGATCGTCGGCCAGTTCGGCGCGGGCTCGGGCACCCCCGAGGAGTTCGGCCTGGTCTTCCAGAAGGGCAACCCGCTCGTGAGCTGCGTCGACCAGGCCATCGGCGAGCTGAAGTCCTCCGGCGAGCTGGCGAAGATCGAGACTCGGTGGCTCGGCTCGGCGGCCGGCGCGCCGGAGCTGAAGTGAGCGACCGGGCCCCGGAAGGGAGCCCGGCCGACCCCCGCGTCCCCGGCGGCACGCCAGGTGAGCCCCCCGTGCCCATGGACGGGCGAGCTCAGGCCCCCGTCTCTACGGACGGGCCGGGTCAAGCCCGCGTCTCCATGGACGAACCGGGTCAAGCCCCCGTCTCCGCGGACAGACTTGGTCAGACCCGCGTCTCCATGGACGAACTGGGCCATGTCCGCGGCTCCACGCACGGGCCTGGCCGGGACCGCGCTTCGCGGGAGGGGCCGGGCTCGGATGGCGGGCCGGGCGAGGACGGCTCGTGGCGCAGGAGCGAACGGCAGCGCGAGCGGGAGCGACTGCGCCGCCGCTCGGACCTGCGGTCCGGCTCGATCGCCACGGCGTCCACCGTGGTGTTCATCGTCCTGGCGATCTGGCTGGTCACCACCTCGCCCGGCTGGCCGCGGGTCAAGGAGACCTTCTTCGACCTCGGCGAGTTCTCCGGCGCCCTGCCCGACGTCCTGTGGGGCTTCCTGCTCAACATCAAGATCTTCCTGATCGCCGAGCCGCTGATCCTGGTCGTCGGCCTGCTCGTCGCGCTGGTGCGCAACCTGCACGCTCCGGTGTTCTACCCGCTGCGCGCGCTCGCCGTGCTGTACACCGACGTCTTCCGCGGCGTGCCGACGATCCTGGTCATCTACCTGGTCGGGTTCGGCCTGCCCGCGCTGCGCCTGCAGGGCATGCCCACCGACCTGGCGACCCTGGGGATCATCGCGCTGGTGCTGTCGTACGGAGGGTACGTCGCCGAGGTGTTCCGGTCGGGCATCGACTCGGTGCACCCGAGCCAGCGCGCCGCTGCGCGGTCGCTGGGCCTGACCCACGGCCAGGCCATGCGCTTCGTCGTGCTGCCCCAGGCCGTGCGGCGCGTCGTGCCGCCGCTGCTCAACGACTTCGTCTCGCTGCAGAAGGACACCGCCCTGGTGGCCACCATCGGCCCGCTGGAGGCGCTGCGCCAGGCGCAGATCCACACCGCGGAGACCTTCAACTACACCCCTTATCTGGCCGCGGCGCTGCTGTTCATCGTGCTGACCATCCCGATGGCCCGCTTCACCGACTACCTGGCGGCTCGTTCGCAGAGAAGGAGGGGAGTGTGACCGTGCCGGTCGAGCAGGGGCGGAGCCTGCTGGAGATCGAGGGCGTGTGGAAGTTCTACCACCGCCACAGCGTGCTGCGCGGCATCGACCTGTCGGTGGACTCCCACGAGGTGGTCTGCCTCATCGGAGCCTCCGGCTCGGGCAAGTCGACCCTGCTGCGCTGCGTGAACCTGCTGGAGACCGTCGACGACGGCGCCATCCACCTGGACGGGGCGGAGATCACCGATGTGCGGGCCGACCCCGACGACGTGCGCAAGCGCATCGGCATGGTGTTCCAGGCCTACAACCTGTTCCCCTCCATGACCGTCCTTTCCAACATCACGCTGGCGCCGCGCAAGGCGCACGGCGTCGGCAGGGCCGAGGCCGAGGAGCGGGCACGCGAGCTGCTGGCCAGGTTCGGCCTGGCGGACAAGGCGGAGGCCTACCCCGACCGGTTGTCCGGCGGCCAGCAGCAGCGGGTGGCCATCATCCGCGCGCTCGCCACCCGGCCGCGCCTGCTGCTGCTGGACGAGGTGACCTCGGCCCTGGACCCCGCACTGGTCGGCGAGGTGTTGGAGATCATCCGCGAGCTGAAGGACACGGGGATGACGATGGTCCTGGCCACCCACGAGATGGGGCTGGCCCGGGACATCGCCGACAAGGTCTGCTTCCTGGACGGCGGCGTGCTGCTGGAGCAGGGGACTCCGGAGCAGATTTTCACCGACCCCCGCGAGCCGCGTACCCGCGAGTTCCTGAGCAGGGTGCTCAACCGCCGGTGACCAGCCAGGCGCGCCCGTACGCACGCGAGCCCAGGGTCACCAGACGGGCCGCCATCCACACGCCCAGCGCCGCCCACAACGCCACCAGGCCGCCGCCCAGGTGGACGACGGCGTACGCCGCGGGCAGGTAGACGGCCGTCGTGATCGCCGAGGCCCAGGCCAGATAGCGGCGGTCCCCGGCGCCGATGAGCACGCCGTCGAGCACGAACACCACCCCGGCCACGGGCTGGAGCAGCGCCACCGGCCACAGGACCGCGACCAGCTCGGCGCTCACGGCGGCGTCGGCGCCGAACAGGTGCGGGATGACCGGCCGCAGCGCGAGGGTGGCGGCCCCCAGCGCCACCCCGCAGCCGACGCCCCACACCACCATGGTGCGGGTGGCCGCCCGCGTGTGGTCGCTGCGCCCCGCGCCGAGCGTGCGGCCGGTGATGGCCTGGCCGGCGATGGCGATCGCGTCGAGGGCGTAGGCGAGCAGCGACCAGATCTGCGTGGCGATCGCGTGGGCGGCGAGCTGGGCGACGCCCATGCGGGTGGCCACGGCGGTGGCGGCGATCAGCACGACCCTCAGGCACACCGTCCGGATGATCAGGGCGATGCCGGCCGTACCGGAGGCCCGTACCCCGGCCAGGTCAGGGCGGAGGGAGACCCGGTGCCGGCGGGCCGCGCGGGCGACGACGACCAGGTAGACCAGGGCGCCGAGTCCCTGGGCCGTGACGGTGCCCCACGCCGAGCCCGTGATGCCCCAGTGGAACCCCAACACGAACACGGCGTTGAGCACGGCGTTCAGCGCGAAGGACCCGACCGAGACGGCCAGTGGGGTCACGGTGTCCTGCAGGCCGCGCAGGATGCCCGTGCCGGCCAGGACGACGAGCATGGCGGGGACACCGAACAGGCTGATGCGCAGGTAGGCGACAGCGGGCCCCGACACCTCGGCGGCCGCGCCGAACCACTGGACGATCCACGGGGACAGCGGCCAGCAGACCACGATCAGCGCCAGCCCGATCGCCGTGGCCAGCCACAGCCCGTCGATGCCCTGCTTGACCGCCCGGACGAGGTTGCCCGCGCCGACCTGCCGGGCCACCGCCGCCGTCGTGCCGTACGCCAGGAAGACGCAGATGTTCACCAGGGTGGTGAGCGCGGCCCCGGCGATGCCGAGGGCGCCGAGCGAGGCCGTGCCGAGACGGCCGACGATGGCGTAGTCGACCAGGATGAACAGCGGCTCGGCCACGAGCGCGCCGAAGGCCGGAACGGCGAGCCTGAGGATCTCCCGGCTGCCGACCCGGGGGGTAAGAGTCACTTGTCTATATTGCCCCTTACCTCAGCATGCTCGGCACCGGTCCCGCTGCCCATCGGCCTGTCGCGCGGACTTTCTTTTCTCCACAGCCCGTGGATACCGTTTCCCCTGCTCAGTCGGGGGTCTGTGGTTATCCCCCATGGTTATCCACAGACTTGTCCCCAGCGTGCCCACATCTCCAGGCCAGAACTGCACACGTTATCCACAACGTTGTCGACAGGACGCGTTGCCGCTCGCCCGAGAACCGGCGAAACTGTCACCCCGGCTACTTCGGGGGTGGCACGGGGGAGTCAGGGAGGGCCGCCAGTTGAGCAGTGAAGTCGTGCAGGCCTTCGACGCACCATTCGAGCGTACGCCTCCCAGCAACATCGAGGCCGAGCAGTCCGTGCTGGGCGGCATGCTGCTGTCCAAGGACGCCATCGCCGACGTGGTGGAGATCCTGCGTTCCGACGACTTCTACCGTCCGGCGCACCAGGTCATCTACGACGCCATCCTCGACCTGTACGGGCGCGGCGAGCCGGCCGACGCGGTGACGATCTTCAACGAGCTGTCCCGCCGGGGCGAGATGGCCCGGGTGGGCGGCGGCACCTACCTGCACACGCTCACCGCCATCGTCCCCACGGCCGCCAACGCCGGCTACTACGCCAAGATCGTGCGC
This sequence comes from Sphaerisporangium sp. NPDC005288, assembly GCF_040607475.1. Lineage (NCBI taxonomy): Bacteria > Bacillati > Actinomycetota > Actinomycetes > Streptosporangiales > Streptosporangiaceae > Sphaerisporangium > Sphaerisporangium sp. NPDC005288. The sequence goes on along the minus strand of NZ_JBEXGT010000020.1, from coordinate 150,731 downwards.
GAGCAGGCCATCCTGCGGCGGCTCATCGAGGCGGGCACCCGCATCGTCTCCTACGGCTACGGCGGGCAGAACGAGGAGGTCGACGAGCTGGTCGACCGCGCCCAGGCCGAGATCTACGCGGTCACCGAGCGCCGCACCAGCGAGGACTACCGCCCCCTGTCCGAGATCATGCCCGGCGCGCTGGACGAGATCGAGGCCATCGGCAGCCGCAGCGGCCAGATGGTCGGCGTGCCCACCGGCTTCCAGGATCTCGACGCCCTGATGAACGGCCTCCACCCCGGCCAGATGATCGTCGTCGCCGCCCGCCCGGCCATCGGCAAGTCGACGCTTGGTCTGGATTTCGCACGATCCGCTGCGATCAAGCACCATATGGCCACTGTGGTGTTCTCGCTGGAAATGTCGCGCAATGAGATCACCATGCGCCTGTTGTCGGCCGAGGCGCGGGTGGCGCTGCACACCATGCGTTCGGGCACCATGAACGACGAAGACTGGACGCGCCTCGCGCGCCGCATGAGCGAGGTCGCCGAGGCGCCGCTGTTCATCGACGACTCGCCCAACATGTCGATGATGGAGATCCGCGCCAAGTGCCGTCGTCTCAAGCAGCGCCACGACCTGCGCTTCGTCATCGTCGACTATCTCCAGCTGATGAGCTCGCCGAAGAAGACCGAAAGCCGCCAGCAGGAGGTCTCCGAGATCTCCCGTGCCCTCAAGCTGCTGGCCAAGGAGCTGGAGGTGCCGGTCATCGCGATCTCCCAGCTCAACCGCGGCCCCGAACAGCGCACCGACAAGCGTCCCCAGGTGTCCGACCTGCGCGAGTCCGGCTCGATCGAGCAGGATGCCGACGTGGTGATCCTGCTCCATCGCGAGGACGCCTACGAGCGCGAGTCGCCGCGCGCCGGCGAGGCCGACCTGATCGTGGCCAAGCACCGCAACGGCCCCACCGCCACCGTGACCGTCGCCTTCCAGGGCCACTACAGCCGCTTCGTCGACATGGCGCCTCACTGACCCTCCCCTCCCTTGTAGGGTCTCAACCCATCCCCGCCCACGCCTCCGTAAGCGGCAGCCCCCCGCCCTGTCCCCTCCTCCGCGAACGGCGGCGGCCCCGGCCGGCATTTCTGACGCGGGCGGTCCGACCACCACCACGGGCAGCCCCCGCGACGCGCCTCACGACGGGGAACCGCCGGGGCGGTAGGCGATGCGGCCGGCAGAGCGGAGATCGGACCTGACCCCGGCCAACGCCGCTGACCGGGACGAAGCCGGACCGGCCGTCAGGACGAGGAGTCGCCGGGGTGGTAGGCGATGCGGCCGGTGAAGCGGCGATCGGGCCTGGCCCCGGCGAGCGCCGCTGACCGGGACGAAGCCGGACCGGCCGTCATGACGAGGAGCCGCCAGGCTGGGAGGCGATCTTCCGGAGGGTGTCGGCGGTGAACTCGTCGGCGGGGTAGAAGGACTCGATGGCCAGCTCGGCGACCGTGATGTCCAGAGGCGTGCCAAAGGTGGCGATCGTACTGAAGAAGGTCAGTTCGCCGTCCTCGTGGCGCAGCTTCAGCGGCACGACGATCTCGCCGGGGCCGGGCAGCTCCACCTCGGGTTCCGGCTGGTCGCACGGGTAGGCGCGCAGTTCTTGATCCAGTGTTTCGAGCTGTGGGTCGGCGGTGAGGGCGATCTGGCGGCGCAGCCGGCCGAGCAGGTGGGCGCGCCACTCGCCGAGGTTGACGATGTGCGGAGCCAGACCGTCCGGGTGCAGGCTGGCCCGCAGCACGTTGGCCGGGGCGGCGAGCAGCGTGGGCGACACCAGGCTCGTGAGCACCCCGAGGCTGGTGTTGCCGTCCACGAGGTTCCAGCGGCCGTCCACCACGACGGCGGGGTAGGGTTCGTGCCCGGCGAGGACCTGCTTGATCGCCCGGCGCACCGCCCGCATGCCCGGAGCGTCCAGCGTGGTCTCGGTGAAGACCGGCGCGAACCCGGCCGCCAGCAGCAGGCGGTTGCGCTCACGCAGCGACAGGTCGAGATGCTCGGCCAGGAGCAGCACCATCTCGCGGCTGGGGTTGGAACGCCCGGTCTCCAGGAAGCTCAGGTGCCGGGTGGAGATGTCCGCCTGGATGGCCAGGTCGAGCTGGCTGAGCCGGCGGTGCTCACGCCACTGGCGGAGCAGCTCGCCGACCGGCCGCCGGGAGAGCGCCGTCGTCGTCATGGCCCGACCCTATGCGTCCCCCCGCGCCCCCGCGATTACCTGCCACGTAACGGCCACCAGCACCGCCCTAGCCCCGCCGAAGCCCCCCACCGCCGAACCCCATGTGATGGCCGTGACCATCTCGGCACATCCGGAGCCACCGGGGGCGACGTCCCGCCTGTGCCTGAGCCCGGCGTGATGGCGGTGATGGTCCCGGCACAGCCTGGAGCGGCCGGGGCCGCGTGTTTCCTTGTGCGCGGAGCGGAGCGTGATGGCCGTGGATGCGGGGCCCGTGGGCGCACCCCGCGTGGACCAACGCGCGAGGGGGTGGCTCAGGCGGTGGAGCCGCCGTCCACGACGAGATCGTGGCCGACGGTGAAGGCGGCGTCGTCCGAGGCGAGCCAGAGCACGGCCGAGGTGATCTCCTCCAGCGTGCCGACTCGGCCGATGGGAAGCTGCTCTTTCATGCGGTCGGCGCGGTCGGCCTCGGTCTCGCCCGGGCGCATGGACATGGGGGTGTCGTGCGGTCCCGGGCTGACCGCGTTGATTCGGATGCCCTCGCGGATGCACTCCAGGGCCGCCGTGCGGGTCAGCGCGGTCACCGCCGCCTTGGACGCGGCGTAGGCGCCCAGGCCCGGGACCCGCTTGTGCGCGCCCACCTGGGACGACACGTTGACGATCACGCCGGCGCCCTGCCGGCGCATGGCGGCGATCTCGTGCTTCATCGACAGGAAGACGCCGGTGGCGTTGCCGGCCATGGTGCGCGCCCAGTCGTCCTCGTCGATGTCGGCGACCTGCCCCAGGGCCAAGACGCCCGCGTTGTTGACCGCGACGTCCAGTCGCCCCTGCCTTCGCACGATCTCGGCGACGAGCCGGGCGACCTCCGGCGAGCTGGTCACGTCGGCGGTCAGGGCGGCCGCCCGGCCGCCCTCGGCCTCGATGAGCCGGACCGTCTCCTGGAGCGGCCCCTCGCGGCGGCCGGCCACGAACACCGTCGCGCCCTCGCGAGCGAAGCCGCGTGCGACCGCCCGGCCGATGCCCGAGCCGCCACCGGTGACCAGAACCGTCCGGCCGTGGAATCTCATCGCTCCCCCTGATGGTGATGCCGCATGTGTCGCGACGCTTATTAGATCGTTCGTTCTTGAAATAGCTGACGTTTTGAGTGACCGCCCACTGCGGAGTCGGTGGTCACGCCGACGCCGGCCGGAAGGTGGTCAGCCGAGCACCGACAGGGCCTGGGCCGCGGCGTCGCGCACCCGTGCCGGGTCGGGGAAGCCCTTGCCGACCACCCTCAGCCCTTGCAGGAAGACCAGCAGGAAGCGGGCCAGCGCCCTCGGGTCGCGACCGGCGGGCAGTTCGCCCTGGGCCCGCGCCCGGGTCAGCGCCGACGCCAGCGCGGTCTCCATGGCGGTCCAGTTGGCGTCCAGGATGCGGGTGACCTCCGGGTCGCCCGGGAGCATCTCGGCCGCCGCGTTGACCACCATGCACCCCCGGCGCCGCCCGTCATCGAGGGCGTCGGCGGCGTAGGACTCGACCAGCGCGCGCACCGCCGGCAGAGCCGGGCCCGGCTGGGACAGGATTTCGACGAGCGGCGGGTTGCGGGTCTCGATGTAGCGGCGCAGGGCGAGCACATACAGGTCGTGCTTGCCGCCGAAGGTGGAGTAGAGGCTGGCGCGGGCGATGCCGAGCGTCTCGACCAGATCGGCCATCGACGTCGCCTCGTAACCGCGCTCCCAGAACAGCTCGAGCGCCGCCTGGAGCGCCTTCTCGGGATCGAATTCCTTCGTGCGTGCCACGGCATGGGACTCTATCAAGAACGATTGGTCTAAAACAACCCTGAGACCACCCCGTCTATCCCCACGGACGGTTTCCCCGACGAACCGTCCCTGGCGCACAGCGTGTTCTGTCACTCCCAGCGGAAGAACCGCACCGCGAACGCTCCGGCGGCCAGTGTCCAGGCGGCGAGGACGGCGAGGTGGAGAGGCTGTGGGGCGGCACCGGCCCAGGCGTCGCGTAACACCTGGCCGAACGCTCCCGTCGGGGTGAAGTCGCTGAACCGCACCAGGGTCTCGGGCATCAGCTCGCGAGGAAGCCACATGCCGCCGAGGAACAGCAAGGGGAACATCACCACCGCGCCGACGCCGCCGGCGGCACGGCCGTTGGGCACCACGGCGGCGACCGACAGGCCGATCGCGAAAAGAGCGCACACTCCAAGGACGAAGGACAGCACGAACCACGGCAAGGCGGCAGGCACGTGCGTGTCCAGCACGAGGTGCCCGAAGAGGATGGTGAGGAACGCGGCCAGCAGCGCCACGGCCAGGTTCAGCACCAGTTGGGCGCCCAGCAGGGTCGCCGGCGAGGCGGGCGTGATGGACAACCGGCGCAGCACGCCGCGCTCGCGATAGGTGGCCAGCACGGTGGGGATGACGCTGAAGGCCGAGGTCGCCACCGCCAGCATGATCATCATCGCGGGCAGCTGGGTGTCCACCACCCGCTGACCGCCCAGCGAGGGGTCGGGTTCCCGAAAGCCCGGAATGGCGCTGCCGAGGATCAGCAGCAGGCCCAGTGGGAGCACGAGCGTGAAGAAGGCCGTCAGAGGGTCGCGCAGATAGAGCCTGGTCTCGGTGAACAGCACCTTGCGCAGCGCACCGGGCCTGGGCGGAGCCACGTGGGGAGGGCGCGAGCGGGTCGTCGTCATGGGGGCTCCTAAGAGGCGTCGGCGGCCGGGCGGCCTGTCAGGGCGAGGAAGGCGTCCTCCAGCGTGGCCTGGTCCATCTGGAGGCCCGCGGGAACGACCTGGCAGGCCGCGAGGGCCTTGGTCACGGCGAGCAGCAAACCCTCGGACCCGGTCACCGTGACCGAGTCGCCTTCACGGGTCAGGCTCGCGACCTCGGGGAGCGCCCTGAGCACCTGGTCGGCGTCAGGAGCGCTGCGGAACCGGACGCGCTGGCCGCCGTCCACCCGGGCGATCAGGCCCGCGGGCGTGTCCACCGCGGCCACGCGCCCCCTGTCGATCACCGCGACGCGGTCGCAGAGCCGCTCGGCCTCCTCCATGAAGTGGGTGACCAGGACGATCGTGACGCCGCGTCGTTTGACCTTCTCGATGAGCTCCCAGGTCTCACGGCGGGCCATGGGGTCGAGGCCGGTGGTCAGCTCGTCCAGGACGGCCACGCGAGGGTCGCCGACGAGCGCGAGGGCGATCGACAGGCGCTGGCGCTGCCCGCCGGACAGCTTGGCGAACGGAGTGTCGCGTTTGGGACCGAGCCCGACCTCCTCCAGCAGCGCCCGCCAGTCGGCAGGGCGATCGTAGAAGGAGGCGTACAGCTCGAGGGCCTCCCCGACCCGCAGCCTGTCGGGGAGCGAGCAGTCTTGCAGCTGCACGCCGACCCTCTGGCGGAGCACGGCGCGGTCGCGGCGCGGGTCCAGGCCGGTGACGGTGATGGCGCCGCCGTCGGGGACGCGAAGGCCGCACACGCACTCGACGGTCGTGGTCTTGCCGGCGCCGTTGCGGCCGACGACGCCGAACAGCTCGCCCTCGTGCACGGTGAACGACACCTCGTCGACCGCCACCTGCTCGCCGTACACCTTGCGCAGGCCGGCGATCTCGATGATTTCCATGCCGCCGACGGTAGGAAGCGCGGCGTCGCGGCGGAATGCGGCTGCGGCCCGGACGGAGGTGTACCTAGGTACACCTTCGAACGGGCGCCACGGCCACTGTGAGCTAAGTGCCCGATGCCGCAGACTTGACGGCATGGTTCTCAGGACGGTGGTCGGCTTCGGGCGGGCTTTGGTGCTGCTCGCCCTGGCCGTGGTGAACGCGGCGCTCGCCGCGGTGGCGCTGCTCGTCTTCCTGCTGTGCTTCGGCCTCGGCCTGGTGTTCCTGTTCCCGGCCACCATCCGCCTGGTCCGCCGCCGCGCCGTCCAGGCGCGACGGCTCGCGCTGGCCTGGGCCGACGTGCAGATCGTCCCGCCTTACCGCGCCGCTCCGCCGCCGCCCGTGCCGCAGCGCGACGGCTGGTACCGCGAGGGCCGCAGCCTGTACCGCACGTCCCTGGTCCCGAACTTCAACCGCACCTTCGAGTGGATGTTCAAAGACCCCGCCACCTGGCGTGACCTCGCCTGGCTGCTCGGCGACCCGCTGATCGGCGGCGTGGCGGTCCTGCTGCCGCCGCTCCTGGTGGCGTCCGGGGTGGCGCTGATGGCGCAGGGCCCGGTACAGGCGGTGGCCGGGGTGCTGCTCGTGCTGGCAGGGCCGCTGCTGGCTCCGCGCGCGGTCCGCCTGCACGGCGTGTGGACGCGGTGGCTGCTGGCCCCCACCTACCGCGCCCGCCTGACCAACGCCATGGCCCAGCTGACGCGGGTGCACACCGACGCCATCGACACCCAGGCCGCCGAGCTGCGGCGCATCGAGCGCGACCTGCACGACGGCGCGCAGGCACGCCTGGTCGCCATCGGCATGACCCTCGGCGCCGCCGAAGAGCTCGTCGACTCCGACCCCGCGGCCGCCAAGGCCCTGATCGCCAAGGTGCGCGAGGCGTCCGCCGCGTCGCTGGTCGAGCTGCGGCAGCTCGTGCGCGGCATCCACCCGCCCGTGCTCGCCGAGCGCGGCCTCGGCGACGCGGTCCGGGCCCTGGCCCTCGACAGCCCGCTGAAGGTCTCGGTCAACGTCGACCTGCCGGCCCGCCCCGAGGCCCCGGTCGAGTCCGCCGTCTACTTCGTGGTCAGCGAACTGCTCACCAACGCCAGCAGGCACGGCGGCGGGCGCCATGTCGCGGTGGACATCAGCCGGCGCGGTCCCGCCCTGCGCATCACGGTCATCGACGACGGTCAGGGCGGCGCCGACCCTTCGCGTGGCAGCGGCCTGCGCGGCATCGAGCGGCGAGTGGCCGCGTTCGACGGCGTGCTGGCGCTGTACAGCCCAGTGGGAGGTCCGACCACGGCCAGCGTCGACATCCCTCGCGCCTTCGCCGGGCACGCCGCGTGCCGCGTCACCCTGCCGCCCTGGAAACACAGGCTGATGGCCGTGTGCTGGGGCTTGATGTGGCTGCCGTTGTTCCCGCAGGGCCTCGTCGCGGCGGGTTTCAAGATCTTCGACGCCGATGAGCGAAGCTGGTTCCTCGCGCTCTACCTGCCCGAAGTGTTCCAGTGGCCCGCCATCATCGGCATGATCGTGCTCGGAGTCGCCATGGCCGTCACCGCCTACGGCCTCACCCAGGAGATCAAGAGGGCCGAGGCCGGAGCGGCCGCGTGAGGGTCGTCCTGGCCGAAGATCTCTACCTCCTCCGCGACGGCCTGGTCCGCCTGCTGCAGGCCCACGGGTTCGAGATCGTCGCGGCGGTCGAGTCGGGGCCCGAGCTGCTCAGGGCCCTGCTCGACGAGCGTCCCGAGGTGGCCGTGGTCGACGTGCGGCTGCCGCCCACCTTCACCGACGAGGGGTTGCAGGCGGCGCTGGCGGCCCGCCGCTCCATCCCCGGCCTGCCGGTGCTCGTCCTGTCCCAGCACGTCGAGCAGCTCTACGCCAGAGAGCTCCTCGCCGACGGCACGGGCGGGGTGGGTTATCTGCTCAAAGACCGCGTCTTCAACTCCGCGCAGTTCATCGACGCGGTACGGCGGGTGGCAGGGGGCGGCACCGCCATGGATCCCGATGTCATCGCCAAGCTGCTGGCCAGCAACGCCCGCCACGAGCCGCTGGGCCGGCTCAGCCCGCGCGAGCGCGAGGTGCTCGAGCTCATGGCCGAGGGCAGGTCGAACGCCGCCATCGCGCAGCGCCTGTTCCTCAGCGAGAGCGCAGTGGCCAAGCACACCGCGAACATCTTCGCCAAGCTCGATCTGGCCGTGTCCGACGACGACAACCGCCGCGTCCTCGCCGTCCTCGCCTACCTCAACGGCACCCGAGCCTGACCCCTCGACACGCGGGGAGAAGGGCCCGGGCTGAGCCGAGGCGGTGCTCGTTCAGGTGGTTCGGGCAGGTCAGGGGGCGCCGATGGTGATCGGTCGGGTGTGGGTCCTTGGAGGGGAGGGCGGTTCGCCCAAGTTGGGCGGGGGTGATGGTGAGTGCTCAACGGGTAAATGTCCCACCCAGGCGCTACCTTGCTGGAAAGCAGACGTGAGCGAAGGGGATGGATCAGGGTGAAGTTCCAGGTGAACCGCGATGTCCTCGCCGACGCGGTGGCGTGGAGCGCCCGGACGCTGCCGGGCCGTCCTGCGATGCCCGTCCTGTCCGGCATCCTGCTGGAGGCGCTCGACGACAGCCTCACGCTCTCGGTGTTCGACTACGACGTCTCGGCCCGCGCCGTGATCGACGCCGAGGTCGCCGAGCCGAGCAAGGTGCTGATCCCCGGCCGGGTGCTGGCCGAGATCACCCGCAGCCTGCCGGGGGAGCCCGTGCAGATCGTCACCTCCGGCGCCGAGGCCGTGCTCACCTGCGGCGGCGCCGAGTTCGGCCTGCTCACCCTCCCGGTGGAGGACTTCCCCACGCTCCCCGCCATGCCGCCCAGGGCCGGCGCGGTCGGGGGCGGCGTCTTCGCCGCGGCCGTCGCCCAGGTGGCGGTGGCCGCCAGCCGCGACCTGACCCTCCCCATGCTCACCGGCATCCGCATGGACATCGACGGCGCCAACGTCTGCCTGGCGGCCACCGACCGCTACCGCATCGCGGCCCGCGACTTCCTGTGGCACTCCGAGGAGCCCGACCAGCGGGCCGCGGTCATGGTGCCCGCCCGGGTCATGGTGGAGGTGGGACGCTCCCTGCGCGCCGGGGAGGTGTCGATCGGTTTCGACGCGGGAGTCGCCGGGTTCGAGTGCGCGGGGCGCACGACCACCGTTCGCCTGCTGGACGAGCAGTTCATCGACTACCGGGCGCGCCTCGCCGAGACCTGGGCTATCCGCGCCGATGTCACGGTGGCGCCGTTCGTCGAGGCCATCAAGCGCGTCGCCCTGGTCGCCGAGCGGCACACCGCGATCAGGCTGTCGTTCACGCAGGGGCAGGTGCTGGTGCAGGCCGGCGGCGGCGAGATCGGCCGGGGCGCCGAGGCGGTGGCCGCCGACCTGGAAGGCGACGACATCCAGATCGCCTTCCAGCCGCACTACCTGCTCGACGGCCTGGCCGGGGTGGAGACCGAGAAGGCGAGCATCCACATGGCCTCGCCCACCCGGCCGTCCCTGATCACCGACGAGGGCGACGACCCTGCGTTCCGCTATCTGGTGATGTCGCTGCGCCTGGCCTGAGGCCGGCCGGCGGGCCGGCCTTCTGGGCCGAAGCCGCTTACCACCGACCAGGGCGATGACCCGGCGTTCCGGTATTGAGTGAGGTCGCGCGCCTGCCTCGGGGCAGGCTGGGGCCGGCCTTCGGGGCGGCGGTCAGTCGAGAAGTTCGGGGGTCTCGGTGAGGGCGATCGCGATGTGCTCCATGCACGCGTGTCCCGCGCGCTCGGCGGCGGCGGCGTCACCGGAGGCGATGGCACGGGCGATGGCGTCGTGCGGGATATGACCGTTCTGGAGGGGCGCGCCCGCGGCGGCGATGCTGGCGCGCAGCGCCGCGGAGAAGTCCTTGTACAGCTCGATCAGCACGCGGTTGTGCGTGGCCTCGACCACCGATACGTGGAAGGCCAGGTCGGCCTCCACGAAGGCGTCGACCTCGCCCTCGGCCCACGCCTCCTCGCGGCGGAGCAGGGCGGCCTCGATCAGCTCGATGTCACCCTCGGTGCGGCGGACGGCCGCGAGCCGGGCGGCCTCGACCTCGAGCGCGCGGCGCACCTCGAGGATCTCCAGATGCTCGGCGGTCCGCAGGCGCCGCGCCATTGCCCCTGAGAGCTCGCTGGTGGCGCGCACGTACGTGCCGTCACCCTGGCGGCATTCGAGCAGGCCGGCGTGGGTGAGCGCGCGCACCGCCTCCCGCACGGTGTTGCGGCCGACGCCGAGCTGCTCAGCGAGGACGGTCTCCGTAGGGATCTTGGCGTGGAGATGCCAGGACCCAGAGGTGATCTGCTCTTTGAGCTGCTCGATCACCTGGTCGACGAGGGAAGCCCGCTGCGCCGTACGCAGACTCACAGTCTGCCTCCTCCGGGTAACCAATCATCCTACGAGTCAATGATTGGTCGACCTTATTTATTCCAGGGCCCCGCGGCCAAATCCGGGGGCCCTGGTTGGAGGCCTACCGTGCGAAGACCGTCGCGGTGACGGCGCCGGCCACGGTCGACCTGACCCCGACCGCTTCGAGTGCCTTACGATACGCGCGCGTCTGCCGCCCGCGGTCACCGGCCTTGCCCCACAGGTCGCCCAGCTCACGCCAGACCTCGGCGATCTCGCGGTCGCGGACCGCGCCCGAGGACGGCACCGCGACCAGGGCGTCGCCCGCGCGCTCAAGGTGGCCCCTGACCGCGTCGTCGGACCGTGCCAAAGCACTCTCGGCGAGCACCAGGTGGGCCGAGGCCCTCATGGTGCGGGGCTCGTCGGCGAACAGCTCCAGCGCCTTGGCCGCCAGCTCGTCGGCGCCGCGGCCGTCTCCGGACCGCAGGTGCACCCGGGCGAGAACGACCAGGCTGTGCGCGTACTCCACCGACTCGGCGGGCAGCACGGAGAAGACCTCCGAGGCGCGGGAGACCAGCGCGTCGGAGTGCTCCCTGCTGGACCGTGCGGCGGAGATCTCGGCCCAGCGCATGGCGATCTTCGCCATCTGGACCGCGACGCGGGCGGGCCGTCCGGCCGCCAGCGCGTCGTCGGCGAACTGCGCCGCGAGCGCGGAGTCCTCACCCTCGGCGGCCGACACGCTGGCCTGCCAGAGCGAGAGGATCTCGGTCGTGCGGTCGTCCGGCACCGGTACGCCCGTGACCTCGAGCACGTGCTCGACGTACGAGAGCCCGATCTCGGCGTCGGCGAGCGCCGCGGCCAGGTCGACCGACACCTCGCCGTGGAACAGTGACAGTTGTGTCACCTGCTCCAGCGCCTTGGCGCCGAGGTCGCGGGCGCGCATGATGTCGCCGGCCTTGTGGTAGCACCGGCACAGCGCGACCGTGAGCGGAAGGTCGGCCAGCCGCTCGGGGTGCGCGGCGGCCTCGCGGCGAAGCCGCTCGTACGCCTCGACCGCGCGGCCGAGCTTGCCCTGCGCCTCCAGCGCACGCGCACGGCCCAGCCGTGCGTGCGCGGCGAGCAGCGCGTTGTCCTCTCCGGCGGCCTTGACGATGTCACCGAAGCGGTCGGCGGCGAGGGCCGCGTCCCCGTGGTGCAGCTCCAGCTCGGCATGGCGCAGGCCGAGCTCGGTGTCGATGCGCTGGCGCGGTTCGATCCCGTGGAGCAGGAACTCGGTGGTGCATCCAAGGCGCTCCGCGAGAAGGCGGGCGACCACCGGCGTCGGCGTGCGCTTGCCGGACTCGATGAGTGAGACATAACTGTCGGAGAGGTCGGGTCCGGCCAGCTGGGCCTGAGACATACGCCTGCTCAGACGCAGCCCGCGGACGCGATCACCGATGGTTCCCTGACTCGGCATGTGATCTCTTAAGGCGATGTTATGGTCAATGGTCTCGCCATGATGGCACGAAGCAGCCGAATCGGGTATACCCACGTCAAGAATCCCGAGGGGCAAGTCTGTCTCACCCCTCGGGATTCAGGACGAACCCGGACTAATCGTCGTCGTCAGAACTGGGAAAGAGCATCTGGCAAACCTCGAGGTACAAGGTCTCCGGATACGGAATGAAGGGGACGGTCGAGAGCGCCTGGTCCTGACCGGCGGACTCCAGGACGAACTCGCCGTAACCGAGCATGCGGCCGAGCAATGAGCGCTGGAAGCTCATGTCGGTCACCTTGCCGAGTGGCATCATCGCCACCCGGCGAGTGATCAAACCGGTGGTAAGGAGCATGCGTTTGGACGTCACCACAAAGTAGTCGACGGACCACTCGGCCACTTTCCACACGAAGCGAATGAGTAAGAGAAGCCACGCCCACCAGACGATCACCAGTGCCTGGGCTCCTTGGTTCTCGCCCAGCCACTTGCTCAGCAGCCCCGCCAGGACCAGGCCGCCGAAGACCTCGGCGACCGGCCGCAGCAGCACGGCCGGGTGGCGCCGCACCATGATGACCTGGTGTTCGTGGGGCAGAAGGTAACGATTGACCGACGACGGAGCAGAGTCCCCGTGGGTCACAAGTCTCATGTCAGCTTCGCGACGAATAGCGCCAGCGAATCCGCGGCGTTCACCACAGTGTCCATTGCTCCTCTGACCGCGCTAGCCGCGTCAGCCGGTCTGGTGAACAGGTAGAAAGCCACAAACGCGATGGCTGCGTACGTTAGAACCTTCTTGACCTGCACTGCCGCCTCCGTTAACCAACTCACCCACTGCACCCACCGTATACATTACCCAGCTGATTCGCTCGGTAAAGGCATCCCGACCCCACAGTCTTTAGGGGTCTGGATGTGACCTGCGTCACCCTTGCTCGCCGGCGACCGCGGCCAGCACCTGGAGGTGCTTGCGCGCGATGCGCTCGACGAGGCTCGGGTACGCGTAACCAGTGACCTCCATCGCGCCGTGGTGCGCCGCCTCTACGCAGCGTGTCACCGTCGCGGCGGGATGGACCCCGGCGAACTCGACCTTCAGCGCGGTCTCGACCTGTGTGTAGGCGTCAATATCCGGCAGTTGGTCCATCGCTCTCCCAGGTGTGCGTCCACGGCCCCGCGGGGGCCGGGAACACAGTGACATTGTCATCACTCTGTGTACCCTCTGAAACACAGTATGTAACGAAGGGTGTGTCAACCTGGGGACGAAGAAGGAAAAAGAATCAGACGACGCCGTACAGGCGGTCTCCCGCGTCGCCCAAGCCGGGGACGATGTAGCCGTGCTCGTTGAGCCGCTCGTCCAGGGCGGCGGTCACCACACGCACCGGGTTGCCCGAGTCGGTGAAGACCTGCTCCAGATATTGCAGCCCCTCGGGCGCGGCGAGCAGGCAGATGGCCGTGACGTCCTCGGCGCCGCGCTGGAACAGAAGCTGGATGGCCGCCGCGAGCGTGCCGCCGGTGGCGAGCATGGGGTCGAGCACGTAGCACTGGCGGCCCGAGAGGTCTTCGGGCAGCCGGGTGGCGTAGGTCTCGGCCTTGAGGGTGCCCTCGTCGCGGATCATGCCGAGGAAGCCGACCTCCGCCGTGGGCAGCAGGCGGGTCATGCCGTCGAGCATGCCGAGGCCCGCGCGCAAGATCGGCACGACCAGGGGCGCGGGACGGGCGAGCCGCACGCCGTGGGCGGGCGCCACCGGGGTGGTGACCGTCGCGTCGGTGACCCGTACGTCGCGCGTGGCCTCGTAGGCCAGCAGCGTGACCAGCTCGTCGGCGAGCCGCCGGAACGTGGGGGAGTCGGTGCGCACGTCCCTGAGAGCGGTCAGCTTGTGAGCGACCAGCGGGTGGTCAACGACGAGGGTCTTCATGGCTGCCAACGCTATCCTCTGCGCCCGGGTGAACGGTACGAGCGGTCCGGTAACCCCCATCACACCCCAAGCGGGTCGGGGGCGGCCGTTTTTGATCACAATTTGCCCGAGGGGCCTACGGGGCCCCAGTGATTCTGGGAGCATGGCCAACCGTGAGAACCGCGTCGGTGGGGTGAAGATGACAGACGTAGATGCTCTTGACTTCGCCATCGTGGTCTACCGCGAGGACGACCGCTGGGAAGCCGAGATGTTGCCGGTGGGTCTCACCGCGGACCTCCACGGGCTGATCCATGCTCTTCGGCAGCAGCCGAGCATGGGCGCCACGATTGGCCTGGTCGCCGTTGGGGATGACTTCTTCGTGGCATTAAGGGTGTTCGGCGAGCGCGTCGACGTCTTCCTGTCCGACATCACCGCGTCGTGGGACTGGCCGCTCGCCCAGCAGGTGCTGGAGTACCTCGACGTCCCCGTGCCGGAGGAGGAGGAGCTCGACATGGTCCTCCCGGCCGGAGACCTGTCGATCTTCGCCGATCTGGGCCTCGACGAGATGGAGCTGGGCGCCCTCTCCGGTGATCTCGAACTGCTTCCTGACGAGGTGCTCTCCAGCATCGCCGCGCGGCTGGGCTTCTCCCAGCCGTTTGAACGTGCCGTCGACTCAGCCATCGGCTGACCTCGGGAGCCCCGATCATGCCCTCGAGACCAACACACAGCGCTCTGTTCGCCGCGGCCTTCGTCCGCACGCCCCAGGGGTGGAGCGGCGCCGAGGTCGATCTCACCAACGCCGAGATCGCCGACGACCTGGGCGACGCCGTCCAGGACGCTCTGGGGCTGAACGGCGAGGAGCTCGCCCTGCTCTGCGTCGAGGTGGAGGACGAATGGTTCGCGCTCGTCCGCTACGACGACGACGCCGAGCCGCGCGCCTTCCTCTCCGACGCCCACGCGGCGGCCGCTGACGGCCTCGGCGAGCTGTTCAACGAGCTGGCCGGGGTCGTCGTCCCCGACAAGGAGGCCGATCTCGGCGTCCGTCCCGCCGGCGACTTCGAGCTGCTCAGCGACCTCGGCGTCAGCGCCGAGGAGCTTTTGGAGCTGAGCATGGAGGAGGGGGTGCTTCCCGCCGACACCCTCTCGGTCATCGCCGAGAAGCTCTCCTTCGCCGATGAGCTCGACCGGCTGCACTAGCGCCTTCCCCCGCGCGGCCTCGCCGGCGGGCCCGCGGCCGTGAGCGATCCGGCGCAGGGCGAGTTCGAGACGCCCATGCGGCTCGCGCTCGAGCAGGCCGCGCTGGCCGGCGAGCGTGGCGAGGTGCCCGTGGGCGCCGTCGTCCTAGGGCCCGGGGGCGAGGTGCTCGCGGTGGCGGGCAACGACCGGGAGGCGAGCGCCGACCCGACCGCCCACGCCGAGGTGCTCGCCCTGCGCGCGGCGGCCCGCGTGCGCGGTGAGTGGCGGCTGAGCGGCTGCACCCTGGTGGTGACCCTGGAGCCCTGCACGATGTGCGCGGGGGCGGCGGTGCTCGCCCGGGTGGACACGATCGTCTACGGGGCGGCCGACGAGAAGGCCGGCGCGGCGGGGTCGCTGTGGGACGTGGTGCGCGACCGGCGGCTGAACCACCGCCCCGAGGTGATCCTCGGGGTTCTCGCCGGGGAGTGCGCGGCCGTTCTCCGGGACTTCTTCGCCGACCGGCGCCACTGAAACCGGCATTTGGTGCATACCAGACGATGAGCGCGCGCGAACAGGGCCCCGGATCCGGTAGGCTGCTCGGCGGTGGAGTCGCCTAGTGGCCGAGGGCGCACGCCTCGAAAGCGTGTGATGGGGCAACCTATCCGTGGGTTCAAATCCCACCTCCACCGCCACCACTTGGCGGCTCCGATGCAGGTCAGTGACCTCGCTCGGAGCCGCCAAAGTCGTCTCTAGGGCCGTTTTGGTCACACGCTGGTCACAGACCCGCTTTGATCTTGGAATTCGGCGCGTCATTTCTCGTCTCCCGCGACAAGAGCGGCGACCCGGGCGGCAGCATCGGCCTGCATCTCGATGTCTACATGGCTGTAGGTCCCGAGCGTGATCGCGACGTTCGCATGTCCGATGCGCTCCTGAACGATCCGCGGTGAGATGCCTGCTCGAAGAGCCAGCGTCGCCCACGTATGCCGGGCGCCGTGCACCGTCAGCCGCGGCAGCTTGAGCCGCTTCACCGTGTGGTCCCAGTGGTAAGAGAACGTCTTCGGGTGAAGGGGACCACCGTCCACCCTGCAGAACACCAAGCCCTCGTCGGCGTACCCGGGGCCGAGCGCGAGCTTCTCGGCGGCCTGGCGCTTGCGATGCTCGCGGAGAGCACGGAGTGACGTCTCGTCGAGCGCCACGGTGCGCCGGCCTTTCGCCGTCTTCGGCTCCGACCATGCCATACCGGGGGAGTCCTTCCGGCGGGCATCCACCGTGATCAGTGCTCGCCGGATGTGGAGCCGGCCGCCCTCGAAGTCGATGTCATCCCACTTCAGCCCGAGCAGCTCACCGCGGCGCATCCCCGTACCAAGTAGCAGGGCGAAGCCGCCGTAGAGACGATGCTCGGCAGCACCGGCCAGGAAGGCGCGGACATCGGCGGCCTTCCACGTCTGCATCTCCGGCTTCTGCGACTTGGGCGGGTCCGCATCGTCGGCAGGGTTGCGGACGATCGCTTTCCATCGCACGGCGTCCTTGAGCGACCGGTGAATGATCGTGTGGATGTAGTAGGTACTGCGACGCCCGAGAGGCCGATGTCCATCCTCGCCAGCAAGCAGGAGCGCATACAGGTGGTTGAGGTGCCCACCCTCGATGGACTGGAGCTTGCGGTTGCCGATCGCCCGGCCGGCGATGTGGAGCCGTACGTTGCGCGCGTAGGACTCGAAGGTGCTCCGGCGGATGGTGTGCTCGATCGCCGGTAACCAGGTGGCCGTGAGGAACTCGCCAAGTGTCTGGTTCTTCGGAGCGACGTACGTCTGTTCGGCCAGCGAGGTCAAGATGCTGGTCAGCTCTGCTTGAGCGGCCCGCTTCGTCTTAAAGCCCCGGCGCCTGGTCTGCTTCCGTGGCTTCACGCCTGGGGGTGTGATGTCGACCACGAAGTAGTAAGTGCCGTTCTTGTCCAGCTTGATGCTGCCACTTCGTCCGTCGCTCACCGCTCGCCGGCCTTTCCTTGGATACTCGCACCCAGTTCGCCGACCTCCCGTGCGCGCTTCACCCAGTGCCGCGCGGTCCGGTCAGAGGTGAGGCCGAAGTGTTCGGCAACTGCCCTGGTGGGATTGCCGCCAACGTTGGCCCTATAGACGTCGGCGACTTGCCGAAGTAGCTCCGGCGTTAGCTTGACACGGGTCTGCCCTCGGAGCTCTCTCACGGCGCGGATAGCTTCTGCGGCATCATCCGGATCGACGTGAACCGACGACACCTTCGCGCCGTTCTCGGCAACCTCGAAAGATCGGGCTACGCGGGATATCGCGAGTTCGAGGAGATCCTCAGTCCGAACAGATCGCACGTCAGCACCTCGGAGTTCGCGCCCTCCGTCCGGGCAAGTCAGGTGGATCTCTCTGCACTGTGGGACGCCGTTGATCACGGCGAATTCGGCTCGCAACGTGGGTTCGTTGCCCTCAGAGTCCTCGCTAGTCAGGGTGAACCTTTCGGGGGCGTGCCGTCTCAGGTCCCCCATCTCGACCCATGGCGCAGTAAGCGAACTGCTGATCTTCACCTTCATCACCACGTCAATCTCCTAGTGCTAGGCAAGCAACTTGTAGGCAACTGTCCTAGCAACTACAGTCCAGCGTGTAAGAGACTACGTGCCATGACAGCTACCGACAATGTCCGACTCAAGCCGAACTCTACGGGAGTCGAGTTGCCCAACCCGAAGACTGAGCCGACGATCTCCGTGCCGCGTGCTGGGGAGATCCTCGGTCTTAGCCGTGACGGCGCTTACGACGCTGCCGCCCGCGGCGAGATCCCCACTCTCCGATTCGGTCGGCGTCTTGTTGTGCCGACCGCTCACCTGCTGGCCATGCTTGGTCTCGGCGAGCAGGTCGGTGCGGTCTGATGCTGCCCCTCGACAACGCCGAAGGGCGGACCCCCGGCCAGGAGTCCGCCCTCACTTCGGCGCCCTACAGCACCAACAACGCTGCTAGCCACACTACCCGCCGCCACGGCCGGCGTCACGCGATCCCCGGGCAACTCCCTCTTGTCCGGGCCGCGACCGTCCACGAGCCCTATCCCGGCCAGAAGCGGGCGATGGTCCTGCCGGACGACGTGTGCCCGCGCTGCGGTTTCAAGCGCCTGCACTGGTCGGACTGGCCGGCGCCCGCGTTGCTGCGCAAGCGTTGCCGTTGTGGCTGCGGCTACGAGTTGACGCTCTACCCGATGAAGGCGAAGCGCCGTAGCGGACGAAGGGCGGCTGCCTGATGGGTGCCGCTCTTGATCGCGTCCTGGCCGCGTGTCGCGAGCGTGGCCAGGACGTGCGCAACCAGGGTGCCGAGTACGTCACCCTGTGTCCCGCCCACGATGACCACAAGCCGTCCCTGTCGTTTCGTGACGCGGCCGGCAAGGTGGTCATGTACTGCCAGGTTGGATGTGCGCTGCAGGACATCGCCGCCGCGCTCAACCTGCCCATGACAGCGCTGTTCGACGAACAGAGCTACACCGGCAAGCGCGGCATTGTGGTGGCGGAGTATCGCTACGCCGATGAGCAGGGGCGCCTGCTGTACGTCAAGGAACGGCGTGTGCCGAAGGACTTCCGCATGAAGCGCCCGAACGGGCGCGGCGGGTGGGTCACCAACGAGGTGTTCAAGGGCAGCGAAGCCCCGCCGAAGGTGCTCTATCGGCTGCCCGAGGTCGTCGAGGCGGTAGCCAAGGGTCATCCGGTGTTCGTCGTCGAAGGGGAGAAAGACGCCGACAACCTCGCCGGCCGCGGCTATGTCGCGACCTGCAACCACGAAGGTGCCGCCCTGCCCGGGCAAAAGCCGAAGTGGCTACCCGTGTACGGCGACACCCTGAAGGACGCCGACGTGGTCATCATCGCCGACCGTGACGAAGCGGGTTACGCGCACGCTGCAGCGATCCACGCCGACCTGACCGGCAAGGCGAAGAGCGTCACCGTCCTTCAGTCTGCGGTGGACGAACCCAAGTCCGATGTATCCGATCACTTCCGAGCCGGGTACGGCATCGAAGACCTGTTGCCCGTCGAGTTCGACCATGAGCAACTGCATGCCATCTCGGCGCCACACCTTCCGGGCATCCCCGACTACCCGGTTGATGCACTCGTCGGTCCCCTGCGTGAACTCGTCCTGGCGAGCAAGTCTGCCGGGCTGTCCCCGGGCCTGGTGGGTGGCGCCGGGCTGGCGGCTCTGGCGACTGCCGCGAGCATGGCAGATCTGGAGATCTACGACTCGTGGGTTGAGCGGCCGTCTCTGTGGGTGCCGCTGATCGCTCCTCGGGGGGCCGGTAAGTCGCCGGCGCAGGACTTCGCGTACCGGACCCTGCGGGACCTGAACGCCGCGAGCTGCCAGCAGTTCCATGACCAGCTGCAGATCTGGAACGAGACCCCTAAGAAGGACCGGGGACCACGGCCGGCGGACACCTCACTCCTGGTCGACGACACGACGATCGAGATGATTGCCCGCTTCCTCGCGCGAGGTAACGGCACTGGCAGTGTGGACGTCGACGAGCTTCGCGGGTGGCTGGAGTCGATAGGCCGCTACCGGTCTGGTGGTGATGGGGGAGAGCGCGGCCGTTGGCTGTCACTGTGGTCGGGTGCGCCGTGGCGGTATCAGCGGGTCTCCAACGACACTGAGCTGTTCGTCCGCCGCCCGGTCGTGACCATCTGCGGTGGACTCCAGCCGCCGTACCATCACCTGCTGGGCAGCGAGGACGACGGTTTCCGTCCGCGCTGGCTACCGCATCTCGTCCAGCTCGATACCAGCTTGAAACAGGGCAAGCCTGGCGACACGACCCAGTGGGACAAGGTGATCACCACCCTGTACGGGTCGCGTGAGGCTCGCACCTGGCGGATGTCCACGTTGGCGCACAACGTATGGAACGCCGCCCAGAGCCGATGGAAGCGCGAGGCCGGTGGAACCGAGACGGCATCGGTAGCCGCAGCGCTCATCAAAGCGGACCGGCAGTGCGCACGGGTCGCGCTGGTCATCGCCGAATCCATGGCGCCGGGTGCCGGTGGCGAGGTGTCGCGCGAGGTGATGGAGTGCGCCGTCGCCCTGGTGGACTACACGCTCAACTGCTGGCGTGCCATGCCGGACAGGGACGGCCTGACCCTGTCTCGTCGCGATGAGCGGCTACAGGAAGCCGTGGACGCCCTCGCTGACTGGCTTGAGCAGCACGGCGGCAAAGCTGATCGGCGTCAACTCACCCGAGCCAAGGCAGCCAAGTGCCGCACCGTCGCGGAGCTCAACCAGGTGTTGGCGATGTACGAGGAGATCTATCCCGGGTCGGTCCGCGAGGAGCGGACGGGGACCCGTGGACCGACCGGCACGGTGGTCTACGCGCCTCGCAGATCTCCAAAACGGCCCTTAAGTGAAACTGTCGACGTCGACAGTTCCGGTAATAGCCATTCCGGGAATGCTGCCGAGGAACCCGCAGGTCACAGCGTTATAGCTCTTCGGGGTCGAACTGTCGACACTGGCGACAGTTCCGGTGGTGACAGTTTCCCGTCGACAGTTACCGACATCCGTGAGCGTGTGAGGGCCGTGGACATCGGCCCGTGCGTGAAGTGCCAGACCCCCACCAACAGGTACGGCGAGAACTCCAACCCGCTGTGTGCTGACTGCCGGGCGGGTGGTGCCGCGTGACCGCATACGGGTCTAGCACCGTAAAACGCCATCGGCGGACGCGTGCCGAACTGGAGAGCATCGACCAGGCGATCGTCGAGGCGATCCTGGCGGACTACCCGGTCACCCTGCGGGGTGTCTTCTACCGGGTCGAGTCCGCAGGTGTGGTCGACAAGAGCGACGACGGATACCGGCTCGTAGGCCGGCAACTCCTCAAGCTCCGCCGTGCTGGCGTGGTCCCCTACCACTACATCACCGACGGAACCCGCTGGATCACCCGGCCGACTACCCACACTGACCTTGACCAGATGCTCGCGGACGCCGCCACCTCCTACCGGCGTTCCCTGTGGCACTCCCAACCGGTCGACGTCCACATCTTCACCGAGAAGGATGCGATTTCCGGCGTGATCCTCCCCGTCACCCAACAGTGGGACGTTCCTCTCGGAGTGCTCCGCGGATTCGCGTCCGAAAGCTTCGCCTGGTCCGTGGCCAGGACGATCGAGGCGTCCGGGAAACTCACCTACGTCTACCAGCTCGGCGACCACGACCCGTCGGGGCTCGACGCTTGGCGCGACTTCACAGAGAAGGTCGTCCAGTTCGCGCCCACCTCGCCGATCATGTTCGAGCGCCTGGCGGTCACCCTGCCCCAGATCGCTAACCTCCGGCTGCCCACACGGCCGACCAAGAGGACTGACAGCCGGGCGCGCGGCTTCCGCGGTGAGTCGGTGGAAGTTGACGCCATCCCGGCCCGCATGCTCCGGCAACTCGTCGAGGACGCCATCACCCGGCACATCGAGCCCGAAGCGCTCCGGCTGACCCGGGTAGCCGAGGAGTCGGAGCGCAGCATCCTGACGCAGATCGCGAACCTCGGTTGGGATAACGAGGCCACCGAGTGACCGACCGGCGCGACTCGCCCTCTGCTGTCTCTCTTGCGGGAACAGCAGGGGGCGTACTGCCATCCTGGCTGATCAAGTACCTGACCCTCGACGCCCGGGACAAGCTCATCGCCGGACAGCGCGTCGACCCGCGAGTAAGAGACCTCCTCCAAGAACAGTTCACTTTGTCCGATTCGCTGTCCACTTCTGGGCCCGGCTCCACCACCGCCGACATGCTCGAACAGCGCAAGAGTTACAGGCGGTTGAGCGAGGTGGCGCGGGAGGTGGGCGTAGCCCCGTGGACCCTGCGTCGCCTCGCCCGATCCGGTGACATCCGCGCGTGGCACGCCGGGCCGGAGTCGCACTGGTTGGTCGATCCCGAGTCCGTCACCGAGTACCTACGGACCCGGAGGACTAAGACCAGTGACTCGACCCAGCCTCTACGAAGCGGTAGCAGCCAAGACCGCGGCTAGCCTCGACGCCGGCGACACCCGCACCCGAGCACGCCACGCCCAACTCGGCCTGCTCGACGGTCTCGCCCAGCTCGCCCGCGACGCCGAAGACCCGGCCGTCGCCGCCGGCCTCACTCCCGTCCAGCGGACCGCCGTCGCCGCCTACCGCACCCGACAGGCCCGCCTCGCCCAGCAGGACGGAGACGACCAGTGACCACCCTGTGGGACGAAGCGATCGCCAAGGCGCAGAAAGAGCAGGCCGCCAACGAGAACCTGCTCGAAGTCCTCCGCGCCCGCGCCGTCGAGGGCGACCCCACCGTCACAGCCGTCGACCTCGCCGAACAGGAAGCGAACATCCGCTTCGCCGAGGTGCTCGTAGAGCGGGCTCGCCGAGACGCGGCCAACGCCAAGCGCGCCGGCCTCGACGTCAAGGCCACCCAGCTCCGCGACCGGGCACGCGAACTCGTCGAGCACGAGGGGACGATCCTGGCCCAGCTCATCGCCAACGCCCTGTCATCCCTCGTGCCGCTCGTCGACTACGCCACCACCCTGCACGCCGACACCAGGCAGACCATCAGCGACCTCGACGTCATAGGCCACCAGATAGCCGACCTCGACCCCGCGCGCCCCAGTCGTGCCGATGTCCTGCGTGAACACCTGAACATCGCCGTAGGCACCGACAGCAACGGCCACGCGGCCATCACCCTGTTCGCAGACGGCGATCAGGCGGGCCGCGTGCTCCGCGCCGTACGACCCGAACGCATCATCGGCGCTCTGATCGAACTCGTCCTCGACCCCGACACCGCACAGCGCATCCTCAAAGACGGCCACGTCCGGGACGTGTTCACCGCGCTCCCCGCCACAGCCGACGCCATCGGCCTCACACCCGAAGACGCCGGCGCGTTCGTCCGCGGCAACCCGGGCCGGAACATCATCGCCGCACGGGTCCGCGACCACGTCACCACCAACCACGACACCCCAGCAAACCGGACATAACGGTGAACAAGGGACGGGAGGGGACTAAGCCTCTGACCTGCGGAAACGCCAGGACCGAGGGTGAGAACGCTCGCAGTTCGCGGGAACCTGAGTTTCACCCGTGCGCGCGCGCGAGGGGGCAGGCGTGATTGATCTGGATTCGTTGGGGCCGCGTGGGGCGCGTCTGTGGGCGTCGCTGGTGGCACGGGACGAGTCGTTGAAGGGTGAGGATGCCCCGGCTCGTGAGGTGGCTCTGACGGCGTGCAGGACGGCCGACAGGGTGGAACGCCTGGAGGAACTGGCCGAGGTGACGGAGCCGGTTGTCGAGGGCCGTACAGGGCCGGTGATTCACCCGGTGTTCGCCGAGGTGCGCCAGCAGGCCGCGCTGTTGGCTCGTCTGGTTGCGGCGTTGCGGCTGCCGGATGAGGAGAGCGGGAAGCGTCCGCAGCGCCGGCAGCTCCGCGGGGTGCAGCAGCCGACCGGTTCGACGCCGGGGACGGTGTCGTCGTTGGAGCGTGCCCGTAAGGCCGCGGGGAGGGGTTGAGTCGTGCCGTGGCGACCGGACTTCGAGGGGCAGCCCTGCTCGCTCGGGTATGAGGTGGCGGACTGGATCACGGCCTACTGCTGTCATGGTCCTGGGGACATTCAGGGTGAGCCGATCGTGCTGGATGACGAGTGGCTCGCGTTCCTGGTGGAGGCGTACCGGATCGACCCGGTGACGGGCCGGCGGGTGTACGACGAGGCGGTGCTGTCGAGGCCGAAGGGGCGGGCGAAGTCGGAGCTTGCGGGGTGGATCGGGGTGGCCGAGGGGT
This sequence comes from Sphaerisporangium sp. NPDC005288, assembly GCF_040607475.1. NCBI lineage: Bacteria > Bacillati > Actinomycetota > Actinomycetes > Streptosporangiales > Streptosporangiaceae > Sphaerisporangium > Sphaerisporangium sp. NPDC005288. Next base: position 127,259 of record NZ_JBEXGT010000020.1, on the reverse strand, counting down.
TCGCCCCGGTGCGGTTCGACGGGTGGAACGCCGCCGGTCAGCCTGTGGCGCGGCCGGTCCGGTCCCCGCTGATCAAGTGCCTTGCCACCGAGGAGAACCAGGCCGGCAACACGTTCGAGAACATCGCCTTCATCGCCGGGGAGTGGGGCCCGGACGCCCACCCGGAGGTGTTCGGCGGGGTGTCTGGCATCCGTCAGTACCAGTCGGCGTCAGCGATCTACTTGCCGCAGGGCGGGGAGATCCGGGCATGCACCGCGGGGTCGGCGTCGAAGGACGGCGGCAAGGAAACTCACGTCGTCGCCGACGAGACACACCTGTACGTGCTGCGTGAACTCAAGTCGATGTATGCGACGGTGCGGCGCAACCTCGGCAAACGGAAGATCGCGCAGCCTTGGATGAACCAGACGACGACGGCGTACCGGCCCGGGGAACAGTCGATCGCCGAGGAGACGCTGGTGGCGTGGCGGAAGGGTGAGCTGTCGCCGGCGGTGTACGTCGACCACCATGAGGCGCCCGGGGAGGTGGACCTGGACGACCGTGACCGGACGCTGGCACAGCTCCGCGAGGTGTACGGCTCCGCGGCGGGGTGGATCGACCTTGACCGAATCTACAGGGACATGCGCGACCCGCGTACCTGCCCGGACGATGCGACGGCGGCGCGCTACTTCCTGAACCGGGCGATCGCGGGTCATGACGCGTGGCTGGACATGGCGGTGTGGGAGCGCCAGGCCCGCGCCGAGGTGGTCGCGCCGGGGACAAAGATCGCACTCGGCTTCGACGGTTCTCTACGGGACGACGCCACGGTCCTGATGGGTTCGCGCCTGGACGACGGTTTCCTGTTCCCTGTGGGCATCTGGGCGAAGCCGGCAGGCCCGGAGTCGGGGTGGTGGGAGGTGCCGCGCACGGACGTCCTGGCCGCGGTGCGGGAGGCGTTCGCCCGGTACGAGGTGTCCCGCATGTATGCCGACCCGCACGAGTGGCGCTCTGACATCGACAAGCTCGCCGAGGATCTCGGCTCAGAGCGGGTCCTGACCTGGGAGACGCGCCGGGATGTGCAGATGTCCGCGGCGCTCGACCGGCTACGCACGGACCTGATCGCGGGCACGGTGTTCCATGACGGTGACCGGGTGGTGGCCGATCACGTGGGTAACGCCTACGTGCGGCGCCGCGGGTCGTATGTCCTGGTACGCAAAGAGCATCCGCAGTCACCCCGGAAGATCGATTCGGTGGTGGCGGCTGCTCTGGCCTACGAAGCGCGATGCGATTCCCTGGCTGCGGGGGCGCTTCGGCCGGCGCAAGAGAACTTCATCTACACGGCGTCGTCTACACGGTTGCCGCGCTCTTATGGGCGGCGTTGGTGACGTGGCGGCCCGCCCGGTGCCCTGGCGAGGGATGACGGACCGCCACGCCTTACCCGCCCAACCCGGGCGACGGTTGCCAGGCCGGGCGGGGGCTTTCAGTCACTCCGAGCGAGGTTGAACCACTCCTCGACCCACTTGCGACACCAGTCCTCGGCTTCATCTCGGGTGACGCACAGCCGGACCGGCATCTTGTGGTCGATCACCAGGAACACGCGGCCCTCCCACTGTGAGCCGCGGGGGATGACCGCACACACCTTGGCGCGATGGACCCAACCGACCCGGCCAGCCGGGTACTTCTGGGACCTCTCCCATGTGAGCGGGACGGGGCTCACAGGTGCGGCGCCATCCGGCCGAGGGCTTCCTGTGCGGCCACGCGGGCAACGACGTCGAGGAGGTCGTCCCCATCGACGGTGCGCCAGCAGCCGGCCTCCTCGGCTACCCGGCTGAACCGGCGCTCTCGGCTCGCCCAGTAGCGGCCGGCGTCGCTGGTGAAGACCCGCCAACCGGTCAGGGTCTCATCGATGGTGGGAGCCATACAGTTGTCCACGGGTCAGGACCTGCTTCCTGATCAAGGGCCCGCCGCGGTGGTTGCACACCTGCGTCGGGCCCGCCGTTTGTGGCGCCCTCGGCCTCTCTCCGATCACTCGTCCGGTGTGGCCGAGGGTAATCAGAGTATGACGCGGCATAGAGCGGTGTATAGCGGTAGGCCGCTACCTGCAGATATGTGCAGCTCAGAGCAGTTCTAGCGTGTGCTGTATGGCAGGTGACAAGGTCGCGCCGTTCGTGCAGAGCGGGCCGGCGTACGTCTATATGCAGGTGGCCGATCACGTCGTCGCGCGTATCCGCGCCGGCGAACTCAACCCTGACGCTCGCCTGCCCGGCGAACGCTCGATGGCCGAGGAGTACGGCGTGGCCATCGGCAGTATCCGGCGGGCCGTCGAGGAGCTGCGCGACCGCGGCTACCTGGTGACCCTGCCAGCGAAGGGCACGTACGTGGCGCCGCGCGACCAGTGGCCGGCCGACGAGTCCTGAACTGTGGGCGTCTCGCCCATGATCTGAGTTGCCCTCTCGGCAACGCAGGTCGCCGAGGGTCCGCCCCGAGCGCGCGAGGGTCGCAAACCCTTCGCTTGAGCGAAGGGTTTAACCAGAACGTCCGCCCCGGGCGCGCGGGGGCCGTCTGATCTTGCCGACGACCGCAAGGTGATCTTCGCGGCGCCGGGGGCGTGGCACCGTGGCACCCTCGGGTGGGGGCTTGGGGGGAGTGTTACAGGCCAGAGGGGTGCCACCGACCGTGGCACCCCTCGTGGCCCCTTGCGTGGCAGGGGCGTGGCCCCTGGCCGTGGCACCCGTGGCAGCAAGATCAAAACGGCTGCGCGTTCACTCCCACGCGCAGCCGTGCGCGCGTCAGTCGACCTCGGGCCGCTCGGGCATCAGGTACCGCTGAGCGTCGTCGTCGTACCCGCCGAGGATGCCCGCCTCGACCAGCCGCTTGAGTTGCTTCTGCACCCACGACCGGGACACGCCGCCGTCCTCCCATAGGGGCTTGAGGTCCCCGGAGGAGAAGTCGCGGGCGCCAACGCCCCACAGCACCTGCAGATGGTGTATCAGCGCCGCGCCGCGTTCCTCGGCGGTGAGCTTGGGCCCCTGGTCGAACGTCCACGGCGGGTCGCCCTGGCCCAGGTCGGGGATCTCGTCGTCGAGGCCGGCCTGGACGGTCGTGTCGGGGTCGTCGGTGTCCAGGTACTCTCCGGCCACGTTGCGCACGTCCTCATCATCGTCGCCATCGCCCTGGCCGTCGAGGAGGTCTTGCGGCGTCTCGGAGGTTCGTGCCAGCGCCGCGGTGGTCTCGTCGACCGGCTTGGCCGTGGCCGGCCACTGCGCGGCGTGGGCGCGCATCGCCGCGTTGGCCTGCTCGTCGTCGAACTGGTCGCCGGCCACGCCCCAGGCGTAGGTGCGCAGCGGCATGGCGATGCGCTCCCGGGCGATGGTGGGGGCGCCCAGGTAGGCCATGCCGGGCTGGCCGTTCTCCCACAGCTCGGGCCGCGCCCCGGCGTCCTGCATCGCCTCTGACAGGCCGAACGAGGCGTCCCCGGAGGACTGCACGCCAAAGCACATGTTGCCGAGCTGGCCACGCGCGATCGTCGGCATCTGCGAGTAGTCCGACCGTTGCAGCGACAGCACGATCGTGCCGCCGCCAGAGCGCAGCGCCTTGACCAGAGACAGGAACTTGTCCATCTCGGCATCGGACATGGCGTCGAAGATGTCGGGGCACTCCTCCAGCCAGATCAGCCAGTACGTCAGCCCGCATCCGGGCTTCCACTTCTGCAGACCCTTGGCGGCGAGCTGGTCGGTGCGTTCCTTCACCCGCGCCTGCAGCTCGCGAAGCATCTCCCGGGTGCCGGCCGGGGTGGTCTCCAGCCGGTGCAACGCCGTGGCGAGCGGGCCGAGGGTCTGCTGTCCCTTGGTCACGTCGGCGGCGAACACCGCGACGTCGCACCGGGTGATGGCCTCGCCGAGCAGGTTCCAGCACCCGCCGATGGACTTGCCCGCGCCGGACATGCCCATGATCTGCAGGTGGTGCCCGGTGACGACGTACAGCACCTCATCGAGGTCTTGCCACAGGCCGATGCGCAACGGGTCGGCGATCGAGGCGCCCGGCTTGGACGGCCCCGGCCAGGAGATGGGGTGCTTCATCACCCGCGGGTCGGAGATCACGACGTTCGCCTGACTGGCGTCGTCGGGGTCGATCGAGGTGATGATGGACCCGGGCGGCAGCGGGATGCCGGACTCGATGTACGGCACCTTCCTCTGTAGGTCGTCGGCGGTGTGACGGCCCTGCTCAAGCTGGATCTTCCCCTCGACCTTGTGGGCGCCGGCGTTGGTGGTGGTCGCCTCGATTGCGGGCATCCCGGCCCGGCTGGCGCCCTGGCCGAACAGCAGCGACAGCGGGTCGGAGATCACGCCGGGCTGGTCCCAGCCCTTCATGCGGATGACGCTGCGGATGTTCCAGGTGAGCGCCACGGTGAAGCCGCCGATCAGCGCCAGACGGCCGGTGAACACCCCCGCCGGGCCGTTGATCGTGGCGGCGCACACCCACGTCCCGCCGAGCAGCGTCGTCAACGTCGTGTGCGTCTTACCCCACGGGCCGCGGGCGTGGGACTGGCCGAACGTGACCCCGGTCAACACCAGGATGGCGACGGCCATCAGGAACATGGTCCAGGCGATGACCTGCGGGTCGTCGGAGTCGAGGACGAAGTGGAAAGCCGCGCCCACGCCGAACACCAGCGTGTAGGCAACCCAGGGGCTCGCCAGGGCGAACAGCTTGGACACCTCGCGCGCGGTGACCTTCGACAGGCTCGACTCGGTGTCGACGGACACCAGGTCTTTGGTGCGGCCGGCCATCACACGTCCTCCCAATTGAAGGTGCTCTTACGCCGCTCGGGCTTCGCCTGCGGCAGCACCGACACGAATTCCTTGCGGAACTGGCTGGCGAACTTCACCAGCTCGACCCCGGCGCCCTTCTGCAGCTCGGCAGCGCGCTTGAGCCGCTTCACCACCCGCCGGGCCCGCAGCTTGACGTCGGGCCCGCCCAGCAGCGCCAACGCCGGGTGCCCCTTGAACGAGCGGATCAGCACCTCATACAGCTCGTCGGCGCCCATGTCGAACTCCTCGCACAGGTCACGGCACAGCCCGCGGCCGGTCTTGGCGTACTCGGTGATCGACGCCGGGCCCTCCCATGGGATCGTGGCCAGCTCGGGAATGCGGGCCTTGCCGCTCTCGGCGGTCACCTGTCCTCCTCCTGGCCGTCGACCATCTCGACGTCGTAGACCAGCGGCTCGACCTCGGCGCCCTCGGCCGGCGGACCGTACCGGGCTATCGCCCACAGCCCGCCGGCGACGACGGCCAGGCGCCGGGCGTGCCAGCGAACCGGGCGGATGCCGATCCGGGCGGTCACCCAGTCATCGACGGCGGTGAGCAGCAGCAACACCACGGCGCGGATGGCAGCGCCGATGGCACGCCAGTCCTTGCCGTGGCGGGTGGGGTGTTGGAGCATTGAAGATCCCTCCTAAGGGGTTGGGACCCGCCCCCAGGTACGGCTTGCGAGGCATGAACCTGGGGGCGGGTACGCGGTTACTGGGCGGCGAGCGTCGCCAAGTACGCCTTGACCAGCGCGGCTTTGTCCTGGCCGACGTTCAAGGTGTCCTTGATCTGCCTGATTGACGGCGTGGTGCCCGTGATGATGTCGGGCAGGAACCGGGAAGCGGCGGCTGTCGCCAACTCCTCGGGAAGCGGCTCGGGTACGTACCCGAGGGTGTGGGGTACGGCCTCGACCTCGGGCACCTCGGCGACCGGCCCGGACACCGGGACGGCCTCGACGAGCGTGACCGGCTCAACCTCGACCGGCGCCGGCGACTCCTCGGCGGGCGCGTGGGCGTCCCTGGACAGCATGTGTCCCAGGGCCGCGCCCATGCCGAGCACCAGCACCGGCAGGCAGGACACGACGGTGGTCACCTGCCAGGGCGCCGACGAGCGGCCCGAGGTGGCGAGCAGGTGATATCCGACCTGTCCGAGCATGCCTAGCAGCAGCGACCCGAGCGCCGACCACTTGGCAAAGGCCCGGGTCGGCGTCGAGGCGTCGCGGGCCGACAGCCACGCGTGCAGGGCGTAAGCCGCGTAGGCCTCGACGCCGATCGGCAGCGTGACCGCCGTGTTGATCGTGAACTCGGAGATGCCCGGCAGGGGCTTCACCGGGCCGAACCCGGTGAGCTCGCCGAGACCGACCCAGCCGGACCAGGTGGCCACGCCGGCGGGCAGGGCGAGCAGCAGCAGGGGCCAACGGCGCGTCATCGGTCGGTCTCCTCATCGTGCGGGGTGGTGGCGTCCGCCTCGATCTGCGAGCCGAGGCGCGGCATGACCATGAAGCGCTGGGCGTAGTAGTCGACCGGCTCGTCCCGCTCGCCGAGGAGGATCTGGCCCCGGCCGAGCGCCGCGATGAACTCGCCCACCTGGTTCAGCGGCAGATCGGCGAGCGCGTCGGACAGCACGGCCGCGCCATGCGTGGAGATGTCGGCCCGCTCGTCGAGACGACGGTGGTCGGTCGAGTCGACGAACACGCGGATCACGGCCGGGGCGAGAACGCCGTCCACCTCGATCTGCAGCAGGACCAGGTTGGCGGTCACCCGGCCGGCGTCGAACGTCCCCAGGTCGAGGGAGTGGGAACGGCTACGCGGGTCCAGGTGCGAGCGGGCGCACCAGGTGACCGGGCAGGGCTGCGGACTGGTCACGCGCCACCCCCGACCGACAGGCCGGCCGCGGCCAGGTCGCCCTCGAACCGGTCGAGCAGCAGCGTGGCGGCGAACTGGCCGAGACGCTCCCGGTCCTCGACGGGCAGGATCGACTCCAGCCAGTTCCACATGTCGTCGTCGTGGACGGCCAGGCCGAGACGCTCGGTCGCCTTGGTGGTCTCGCGGACAGCGGTGGTGTACCCGGCGACGAACGCCACGCGCAGGACGTTGGCGATCTGCCCGGTGTCGATGAGCTGGCTCACTGGGCACCCCCGGCGACCCGGAGAGCGCGACGCGCGGCCAGTTCGTCACGGGCGGCGCTGCCGAAGCTGCGGGCGGTCGCGGTCTGCATGACGTCGCTGACGGTCTTGTACGCGTCGAGCATGGTGTTCATCGCCGACGCGAGAGCGGTCATCTCCTCGACCGTGAACGTGACGTCACGGCCGGCCTTAACCTTGGACACTAGGGTCCCCTCCTGGTAGAGCAGGTTCGGTGGATCTAGGGCCTGTTCGGTGGTAGGACACCGGGCAGGCCCGTTATCGAAACTTTGTTGCGGCACTCTGTTCTGATGAAACCGTAGCGTCGCAACTAGACAGAGCGCAACCCTGTTCCGGTACTCTGTTCGGCATGAGTGAAGATGTCGACCCGCTTGACGCCCTCGACGAGAGCACTCGCCGATACCGCGAGACCGAGCTGGCGCACGAGGAATCCCGCAAGGCCGTCATTGCCGACGCCTTAGCCGCCTTGCGAGCAGGGAAGCGGCCCACTGATGTTGTCGCACACTCGCCATTCACCGATACGTACGTGCGGAGACTGGCAAGAGAGAACGGCATCGAGGCGGCAAGGAAGAGGCGAAGTTGAGTCCAGTGCGCTGGAGTGGTCACAGCGCCGGTCACGAACACGGTCCGACTGCGGTCTATAGGACCGAAGGAAGGGCGGGAACCGAGGGCGCTTTCCTGGTGAAATGTCGATTCGATCCGACACGGTTCTACGGGGACCAATAGGCAATGTCGGAGTTCAAATCCCACCTCCACCGCCACCACGAAGGGCCCGCGCCGGGCGACCGGCCGCGGGCCCTTCGGCGTCACCGCGCCTACACCTCGTCGAACGGCTTGGCGTAGGCGAACGCGCCGCGCGTCGCCGGGGTGTAGGCGGCCAGCGGGCGCGCCTGGAAGTGCTCACCCCAGGCCGCGACCGGCGGGACGACGCCGAACTCGGCGGCCGGCCGGAAACCGAACCGCGGATAGTAGTCACGATGGCCCAGCAGCACGACGAGCGGTTCGTCGAGCGCGTCCGCCGCCGCCAGCACCGCGTGCATGAGCGCATGACCGACGCCCTGACGCTGATGGGCGGGCAGCACCCCGAGCGGCCCCAGTCCGAGCACGGGAGCGGAGTCCACGGAGGCCCGGCTGCAGACCACATGGCCAAGGACGGCGCCGTCCGCCCCTGAGGCGACCAGTGAGAGACGCGGCAGCCACGCCTCGCAGGCCCGCAGCGCGTCCACCAGGACGGCCTCCACGGTCGGTTCGCCGGGCGCGTCCGGCTTGGCGAACGCGGCGTTGTGCACTTCGCGGATGGCGGGGATGTCCGCCGGTACCTCGCGTCGGATCAGCATCCGCTCAGGCTGGCCGTGCCGGGACAGGGGTGTCAACGCGATTGTTCCGCGCCGGCCAGCGGACGGCCGCCAGGGCCGCGGACGGCTTGGCGCGCGCCGGGCGGGCGGCTTCGGGGGGCTCCGCGCCCGTCATTCGGGCGCGGAGCCGCCGCGGGACTCGTCCAGTTCGAGAACCCGCGCGTGCAGGACCGAACGCTGGTGCAGGGCGGCCCGCAGCGCGCGGTGCAGGCCGTCCTCGAGGTAGAGCTCGCCGCGCCACTGCACCACATGGGGGAACAGGTCACCGTAGAAGGTCGAATCCTTGGCGAGCAGAGAATGCAGGTCGAGCACCGCCTTCGTGGTCACCAGAGAGTCGAGCCTGACCTGCCGCGGCGGGATCTGGGCCCACTCTCGATGCGACAGGCCATGCTCGGGGTACGGGCGGCCATCACCGACTGACTTGAAGATCACCCTATGTAGTTTAGGAGAGATTTCCTGTTTGCCTGCTTCAGCGGGTGCGCGCTGAAGCCCTGATCAGGTCAGATGCCTCCGGCGAAGGTGTCGCACTTGGCGGGGTCGCCCGAGTCGTAGCCGGTGCTGAACCACTTGGTCCGCTGCTCGGCGGTGCCGTGAGTGAAGGACTCCGGGTCGACGCGGCCCTGCGTCTTCTCCTGGATGCGGTCGTCGCCGACGGCGGCCGCGGCGTCGAGCGCCTCCTGGATGTCGGTCTGGGTGAAGGGCTTCTCGTAGAAACCGGTGTCCACGGCGTTCTTCGCCCAGACACCGCCATAGCAGTCGGCCTGGAGTTCCAGCCGGACCGAGGCGCTGTCGGCGCCCTGGCTGTTCCCCCCGACGCGCTCCATGGTGCCCAGCAGGTCCTGGACGTGATGGCCGTACTCGTGGGCGATGACGTACGCCTGGGCGAACGGGCCGCCCTTCGCGCCGAACTTGCTCTGCAACTCGTCGAAGAAGCTCAGGTCCAGGTAGACGTGCTTGTCGCTCGGGCAGTAGAACGGCCCCACCTGCGAGGTGGCCTGACCGCACCCGGTGTCCACCGCCTGGGAGAACAGAACGGTCTTCGCGGGCGTGTAGGTGCCGCTGCCGCCCTGCCCGAACGCGTCCTTCCAGTACGCCTGGATGCTGTTCACCACGCCCACGACGCGGCAGTTCTCCGACTGATCGGCGTCGGAGCCCTTCTTGCACTCTTGGGACAGGTCGGAGGTCGGCTGGACGCCCGTGGTGTCCCCACCGCCGTCCCTGCCGGTTATGTCACCGGGATTGATCCCGAATATCAGCGCGGCGATGAGGGCGATGATGCCCGCCGCGCCTCCTCCGATGGCGAGCCCGCCACCGGGGATCCCGCCCCCGCCACCACGGTTCTCGACCTGTGAGGCGTCGAGGTCGACATCGTCACGGAAGTCCATCGGCCCGTCTTCCCTTTGTCTCGGTCCTCGGGGTGTCGGCCACTCCGCTGCCCCGCAGAGAAACGATCATGCATGATCGCGGGTACACGCACGTCACGCCGTGCGCCGGTGACGCTCCGTCGCCGATGGCGACGCCTTCGGCCAAGCCCGTCACCGCTGAATGCCAACGGAAGGCCGTGATCGGCTCCACCCGGGCACCGGGTACGGGATCTTCGTCCTGAAGCGGGCTAGCGTGCTGATCGACGATCACTGCCGGTGATACGGAGGTCACCTTGGGTGCGAGAAACGAGGTGCCGCCCCCTCGTCGCGAAGAAGCGCACTGGACGCACGAGGACGCGCGGTGCTCCGATCCCGACGGCGGGCCGTACCCGGGACGTGAGGACGCGCCGGACCCGGTTCGCGATGACGTGCCGGACTTCGTCCGCGATGACGTGCCCCCTCCGGCCTACTTCCTGCGCAGCCTTCCCGCCATGCCGGTGACCGCGTGGCTCAGGGCCTGGGCGACGTCCCTCGGCCCGTTCGCCGCCGGGCTGGTGCTCGCGTTCGCGATGGGCGCGGGTGTGGCGCTGGGCCTGCACCCGGCGTGCGGCGGCGCCGCCGTCCCGCACGCCCGGGTCTCGTCCGCCGGCCACTGAAGCCCCATCGACCGGCCTCTGGCGAACACCCCGGCCGGCCGCTGGAGAACGCGCCGGCCGGCCGCTGAAGGGCTCGCGGGTCGTCTCGCCGGTGGGCTCTGAAGGCTGAAAGCACGAAGGCCCCGGTTGGATCGACCGGGGCCTTCGTGTTCTTGCTGCTCAACCAAGCGCGGAGGATAGGAGATTCGAACTCCTGAGGGGTTGCCCCCAACACGCTTTCCAAGCGTGCGCCCTAGGCCAACTAGGCGAATCCTCCGCCGAGAAGCTTACCGGACTTCGGAGCCTGCCGAGACCATGGAGATGACGACGAATCGGTCTCGACGTTCCCCGGCGGCTGCGCCCCGAGCACTGCCGCGCACGGCTAGACTGTCACCGGACCCCTCGCACGGCGTCATCCTGTGAACCTCCCCAGGGCCGGAAGGCAGCAAGGATAAGCGGGCTCTGTCGGGTGTGCGAGGGGTCTCTTCGCTGGAGCCTCGAGGCGGTGTCGTCACATGATCGCGACGATCGGCACACACGACCCTGAAGACGCTTCGGTGATCACCCACTCCGACCCCCTAGGCGAGGAGACGGCATGAGTCTCGCTCTCTACCGCAAGTACCGGCCTGGGACGTTCGCCGAGGTCAAGGGTCAGGAGCACGTCACCGAGCCACTGCGGCAGGCGCTCAGCACCGGCCGCGTCAACCACGCCTACCTGTTCAGCGGGCCGCGCGGGTGCGGCAAGACCTCCAGCGCGCGCATCCTCGCCCGCTCGCTCAACTGCGAGAAGGGCCCGACGCCCGACCCCTGCGGCGAGTGCGAGTCGTGCGTGGCCCTCGCGCCCACCGGGGTGGGCCACCTCGACGTCATAGAGATCGACGCCGCCTCCCACGGAGGCGTGGACGACGCCCGTGACCTGCGCGAACGCGCGTTCTTCGCCCCGGTGTCGGCGCGGTTCAAGATCTACATCATCGACGAGGCGCACATGGTGACCCGTGAGGGTTTCAACGCGCTGCTCAAGCTCGTCGAGGAGCCCCCGCCGCACCTGAAGTTCGTCTTCGCGACCACCGAGCCCGAGAAGGTCATCGGGACCATCAAGTCGCGCACCCACCACTACCCGTTCCGGCTGATGCCCCCCGCGACGCTGCGGCAGCTGCTGGAGGAGATCCTCCTGTCGGAGTCGGTGCCGTACGAGCCGGCCGCGCTGCCGCTGGTCGTGCGCGCGGGGGCCGGCTCGGCCCGCGACTCGCTGTCGATCCTGGACCAGCTCCTGGCCGGCGCCGACGAGGTCGGCATCACCTACGCCCGCGCCGTGTCCCTGCTGGGGTACACCGACGGCGGGCTGCTCGACGAGATCATCGCCGCGTTCGCGCGGCGCGACGGCGCCGCGGTCTTCCAGGCGGTCAACCGGGTGGCCGAGGGAGGTCACGACCCGCGCCGGTTCGCGATGGACCTTCTCGAGCGCTTCCGCGACCTGGTCATCCTCGCCAACGTGCCGGAGGCGGCGCACAACGGCCTGCTCGACCGCCCGGCCGACGAGCTCGAGCGGCTGGCCGGGCAGGCCGCCTCCATGGGGCCCGGCGAGCTGACCCGCGCGGCCGAGGTGTTCAACGCCGGGCTGATCGAGATGCGGGGCGCCACCTCTCCCCGTCTGCTGCTCGAACTCATGTGCGCCCGGGTGCTGCTCCCGGCCGTCGACCAGGGCGAGGCCGCGATGCTCGCCCGCCTCGAACGGCTGGAGCGCGGCGGCGTGGTCGCGGCGGCCGCGCCGGCGCCGGGCGCCGCGACCTCCGGCACGCGGGCCGGCGCGGCGCACGAGCCGCGGGGCGCCGGCGAGCCGCAGTACCCGCAGCCGGGCCAATCCCAGCGCGCGCCCGTTCCAGATGTCCAGGAGGCCCCTAGGCAGGACATCTCCGGTCAGGGCCGGCCGCCGGTCGAGGCGAGGACGCCCGCCGCCCGTCCGCCCGCGGACGACTGGCCCGCCCCCGCGCGGGCCGGCGCCGCCCGCGCGCAGGAGGGCTCGGCCGCTCCCCAGTCGCCCGCGCACCGGCCGGACACCCCCTCCGCCGGGCCCGTGGTCCAGGCGGCGTCCGGCGCGTTCCAGCACACCTGGCCGCAGATCCTGGACGTGCTCAAGCGGCGCTCGCCGGCCGTCTGGGCGAACGTCAACACCAACTCCCAGCTGATCGGCGTCGAGGACAACATCGTCACGCTGGGCTTCAGCCAGGTCGGCGCCATGCGCAACTTCATCAACGGCGCCAAGGACGCCGTCGTGGCCGCGGCCATCGCCGAGGTCATGGGCGGCAACTGGCGGGTCGAGGCCGTGGTCGGCAACGCGCCCGGCGGCGGCGCGCCCTCGACTCCGGCGGTGCGGCAGGCGCCCGCCGCCAGGCCGGCGCCCGCGCGGCAGGAGGCCCCGCCGGCGGCGGCGCAGGCTCCCGCCCAGCCGGGCCCCACAAGCGCCCCGGCACCGGCGCGGCGGCAGGCTCCGGCCTCCGCGCAGCGGCCTGCGGGGGCGGCGTCCACGGCGTCCACGGCAGAGGAGCCATGGCCGGACGCGCCGCCGCCGGACGACGAGGGGCATCCTCCGGGCCCCGGGTTCACCGCCGCCCGTCCAGGGCTCGCCGCGGCGCGCTCGGCCGCGCAGGCGGCGGCCCAGGCCGGGCCGCGCCAAGCGGGCGCCACCGGGTGGCCGGACGCCGTCCCGGGCCGTCCGGGGCCGGCGTCGGTCGAGACCGACGAGGTCGATCCGGACAACGACGCCGACGCGGACGCCGACGCCCTGACCGGCATGGCCCTCGTCCAGCGCGAACTCGGCGGCCAGATAATCGGCGAGATCGACCACACCTAGCTAGTCGCCGGTGGCGATGACGCCGGCCTTCTCGATCATCAGCACGGCGCTGCGCACTGGGACGACGGGCCTGTGCATCAACCCGGCCGGGACGGTGAAGGCCTGCCTGGGGCCGAGTTCGACCGTGTCGGCGTCCTCCAATTCGATGCGGAACAGCCCGTCCAGCACGAAGAAGAACTCATCCTGCTCATCGTGCTTGTGCCAGTGGTACTCCCCTTGCATGACCCCCAGCCGTACCCAGACGTCCCCGACCTGGATGAGGGTCTGGTTGTACCAAGGGTCATCGACCTGGTCGATCAACGCTTGGACGTCCATGGTCTGCAGGGTGGTGAACAGCGGCTGGTAATGGATGGCGTAGTCGGGCTGTGACACGGTCTCCTCCTTGCGAGGCGGCGGCCATGGGCGAACTCGGCTCTTTCGGGACGGCCCGAGGTCAGGACGTGGTGGTGATGGGGGCGATGCGGGGGGAGGCCAGGCGCACATAGTCGTGGGTGGCCAAGGCGATCGAACGGTCCAGTCGGGCGGCGTTGAAGAACAGCTCCGGCACCCGCATCAGCGCCGGGTCGGCGATGACCTCCAGCCCGGGGTGGTAGCTGAAAGGCAGTACGGTTCCGCTCACACTTCCCGCCAGTTCTTCGGCCTTGTCGCGGCCGGCGAAGGCGACGTAGGTCCCCTTCAGCGACTCCTTGACCGCCTGCAGGTCCAGGCGGGCGTCACCGGGAACCACGGCCAGCACATACCGGGTCCGCTTCTTGCCGAGCTTGACCATGACGATCAGGCACTTGGCCGCGTGCGCGACGTCGTGCCCGCGCAGCGCGCTGACCACCTCGGTACGTCCTTCGGGCGGATGGTCTATGAGTCGGTAGCGGGCCCCGGCCGCGTCCAGATCCGTGATCAACCGTGCGTAAAGCCCCGTGTCGAACGCGTCGGTAGCTTCGAGGCCGAGGCCGGCGGTATCGCCCTGCAGCTCACCACTCACCGCTCAACATCTCCTTCGCCTCGGCGATACGGTCCTCATCGCGCTGATAGAACACCCACTGTTTGATCTTCTTGCCGCGCACCAGACCCGCCTGCGAGAGCACCCGTAGATGCTCACCACAGGTCGGCTGGCTCACCCCGAGCTTCTGGGCGATCAGCAGCGAGCAGACGCCGTCACGCACCAGGTCACCGTCACGCTGCGGCGGAAAGTGGCGCTCCGGGTCACGTAGCCACTCCAAGATGAGCAGGCGCCTGTCGTTCGCCATCGCCTTGATCAGGTCCACATCGAGCACTTAGGGAATATGGCAATTTGCTAATTGCCTGTCAAGCATGAGTGCGCCGCGGCGGCCGCTGCACGGACGGGCGTGCACATCATGCGGTCTTGACGTTATGAGTGCTGTTCCTTGACACCGTCGCCGTGCCGGTTCTGGGACGCTGGAGTCGCGCACCGGGCGGGGGCGGCGCGCCCGGTCGGGCGGTACGGTCACGACCGTGCCGGCATGATCGTCGAGGGCCGGGGCCACCCGGTGCGATGTGGTCCGCACCTGGGGCGGGCATCTTCGGCGCCGTGTCCCGCGGCCGGTCCCCGCTTGCCTACAACGGACGTCGCCAGTGCAACATCCGTGGCAAACCCCGTAGGCTCGTGCCACACGCGAAGCCATGAGGAGCGCACGATCGTGAATCCAGGTGATGTCAACCTGCAGCAGTTGCTCGAGCAGGCGCAGCTCATGCAGCAGCAGCTCGCGACCGCACAGCAGGAGCTCAACGACGCGGAGGTCGAGGGCACGGCCGGCGGCGGCCTGGTCGTCGCCACCGTCAACGGGAGCGGCGAGCTGCTCGAACTGAAGATCAGTCCCAAGGCCATCGACCCCGGTGACCCGCAGGACACGGCCGACACGATCGCCGACCTGGTGATCGCGGCGGTGCGCGACGCCGTCCGCGCGGCGGCCGACCTCCAGCAGGAGAAGCTCGGCCCGCTGGCCCAGGGCCTCGGCGGGGGCGGACTCCAGCTTCCGGGGTTCTGACCGCCATGTACGAGGGGGTCGTCCAGAACCTGATCGACGAGCTGGGCCTGCTTCCCGGCGTCGGTCCCAAGAGCGCGCAGCGCATAGCTTTCCACCTGCTGGCCGCCGACCCGGCCGACGTCAAGCGGCTGGCGCACGCCTTGCTGGAGGTCAAGGAGCGCGTCCGCTTCTGCCGCGTCTGCGGGAACGTCGCGGCCGAGGAGGAGTGCCGCATCTGCCGGGACGCCCGGCGCGATCCCCATGTCATCTGCGTCGTCGAGGAGTCCAAGGACGTCGTCGCCATCGAGAAGACCCGCGAGTTCCGCGGCCGCTACCACGTGCTGGGCGGGGCGATCAGCCCCATCGAGGGCGTCGGCCCGGACGACCTGCGCATCCGCGAGCTGATGACGCGGCTGGCCGACGGGCGGGTCACCGAGTTGATCCTCGCGACCGATCCCAACCTGGAAGGGGAGGCCACGGCCACCTATCTGGCCAGGTTGGTCAAACCGATGGGTTTGAAAGTCACACGATTGGCCAGCGGTCTGCCAGTGGGCGGAGACCTCGAGTACGCCGACGAGGTCACCTTGGGCCGCGCTTTCGAAGGACGGAGGCTGCTGGATGTTTGACGAGTGGAACGCCATGGCGGACCGCATCGCCGCGCACGCGCAGAACTATCTCGACGGCTTGACGAGACTGGCGGGCGGCGAGGGCGGCGACGCCATGCTGCCCATGCTGCTCGTCGAGGTCTCGCAGGTCAGTCTGGCGGGTGCGCAGCTCGGAGCGGCGCAGGATGTGATCCTGCAGGGCAATTTCGAGCCCGCGACCGGTCCCGACCCCGACCTCGACGGGGTGCGCACGGCGCTCGCCACGCGTCTTGGCCCGGTGGACGACTACGCCGAGGTGTTCGACCCCTACAAGGACACCGGGGTCACGGCCTACCGCCTGTCGGACGACCTGGCGGCCGTCGCGGCCGATCTGATCCACGGGCTCGGCCACTACCGCGCGGGGCGCCCGCTGGAGGCGCTGTGGTGGTGGCAGTACTCGTACTTCAACACCTGGGGCAACCACGCGGGGGCGGCCATGCGGGCGTTGCAGGCGCTGGTCGCCCACACCCGCCTGGACGTGGTGGAGGAGACGACCACCGCGTGAGTCCGGCGGCCGGCGCGGGGGCCCCGCGCCGGCACGGTCGTCCGTGGGATCAGTTGTACACAGGCAGGTCCGGTTCGGGCTGGTCAGCGGGGTCGGTTGTCCACATGCTGGGCTTAATCGGCGGCGGTCATGGGTGCCCCCAGTAGACTGTGAGCTCCGCATACTGAACCTTTGGGAGACATCCCGTGGCGCTCGTTGTCCAGAAATACGGTGGTTCCTCCGTCGCCGACGCCTCCCGCATCAAGCGGGTGGCCCAGCGGATCGTCGCGACGAAAAAAGCCGGCAACGACGTCGTGGTGATCGTCTCGGCGATGGGCGACACGACCGACGAGCTGCTCGACCTGGCCCAGCAGGTGACGCCGCTGCCCCCCGGGCGCGAGCTCGACATGCTGCTGACCGCCGGCGAGCGCATCTCGATGGCGTTGCTGGCGATGGCCATCGCCAACCTCGGCGACGAGGTGCGGTCGTTCACCGGTTCCCAGGCCGGCGTGATCACCGACTCCACCCACGGCAAGGCGCGCATCATCGACGTGACGCCCGGCCGCATCCAGGAGGCCGTGCGCAGCGGGCAGATCGCCATCGTCGCCGGCTTCCAGGGCGTCTCCCAGGACACCAAGGACATCACGACGCTCGGGCGGGGCGGTTCCGACACCACGGCCGTCGCGCTGGCGGCCGCCCTGGGCGCCGACGTCTGCGAGATCTACACCGATGTCGACGGCATCTTCACCGCCGATCCGCGCATCGTCCCGGCCGCCCGCCAGATCCCCCGCATCTCCTACGAGGAGTCGATGGAGATGGCGGCCTGCGGCGCCAAGATCCTGCACCTGCGCTGCGTGGAGTACGCCCGGCGGTTCAACCTGCCGATCCACGTCAGGAGCTCGTTCAGCAGCAAGGAAGGCACCTGGGTCGTCTCCGATCCCCACACTGAAGGAACCGAGATGGAGCAGCCGATCATCTCCGGCGTCGCGCACGACCGGAGCGAGGCAAAGATCACTGTCGTCGGGGTTCCCGACAAGGTCGGAGAGGCCGCGGCCATCTTCAGAACGCTCGCGACCGCCGAGATCAACATCGACATGATCGTGCAGAACATCTCGGCCGCAGCCACCGGGCGCACCGACATCTCCTTCACGCTGCCCTCGGCCGACGGCACCTCCGCCGTCACGGCCCTCAAGCGCATCCAGGAGCAGATCGGCTTCGAGAAGATCCTCTTCGACGACCAGATCGGCAAGGTCTCGCTGATCGGGGCGGGCATGCGCTCCCACCCCGGCGTCACCGCCACCTTCTTCGGCGCCCTGGCCGACGCCGGCATCAACATCGAGATGATCTCGACCTCCGAGATCCGCATCTCGGTCATCGTCAGCCAGGACGAGGTGGACGCGGCGGTCGCCGCCGCCCACCGGGCCTTCGACCTCGACAGCGACCAGGTCGAGGCCGTGGTCTACGGAGGCACCGGAAGATGAACGCCCACGAGCACACCGGCGAGGAGAGTGACCGAGCAGTGAGTTCCGACAAGCCCACCCTGGCCGTCGTCGGCGCCACCGGAGCCGTCGGCACGGTGATGCTGGAGATCCTGTCCAGCCGCCCCGACGTCTGGGGCGAGATCCGCCTCATCGCCTCACCCCGCTCGGCCGGCAAGAAGCTGGTGGTCCGCGAGCGGGAGGTCGAGGTCGTCGCGCTGTCGCCCGAGGCGTTCGACGGGGTCGACGTCGCCATGTTCGACGTGCCCGACGAGGTGTCGGCGCAGTGGGCGCCGGTGGCCGCCTCCCGCGGCGCGGTCGCCGTGGACAACTCCGGCGCCTTCCGCATGGATCCCGACGTGCCCCTCGTGGTGCCCGAGTGCAACCCCGAGGCGATCGCCCGGCGGCCCAAGGGCATCATCGCCAACCCCAACTGCACGACGCTGTCGATGATGGCCGCCCTCGGCGCTCTGCACCGCGAGTACGGCCTGCGCGAGCTGGTCGTGGCGTCGTACCAGGCCGTCTCCGGCATGGGCGTCGCGGGGCCCGAGCGGCTCTACGACGAGATCGCCGCGGTGGCGGGAAACCGGGCCATCGGCACGGTGGCCGGCGACGTCCGCAAGGCCGTCCCCGACCTGGTCGACTCGCCGTTCCCTGCTCCGCTCGCGTTCAACGTGGTGCCCGCCGCGGGCTCGCTCAAGGAGGACGGCTGGTTCTCCGAGGAGCTCAAGGTCCGCAACGAGTCGCGCAAGATCCTCGGCATTCCCGACCTGAAGGTCTCGGCCACCTGCGTCCGCGTACCGGTCATCACCACCCACTCGCTGGCCGTGCACGCCACCTTCGACGAGCCGGTGACGGTGGCCGCGGCCCGGGCGGTGCTGGAGGCCGCGCCGACGGTGGTCGTTCTGGACGACCCGGCGAAGGGCGTGTTCCCCACCCCTGCCGACGTCGTGGGCACCGACCCCACCTACGTGGGGCGCATCCGCCAGGCGCTCGACTTCCCCAACACGCTCGACATGTTCGTCTGCGGCGACAACCTGCGCAAGGGCGCCGCACTGAACACCGCCGAGATCGCCGAACTGGTCGCCGTCGAACTCTCCTCCCGCTGACCCACCCGCACACCACTCGATCGCGTCCGCCCTCGGCCGTTACGTCGCGTTCCGCTTCGGCCGCGGGCGGGTGCGGCGTGGGTACCGGAGTGGGTCGATAGTGACATGCGCGACTGGACGCGCCGGCCGCCGTCCACCCGCGCGATCAAGTGCGCGCGTGCCCCGTGCCGCCACGCGCCTCCTCGGGCCGCCGACACAGCCCCGGAGCGGGCGATCGCTCCATCGCAAACGATCGCCCGCTCCGGGAGTCACTGGGCACACAGGCGGCCGGCGGCAAGCCTGTTCGGCGGGGTTCGGGCCGGTCGGAGTGGTCTGCCCCGTTGGGGTCGTGGTGTGGGTGTGGGGTGGGTCAGAGGAATGTGATGTCCCAGTGGCTCGGCTCGTTGGCGTAGGTGGTGTGGCCCTGAGGGCGGTGCTCGTAGAACAGCCGGGCGCCGTCGCCGCGGACCCGTCCCCGGTACTTGCTTCTGATGAACCGGTCGATGCACCGGTTGTGGGCGACGTCGATCTTGTAGCCCTTGCCGTGGCTGTGCACGCCTCCGGCGTGGCCGGTCTCGGTGCCCCCCGTGACCAGGACGTCGCAACCGCTGCGGCGCTTGAGGTCGACCAGGCCCCACAGCGTCTGCAGCCGCACGGTGGCCAGCGAGGTGCAGGAGTGCCGGTGCCGGTTGACGCAGTTGCCCGACGACCGCCATCGCAGGCCCGCCCGCTGGAGCCGCCTCGCGGCCTGCGGGTGCCGGAGCCGCAGGCCTGGGTACAGCAGATGCCGCCTCCACAGCATCGGGCTGACCATCCCGGAGGCCATGGCGACGCGCTGAGCCATGCGCGGCGACGCCGCCGCGCGCCGCGCGGCGGCCACCCGGACGACGACCGGCGCCCGGCGGACGCCTACCGCGGGCAGGCCTCGGCGGGCTCCTACTGCGGGCAGGCCTCGGGGGACGCCTGCCGTGGGCAGACCTAGCAGACCTCGGCGGGCTCCTACTGCGGGTAGGCCTCGGCGGATGGGGGCGGCCATGCGGAGGAACGCTTCGCGGCGCGAAAGGCCTGCTTTGGGAGCGAAGGACCCCCGGCGTGTGGCCTTCGGCGTGAGTGCTCTTCGACCGGCGCCGGCGGTGTTCACGATGAGGTTCGCGCGCCGCGTCGGAGCGGTCTCGATGGCAAGGCGTGCGCGCCGGGACGGAGCGGCTTCGACGGCAAGGCCTGCTCGCCGGTGGTTCGTGATCGCGCTGGAGGACATGGAGGTGCGGACCGCCGAGGTCTCCGGAGCGAGGGCCGCCGCGTTCCTTGACGTCGCGGTCACCCTGACGCGGGCGGCCTTCGGGGTCTGCGGAGTCTTCGGGGTCTGCGGGATGACCTTGACCCGAGCCGCTTTGGTGATGGCCGCGGTCGCCTTGAGCCGAGCCGCTTTCCGGAGGGCCGCGGTCGCCCGGGCGGGAGCCGCCTTCGGGGTGGTCGTGGTCAGGGTGGTGCGGGGCGCCTTTCGAGCGAGGGCGGTGTCCGCGGGGGTGGCGGACCGGGTGAGGGCGGTGCCGGTGCGGGTGGTGCCGGTGCGGGTGGTGGCGCGGCGGACTGCCGCGTCCGGGCCGGCCGCCTCAGGGATGCCCCTTTCGGGTGTCACCCGTTCCGGTACCGCCGGATCGAGGGCGACCTGCCGCGGGAAGCGGGCTCCGGCGCGGCCGGAGGCCATGCCGGAGCCGCTCGACGTCGTGCCGAGCCGATCGGGCGCGGAGCGGAGGTCCGTGCCGCCCGGCCGTGGAGCGGCCGCCGAGGCGGGCTCCGCCGAACCCAACGCCGTCACTGTGATCTGCACGGCGAGCAACGCGCAGGCACCAAGCCACGCGGGCCCCCGTGTGCATGGATGCACACCCATATTGATCCTCTGTCGCAAGGCGCCCCTCCGCCAGAGGATCTATCCCACCCGCCCAAAGTGCTGACTCCACTACTCTGCGTGTTTTTGCGGGAAAATGGCGGGCATGCTGTGCGTCTGTGACCATGGAGGGTTCCTGGCCGTACAGTTGCCACGTGGTCGAATCGACGCCGAGAGCGCGTGGGGGAGAAAAGACCCGGGAGGTCATCGTCGAGACGGCCCTGCGCCTGTTCAGGGAGCGGGGGTACGAGGCGACGACCATGCGGGCCATCGCGGCCGAGGCGGGCGTCTCCGTAGGAAACGCTTACTACTACTTTTCGTCGAAAGAGCAGTTGGTCCAGGCTTACTACGATCGGGCGCAATGCGAGCACGAGGCCGCCTGCCGGGAGCTCCTGGCGGGCGAGCGCAGGTTCGCGGCCCGGCTGAGCGGGGTGCTGCGTGCCTGGGTCCGGGTGTCCGAGCCGTACCACGGGTTCGCCGTCAAGTTCTTCAAGCACGCCTCGGAGCCGAGCAATCCGCTGAGTCCTTTCAGCGGGGAGTCGGCGCCGGCGCGGGAGGCGGCCATCGCGATCTACCGGGAGGTCGTGGAGGGCTCCGCCGACCGCATCGACGCGGAGCTGCGCGAGGAGCTGCCCGAGCTGCTGTGGTTGTCCTCGCTGGGAGTGGTGCTGTTCTGGGTCCATGACACCTCGCCGGGGTGCGAGCGCACGTACCGGTTGATCGAGGTCATGGTGCCGCTGATCGACCGGCTGGTGGGGCTGTCCCATCTGCCGGGCCTGCGCGGGGTGACCAAGGACTTCATCACCGCCATGCGGGAGCTGCGCGCCTGAGCCGCCGTGAACGGTGAGATGACCCGTGCGCGGCATACCGTCCGGTTGGTATGGTCGGCCGTCAGGAGGTGGACAGTGAAGCGCTGGGGCATCACGATCCCGTTCTTCGACCGCACGATGGCCGAGTCCAAGGAGCTGGTGACCGAGCTTCCGGGGCTCGGTTACACCGACGCCTGGTCCGCCGAGGTCAGCGGCACCGATGGCTTCGTCCCGCTCGCCCTGGCCGCCGACTGGGCGCCCGCGCTCCGGCTGGGCAGCGCGATCATCCCGGTGTCCACCCGGGGTCCGGGCCTGCTCGCCATGTCGGCCGCCACACTCGCCGACCTGGCGCCCGAGCGGTTCGTGCTCGGCATCGGCGCCTCGTCCCCGGTGATCGTCGAACGGTGGAACGCCGGGGAGTTCGTCAAGCCGTACGCCAGGACGCGTGACACGCTGCGCTTCCTCAGGAAGGCCCTCGCGGGCGAGAAGGTCACCGAGAGGTACGAGACCTTCGAGGTGAAGGGCTTCCGGCTGGAGCGGGCGCCGAAGGTGCCACCGAAGATCGTCCTCGCCGCGCTGCGTCCGCGCATGCTGGGCCTGGCGGCGCGGGAGGCCGACGGGGCCATCACCAACTGGCTCTCCCCGCAGGACGTCCGCACCGTGCGCGCCGAGCTCGGACCGGAGACCGAGCTGATCGCCCGCCTGTTCGTCTGCGTCAGCGAGGACGCGGAGAAGGTCAGGAAGCTCGGCAGGCGCATGCTGGCCGCCTATCTGACGGTGCCGGTGTACGCGGCCTTCCACGACTGGCTGGGACGGGGCGAGGTGCTTCGTCCAATGCACGAGGCGTGGGCCGCGGGCGACCGCAAGGGCGCGCTCGACGCGATCCCGGACGAGGTGGTGGACGCGCTCATCGTGCACGGCGACGCGGCGACCTGCCGGGCGCGCATCGAGGAGTACGTCGCCAACGGGCTGACGACCCCCGTGCTGGCTCCGATCGCGACGGGTGAGGTCCCGATGGCTCAGGCCGTCCGCGACCTCGCTCCGGCCGCCTCCATCTCGTCCCCGGCCGGCTGAGGGCCGCGCGGCGAGGACGGGCGGCCAAGACGCGTGGCCAAGAAGCGTGGCCAAGGCGCGTGGCCAAGGCGGGCGAGGGGAGTGCCGGCGGCGAGGTCGGGCGGGGAGACCGCGCCGGCGGGCCGTCCGGGACGGAACTCCGGGACGGGGGCGGGCGTTATCCGGGTGCGGTTGGGTAGTGGCGTCCCTCGACGAGTCCCGACCGTGCGCGTGTGGCGGTGGCACAGACGGAGGTGGCCCTCATGAGCAAGGCTGGACGCGCGGCCGCGGCCTACCGCGCCTATCAGGACATCAGCCGCCCGGGCTCGCCCGGGCTGATGGCGCGGCTCAGGGCACTGCCGAGGATGATCGGTGGCGCGCTGCGCGGGGAGTACAGCGACCTGGGCAAGGGCAAGCTCGCTCTGATGGGCCTCGGCATCGTCTACATCGTCTCGCCGATCGACGTGCTGCCCGACTTCCTGCCGCTGATCGGGGTCGCGGACGACTTCGGCGCCTTCCTGTGGCTCATGAGCTCGCTGCTGGGCGAGAGCGGCCGCTACCTCGACTGGGAGCGCAAGCAGGTGCGCGGCGAGGTCTCGGGTGTCTCCGAGGTCTCCGAGGTCTCGCGGTGGCGGCGTCGCTCGCGGGCCTAGTCTTCGCCCTCGCGCAGCAGCCAGGCCCGGGACGGCAGGGGATGGCCGAACAGACGGGCGGCGTTGCCGTAGGCCACCCTGCCGATGTCGGCCGGGGGAAGGCTGCCCAGGTTGCGGGCCAGGGCCTGCTGGACATCCGGCCAGGTGGACTCCGAGCGCGGGTAGCCGCTCTCGAGCAGGACGTGCTCGAGCCCGACGGCCAGGCGCACGCCGGACAGCGCGTAGTCGTCCAGCGTGCCGAAGTAGAAGTTGCGGCGGAGCACCTCGCTCGGCTTGAGCCCGCCCTCCCAGGTCGCCTCGTCCGCGACCGGATGGTCCAGGGCGTAGTCGGCCCGCGCGGCCAGCATGGGTAGCCATCCGACGCCGCCCTCGACGATGAGGATGCGCAGCTTGGGGAAGCGCAGCGGGATGCCCGACCAGAGCCAGTCGGCGCAGGCGAACATCGCGCTCGCCGGGATCATCGTGGTGATGGCCTCGATGGGCGTGTCCGGCGAGGGCACCGGCGACCACGACGAGGCGCCGGTGTGCAGGCAGACGACCGTGCCGGTCTCTTCGCAGGCGGCGAAGAACGGATCCCAGTGGCCGGTGTGGATGGAGGGCAGCCGCAGCCGGGTCGGGAACTCGGGGAAGACCACCGCCTTGAACCCGCGGGCGGCGTTGGCGCGGATCTCCTTGGCGGCGACCTCGGGGTCGGGCAGCCAGGGGAGCTGGAGCGCGATGATGCGCTCGGGGTAGGTGCCGGCCCAGACGTCGCAGTGCCAGTCGTTCCACGCGCGGATGAGCGCGAGGCCGAGATCCTGGTCGCGGGTCTTGGCGAAGGCCATGCCCGCCTGCACGGCCAGCATGCCGGGGAAGCTGAGCGCGGCCCAGACCCCGGCGATGTCCATGTCCTTGACGCGGGCCTCGATGTCGTGGCAGCCGGGCCGCATCTCCTCGAAGCGCACCGGGTCGAGCGTCCACTGGTCGCGCGGAAGGCCGGCGCCGGCGTCCATGCCGGCGCACGCGTAGGTGGCTCCGCCGTATCGCCACACCTGATGGCCCGCGTCGGTCTCGACGACCTTGGGGGCCATGTCGACGTACCTCTCGGGAAGCCGGCCTTCGAACAGATCCGGCGGTTCGATCAGGTGATCGTCGACGCTGATGATCACATAATCTCGCCGCCTCGGCTCGGGGTCAGGGGGCAGCGATGAGTTCACAGGGAAAACCGTATGCCGCAGGAATAACACCAGACAAGCTGGGAGGTCTCCGATCGGTATCCGTTCGCGCGCGCAGCGGTGTCCGCCGCCGTGAGAGCCCTTACCTCAAAACGTGACGATTACGACAAGCGGTCGGTCACGGGACGCTCGCTCGCGGCGCGGAAAGCGGCCGGTGGCAGGCTCGTGGCCGCCGGTGGCAGCCCGGTGGCAGGTCGCTGTCAATGGCCGGTGGGGGGCCGGTGGAAGGCGGCCGTCAATGGCCGCCGGTGGCGGGGGCTTCCCCGGCGACCGGCTGGTCGGCGCCGGGAGCGGGGAGGGCGTCGGTGGCCGGGGCGGCGTCGCTCTCGGCCCTGAGGTCGTGCGCCTCGCGGCGGATCAGGGTGAACCACCCGCCGATCGCGATGCCGATGAACAGCCACCACTGGACGGCGTAGGCGAGGTTGAGGCCGCCGCCTCCGCCCAGGTCGGGCTCGGGGACCGGGTCCGGCGCGGCGGCCGCCACGGGCTGCTGCGCCGTCAGCTCGACGTACCCGCCGAACAGCTTGTACGGCATCGTCCGGGCGAGCTTCGCGGTGTCGATCAGCAGGACCTGGCGGGGCGGCAACCCGGCGCGGTCGGTGATGCCGGTGTTGTCCTCGGTCTCCGCGGGGCGTAGCCGGCCGGTGACACTTACCTCACCCGCGGTGGGCGGCGGCACCTCCGGCGGGGCCTCGGCGGTCGGTCCCATTTGAACCCAGCCCCGGTTGACGATGACGGCGGCGCCGTCCGCGGTCACCAGCGGAGTGATCACGTAGAAACCGGCCTGCCCGTTCTGCGGGCGGCGGCGAACCACCAGCTCATGCGCCTGATCGAAGCGGCCGGTGACCGTGACGGTGCGGAACTTCACCGCCTCGGGCACGCTCGCGCCCGGCCGGTCCAACTCGGCGAGCGGGACGGTCGCCGCGGCGATGTTGGCGTGCGCCCGCTCGCTGGCCGCCGACCGCTCCTCGTAGCGCCCGAACTGCCATCTGCCCAGGAAGACGAACGCGGGGATGAGCAGCAGGACCAGCAGGTGGAACGCCAGCCATCGCGGTCTCAGCAGGAACCGGTACACGCTTTCAGCCTAGGCAGGCCGGTGAGTGGTCCAGGACCCGGCCACGGCAGGCGGCCACCGCGGTCACGCCATGCGCGTCCTTGTACGTGGTGAAGGTCCCCCCACCGGCCGATCATGATCTCGTGGAACCACTCGCGGACGGGGAAGGCATGCCGTACGGTCGTACCGATTTCATCCACGGCACGTCGCTCTGTCCCGCAGGAGCCGTCTCGCATATGACCGCGTCCACTCTCGCGTCGCCGTCCGCCGCCGCCCCGCACCCGGCGTTGCCGAGGATCTCCGTTCTCGTCCGGCACGCGGCGCCGCGCGTGCTGGAGGGCATGATCCTGCCCGTCGCCGTGTTCTACGCGGGCCTGCTGGTGGCCGGGGTCAACGGCGGGCTGGCCATGGCGGTGGCCTGGGTGTACGGAGGGGCCGCGCTGCGGCTGGTCAGGCGGCAGAGCGTTCCCGGCACCGTGCTGCTGGCGATACTGGCGATCACGGTGCGGGCGGCGCTGGCGCTGGTCACCGGTGACGTGGTCATCTACTTCCTGCAGCCGACGCTCGGCGTGTTCTGCGCGAGCCTGGCCTTCCTGGCCACGGCCGCCGCGCCGCGCCCGCTGATCCAGCGGGTCACCACCGATCTGGTGCCGCTGCCCGAGCATCTGCTCCACCATCCGGTGATGCGCCGGTTCTTCAGGCACCTGTCGCTGTTGTGGGGAACGGTGCAGTTCGTCAACGGGACGCTGAGCCTGTGGCTGCTGTTCAGCGAGTCGATCGAGACCTACCTGATCGTCCGGACGTCCGCGGTGGCCGTCCTCATGGTCGCCGCGGCGGGGGTCTCGCTGCTGGCCTTCCGGCGGGTGCTCCGCGTCCTGCAGAGGCTGTGACCGGGCGGCCGTGAGTCGCGGCCGGGACGGGCTCGGGGCCGGTTCCTCGATGCCGCGATGGGCTGGCTTGGCGATGCCCGGCGTCAGCCGGCCAGGCGCGCGCCGGGGCCGAGGCGGGGGGTGACCTCGCGGGGCGAGGGCACCTCGTGGCCGTCCGCGCAGCGCATGTGCAGTTCGACGGGGGAGCCGCAGTCGCGGTGGGTCAGGACGACCGAGGGGCCGTCGGGGTCGGCCACGTAGCGGTCGCCCCAGTGCATCAGGCTGACCATGATCGGGTACAGGTCGAGGCCCGCCTGCGTGAGGCGGTACTCGTCGCGGCTGCGGCTGCCGGGCTCGCGGTAGGGGACCTTGCGGAGCAGCCCTTCCTCGACCAGCCGCGTGAGGCGGGCGCTGAGCACCTGGCGGGGGGCGCCGGTGCCGGCCTGCATGTCGGCGAACCGGCGCACGCCGTTGAAGATCTCCCGTAGCACGAGGAGCGTCCATTTCTCGCCGATGACCGCGAGCGTGCGCTCGATCGAGCAGTTCTCCACCCGGAAATGGGTTCGCCCGGACATGGAGGCATCGTAGGCGTTCATTTCCCTCCCTCCAATGCGGCTAAGTCTAGTTGACAGACTCAGGCGGGCTGGGCGAGTCTGGGTTCATGATTCAGACTCAGGCCGACTCGCGTCGTGCGCTCCCCTCCGTTCCCGGGACGCCCGCGCCCCGACCGGGTACGGCGCCGGTCGCCGCGGTGCGCGTCCGTCCCGCCCGGATGGACGACGAGGACAGAGTGCGGGCCTTCGTCGCCGGACTGTCCCTGCGCAGCCAGTCGCTGCGCTTCTTCGGCGGAGTCCCGCGGCCCGGCAGGGCGCTGGTGAGCGCCATGGTCACCGTCGGCGAGGCGCGCGACGTCCTGCTGGCCGTGGACGCCGGCGAGCGGATCATCGGGCACGCGATGAGCTTCACCCGGGACGGGTCGACCGAGATCGCGGTGGTCGTCGCCGACGCGTGGCAGGGCGTGGGGCTCGGCTCGCGGCTCGTGCGCAGGCTGCTCGCCCGTGCCGTCGCCCGCGGCGCGACGGCGGTGACCATGGACGTCATGGGAGAGAACCGCAAGGTGCTGTCCATGATCGCCCGGTGGTGGCCGCACGCGCGGATGCGCGTGGTCTCCGGCACCGTCGAGATCGCCGCGTCGCTCGAGGCGGCGCCGGCCGGCTGAGCCGCACGCCCCGCCGCCGCCGTCGCTCCCAAGGTCGTTAGGATGGGGTGCGCTCGGAGGGTTGTGCCCCGGGGTTTGCAGAACAAGGTTCTGTTGAGTCACCATTGACATCGTGAAGACCGCGAAGAACGGACGAGACGGCCGCACCCGCATCATCGAGGGTGCCCTGCGCCGCTTCAGCCAGGACGGAGTCTCGGCCACGACGCTCGCCAGCCTCCGCGAAGAGAGCGGCGTCAGCGTGGGGAGCTTCTACCACCACTTCGCCAGCAAGGAACACGTCTTCGGGGTGCTCTACTCCGAGATCCAGAACATGTACCAGCAGGCGTTCGTGGAAGAGCTGTGCCGCCATGACAGCGCCCGGGGCGGCATCGAGGCGATCGTCGCCATGCACATGGCCTGGTGCGGCGAGCACCCCGAGCGGGCCCGCATCCTGATCAGCGAACGCCCGCCCCGCCGCGACGAGCCGGGCGGCCCCGAGGTCGCCGAGTCCCGGCGGGCCTTCTTCCGCCAGGTGTCCGACTGGTGGCGCCCGCACATGAAGGACGGCGTGCTGCGGCCGGTGCACCCCACCATGTGCTACGTGCTGTGGCTCGGCCCGGCCACCGAGATGTGCCGTCTGTGGTTCTCCGGGGCCCACCAGCCGACCGAGGAGGAGATCAGGTCCCTCTGCGAGGCCGCCTGGCTGAGCCTCCGGCTCGCCTGACCCGGCGCGCCTGCGGCCGGGGGTCCCGGCCGGCCGCCTAGAGTGGGCCACCCCCGTTCCGCGCGGCACAGGATGGGGGCGACCCTCATGGAGGTAGGGCTCGGGCTGCCCGTCGGTGACCTCGCGGTGCTGCCCGACTGGGCGTCCCGCGCCGAGGCCGGTCCGTTCTCGGCCCTCGGCCTGCTCGACCGCCTCGTCTACGACAACCCCGAGCCGCTGGTGACCCTCGCAGTCATCGCCGGGGCGACCTCCCGCGTCCGCCTGATGACCGAGGTGCTGGTCGCGCCCCTGCGACCGGCCGCCCTGCTCGCCAAGCAGTGCGCCACGCTCGATCGGCTCTCCGGCGGCCGCCTGACGCTCGGGATCGGGGTCGGCGTGCGCGAGGACGACTTCCGGGTCGCGCAGGTCGACTACCGCGGGCGCGGCCGGCGCCTGGACGAGCAGATGAGGACCATGCGGCGCCTGTGGGCCGGCGAGGCGTACGGCGGGGGCGCCGGGCCGATCGGGCCCGCGCCGGCCCGCACCGGGGGTCCCGAAGTGCTCTTCGGCGGCTTCGTCCCGGCGACCGCCGACCGCGTGGCGCACCACGGCGACGGTTTCCTCGGGGCGATGTTCGGGCCGCAGGACATGGGCCGCTTCTTCCGGACGGTGGAGCGGGCGTGGCGGTCGGCCGGGCGCGAGGGCCGTCCACGGCTGGTCGCGCAGGCCAACGTGGCCCTCGGCCCCGGACAGGTCGTGGACGACGCCGGGCGGGCCTTGCGGGCGTACTACGACTTCGGTGACTACCGGCACAAGGTGGTCCAGGGGCTGCTGACCACGCCGGACGCCGTCAGGCACGCCGTCACGGCCTTCGGCGACGTGGGCGCCGACGAGGTGATGCTCTACTGCTGGTCCGCCGACCCCGGCCAGGTCGGGCGCATCGCCGACGCCCTTCCTTGAGCCGATCGCTCCTGCGGTTCCCCTTCCCGTTTCGGCGCGCCCGCGTACCGAAAGCTCTAATCGTCTTGACAAAAAACTTTGTCGGTGAGACGGTACGACCAGAGGCGCTGATCGGGGCCCGCGAAGGCGGCGATCACGCCGGGGACGACCGCGTGAACGACCACCGACCACGAAGGAATGTGCGATGAACGCCAATGGTGAGATCACCTCCGACCTGCGGGCCGGGCGGCGCGAATGGATCGGGCTGGCCGTGCTGGCTCTGCCGACTCTGCTGATGTCGCTGGACATCAGCGTGCTGTACCTGGCGCTTCCCCAGCTGAGCCGGGGCCTCGGCGCCGACTCCACCCAGCAGCTGTGGATCCTGGACATCTACTCGTTCATGCTCGCCGGGTTCCTGGTCACCATGGGCACCCTGGGCGACCGCATCGGCCGTCGCAAGCTCCTGCTGGCCGGCGCCGCGGCCTTCGGCGCCGCCTCGATCCTGGCCGCGTACTCGGTCAACCCGCAGATGCTCATCGCCTCCCGTGCGCTGCTCGGCATCGCCGGGGCCTCGCTCATGCCCTCCACGATGGCGCTGATCCGCAACATGTTCCGCGACCCCAAGCAGATGGGCGCCGCGATCGGCATCTGGTTCGCCTGCTTCATGGGCGGCATGACGGTCGGCCCGCTGGTCGGCGGGCTGCTCCTTGAGCACTTCTGGTGGGGCTCGGCCTTCCTGCTCGGCGTCCCGGTCATGGCGCTGCTGCTGGTCGTCGGCCCGCGCCTGCTGCCGGAGTACCGCGACCCGAATGCCGGCCGCCTCGACCTGGCGAGCGTCGCGCTGTCCCTGGCGGCGATCCTGCCCGCCATCTACGGCCTGAAGGAACTGGCCCGCGACGGCGCGCACGCACTGCCCGTCGCCTCCCTGGTCGCCGGTGTCGCCATGGGCGCCGTGTTCGTCCTGCGCCAGCGCGGGCTCGCCAACCCGCTGCTCGACCTGCGGCTGTTCGCCAACCGCACCTTCAGCACCGCGATGGGCGTCGGGCTGGGGGCGGGCGTCGTGATGGCGGGCACCACCCTGCTGTCCAGTCTCTACCTGCAGACCGTGCAGGGCCTGGGCCCGATGGACTCCGGCCTGTGGCTCCTCCCGCAGAACGTGGCCATGGTGGCCGGCTCGATGGTCGCCCCGGCGCTGGCCCGCAGGATCCGCCCCGCCTACGTCATCGCCACCGGCCTGCTGATCGCTGGCGCCGGTCTGGTCGCCCACACCCAGGTCCCGGCCGTCGACGGTCTGCCGCTGCTGGTCACCGGCCTGGTGCTGGCGTCCTTCGGCATCGCCCTGCCGATGTCGCTCACCATGAACCTCATCATGGGCTCGGTCCCGCCGGAGAAGGCCGGGTCCGCCGCCTCGATCACCGAGACCAGCGGCGAGTTCGGCGTCGCCCTGGGCGTCGCGGCCATGGGCAGCCTCGGCACCTTCGTCTACCGCACCGAGCTCACCGACGGCCTGCCCTCGGGCGTCCCGGCCGGCGCGGCCGACACGGCGCACCAGAGCATCACCGCCGCGCTCGGCGCCGCGCAGCAGGTCGGCGGGCAGCTCGCCGCCGACCTGGTCGAGACGGCCCGGGTCGCCTTCACCAGCGGGCTGAACGTCGTCGCCGCCGTCGGCGCGACCGTCTTCATCGGCCTGGCCGTCCTGTCGGCGATCGTCTTGCGGGACAGCGGCGTCCCGGCCGGTCAGCCCGCTCAGCCCGAAGACACCGACGCGGCCGGTGCGGTCCTGGCGAGCGTGAACTGACCCTGGAACCGCGAGAGCCCGCAACCCCGGGACCCCTCCCCCGGAAAGCCGGAGCCGGGTGGCCACGACGGATCGTCGGCCACCCGGCTCCATCCATGTGCCGGGCAGGGCGCGGCCGGCGCGGTCAGGCGGAGGCCCCGCCGACCGGCGTACCGGCGGGGCCGGACGCCGTGGGCTCGGGACCACTCGCCGGGGTCGAAGGGCCAGGGTCCGTCGCCGACAGGCCGAGACCCGACCCCGGGGGGTCGAGACCGGCCCCGGATGCCGGGCCGGGGTCGGGCGTCCGCGACGCGGATTCCCTGTGGTGGGCGGCCACGGCCAGATCCAGCAGGAACGGCGCGAACAGCCCCGCGAGCGCGGCCGCGATCCTGACGGGGATGGACTCCCCGGCGAGCATCGCCGAGACGATCGCGAGCGCCATGGACGCCGCGGTGAGCAGGGCGGTCCGCCGGCGCGGGATCCGACGGACGTGGGCGATCAGGGGAGGAACGGCGTCGCCCACGGCCAGGCCGGCGACGTAGGCGCCGCAGACCAGGACTCCGACCGCGACGACGACGCCGGGCGGCGGATGACCCGTGATGTGCGAGATCGCGGCCGCGATCGCACCGGAGGCCACCGCGGCGGTCCGGTGCGGGGTCGAGATCGGCATGGAGCCGCGTCCTTTCAAGGGAGTCCGCTATGAAGAAGCGCCCCGCGCGGAGGGCGTCAGAAGTCGGCTATCAGATCGGTGAGCACCGTTCCGAGGGACGCTGGGTCGGTGGCGTAGTACACCCCCCCGGACGTGGCGTCGGCGATCCTAGCCATTGCTTCGGCGGCCTTGTCGTCGATGTCCCCGCCGTAGGCGACGAGCATCACGCGGACCGCACACCTGCCGTTGACGGGATGGCTCAACTCGTTGACCAGCCGGTCCAGCTCGCGCCCGCCGTCCTTGGCGTTCGCGCCGTCGGTGAGGACGACGACCGTGCCGGTCTCACCGCCCGTGCACCCGTCGGCGACCTTCTCGACGGCGTCCGCGATGCTGTCGTACAGGCCCGTCCTGCGGCGCTCGCCGCCGTGCCGCACGGTGAAGAACCGCTGGAACGCGGCGCGTACCTCGGCCACGGTGTTCTTCGAGGTGACCGGGGAGAACGGCCGGATGTCCTCCCAGTCGCGACCCTTCTCCGGGTGCAGGGTCGCGAACACCCGGACCCCGAGCCGGTCGCCCTCGTGGAAGGCCGCGAGCATCTGGGCGACCCCCGCGAGCGCGATGTCGATCTTGATGGCGCCGGTGTCCCGTACGGGGTCGCTCATCGAGCCGGAGTAGTCGACGAGCACTTCGGTGCGTAGCGGCTTGCGAAGCTCGGTCGCCCACACGGTGAGCGCGTCGTCGAACACCCCGCGCGGGCAATGGTCGTCGGCGGTGACGCAGGGCGGAAGGCGCAGATGGTAGCCCTCCAGCACCCGGTCGTAGACCGACCTGTCCGGATACAGCTTCTTGATCTGCGGGCCGCCGAGGACGTATTTGCCGGTCTCCTGGTCGGGGATCCGGAAGCCGAAGTCCTGGAACTCCCTCTGTTGTTCCGGCTGGAGAAGGTGGTCGCGGAAGTCGCGGGCCGCCCGGTTCTCCACCTCATGCAGCTTCGGCTCGGGGTCGATGAGGACGAACGGGTGGTCCGACATCAGCGAGCGGTCGGCCAGGAAGATCGGCGACAGCGGGTCCTGCGGCTCCTCGCCCTTCGTGGCGCTCCGGCAGCCGAGCCCGACCTGCCGGCCGGTGTTGTACGACCACACCGTCTGCTCATCCACCACGACCGCCTGCCTGACCTTGCCGTCGGCGGACTCGCGGGTCAGCTCGCACAATAGGTCGTTGGTGGTCGCGCCGTAGTGGGTGAAGGCCATCTCCATCCGCCGCACGCCGTCGCGCGCCCGCTTGCGCAGATCGAGGATGCGGGAGTCGGGCGTCCCGTCGTCCTTGTCCCGCACCACGTCGTAGATCATCTGGGCCGCGCCCTCGTTGGGCCGGTCGCCGGCGGCCTCCCAGATCATGCCGAGCTCGGCGGCCAGCCCCATCGTGGACAGGTTGGGGTTGGTCTTCCCCAGGGCCGGGTCACAACCGGTGGGGTAGCAGGTGGTCAGCGCCTTCCAGGTGATGGTGTCGCCGGAGAGCTTGCTGAGCTTGTCCCTGTGCGACCGGGGCACCGCGACGACCATCGGCGAGCGGGCCAGGGACCGGGGCGCGGTGTTCTCCAGCCCGAGCTGGTTGTCGGTGCAGGTGAAGGCGGTCTGCTTACTCCCGCACGAGTCGGTGCGCTCCTTGAGCTGGACCCACCACATGGTGGAGGCCGGGAGCCAGATCAGCGGGTAGTCGTCGAACGGCCCGGGGGTGTCCACCGCGCCCGGCATGTCGTGCCGGCGCCAGGCCTCGATCAGCTTGAGCAGCACCGATCCCGACTGGGACTCCAGGACGTCCAGGCAGACGCGCCTGCCGTCCACCTCGTGGCCGTGCGGGCCGGTGAACTCCTGCGCCATCCGCCGCATGGCGTCGATCTTGTCGATGGACGCGATGACCGGGATCCGCGTGTCGCCGACGCAACCCGTCCCCTGCGGCTTCGTGGTCAGGCCTCCCGAGAACGGGATCAGTGCGGAAGCGGCCAGGACGGCGGCCACCGCACCGCTGAACCGGAACCGACGTGAAAGACCGGCCAAGGTGCTCCCTCTGAGAAATCGCTACGAGAGCCATATGGTGCCAGATATCGCCATTCACAACTGTATCGATGGCGTATGCCGGTCCGTGCGGACGGGGTCATGTCGAATTCAGTGAACGCGCCGGTGAATGTGGATCGTATCTATTCCCGCATACGGCCCGGCCGGATGCGGGACCGTTCTGTGATGAGGGTGAACCCGCAGGTCGGCACACCGGGGGCGTCCGCCCGGTATGCCGACCTGCGGATAGTGACATTCTCTATTTGTCATGATTTGTGCTTGATGCTCCCCGTGGTGGGTGGAGGAGCCTCACGCGCAAGAACTTCCGCGCATGACGATTCCGGCGGAAATTCGACAGGGACGCCCGGATATCTCACGCCGGCCGTGGGAGCCGGTCGCGGAGTCCTGCCTGCTGGATCCAGGCCGGGTACGGAGGAAGGGCGTCGCGGCTCACCTCGTCGAGCCGGGCCAGGTCGTCCTCGGTCAGCGTCAGTTCGGTGGCCGCGAGGTTGTCGGTGAGCTGGTCCACCCGCCTGGCGCCGATGATGACGCTGGTGACGGCGGGCTGTGCCAGCACCCAGGCGAGCGCGACGCGGGCCGCGCTCACCTCGTGGCGGGCGGCGATGGCCTTCAGCACGTCGATGACGTCGTAGGCCTTCTCCGTGTCGACCGGCACGAACTGCCCCTGGGCGTGCCGCGCGCCGGCGTCGGAGACGCCGTTCCGGTCGGTCTTGCCCGACAGCAGGCCGCCGGCGAGCGGGCTCCACACCATCAGGGCCAGCCCCTCCGACCGCAGCATCGGGATCAGCTCCCGCTCGACGTCGCGTCCCACCAGCGAGTAGTACGACTGCACCGAGACGAACTCCGCCAGGCCGCGCGCCGCCGACACGCCGAGCGCCTTGGCGACCTCCCAGGCCGCGAGGTTCGAGCAGCCGATGTAGCGGATCTTGCCCTGGCGCACCGCGTCGTCCAGCGCGCGCAGCGTCTCCTCGATCGGCGTATAGGGGTCGATGCTGTGGATCTGGTACAGGTCGATGTGGTCGGTCCCCAGCCTGCGCAGGCTGTCCTCGAGGCTGCGCGCGAGGTGCAGGCGTGAGAGGCCGACGTCGTTCGGGCCAGGCCCGGTGCGGGCGGCGAGCTTGGTGGCCAGGACGACATCGTCGCGGCGGCCCTTGAGGGCTTGGCCGAGCAGCGTCTCGGACTCGCCGTCCGCGTACATGTCGGCGGTGTCGATGAAGTTGACCCCCGCGTCCAGGGCGGTGCCGACGATCTGGTCGGTGTCGTCCTGCCCCAGCCCGCCGACCATCTTGAACACCGGGTGGTCGGCGCCGCCGAACGTCATCGCGCCCAGGCAGAGCTCGGATACGTAGACCCCCGTACGGCCCAACGGTCGATATTTCATGTTTTGTCCCCCTTGTTACCGTTCGTCTTGCAGGTTACGGAGTTCGTCAACGACAATCCATGCGTGAAAGTCCGTTTTTCTTGAGCGATCGTCCGGAGGTCGCGTGGACCCTCTGTCGAACGTGCTGTCGCTGCTGAACGTCGAGAGCGCCCTGCCCCTGCGTTTCGAGGCGGGCGGCTCCTGGGCGATGACCTTCGACGGGTACCCGCACGTGAAGTGCGGCGCCGTGCTCGCCGGTTCGTGCTGGATCGCCGTCGGCGACCTCGCGCCCGTGCTGGTCGAGGCCGGCGACTGCTACCTGATCAACGGCGGCGCGCCGTACCGCATGTTCAGCGACCCGCTGGTCGAGCCCGTCCACGCCTCCGTCGCGTTCCGCGAGACCGTGGACGCGGTGCTCCGCTGGGGCGGGGACGAGGTCGTCATCGTCGGCGGGCCGATCACGCTGGACACGGCGAACGCCCGGCTGCTGCTGGACGTCCTGCCGCCGTTCGTCCACGCGCCCGCCGAATCCGACCAGGCCGAGGTGCTGCAGGCGGCGCTGCGGCTGCTGGCCAGGGAGAACGCCGCCCCGGGGCTCGGCAGCGAGTTCATGACCGACCGGGTCGCGCAGATCATCTTCATCCAGATCCTGCGCGCCCACGCGCGGGCCGCCTCCGGCGAGGGCCGCGCGCCGGGCGGCTGGCTCAGCGCCCTCATGGACCCGCAGATCGGCGCGGCCCTGCGGCTCATGCACCAGGACAACGGGCGCCGGTGGACGGTGGCCGAGTTGGCCGCCGAGGTCGGCATGTCACGGTCGAGCTTCGCGGAGAGGTTCAGGTCGGCCGTCGGCTCGGCGCCGCTGGACTACCTGCTGCGCTGGCGCATGCACTCGGCCGGTCAGGATCTGCGGGCGACCGGCCGGACGATCAGTGCCGTGGCGGCCGCCTGGGGCTACGGCTCCGAGAGCGCCTTCAGCAACGCCTTCAAGCGCGTGATGGGCGTCTCTCCGCGGGCCTACCGCGCAGGCCGCGGCGCGGCGCAGGCGGCTAGGTGAGCTGACGGAGGCGGGTGGGGACGCGCCAGACCTCCTTGTCCAGGGAGATGTCCAGGCGCATGTCCATGCGGTGGCGGCGCAGGCCGGGGACCCGGAAGCGGTCGTGCACGTCGAAGCGCCCGCGGCGGGGATAGCCGAACCCGAGCGCGTCGGGCAGCACGCGCAGATCGTCCCGGTTGCCGCAGCGCGGACAGGTCCACGCGACCAGGTCCATGCCGCGGTTGTAGTCGTGGCAGGCGAGGAAGTACTCCTCCGGACGGAACCGGGACTCGCAGGCGAAGCACGGGATCAGCATGGAGATCCGCTCCTTGGTGCAGGTGGTGCGGGCGTACGCCCCAGGTCTACCTGTACCCGCTTACGTGCGGCTTGCCGTTCACTTGAGCGCCCGGTACCCCAGGTTGATCCGCCGAGGGCCCGCTTGCAGGGGTGCGATCGGCCGTTGATCCGACGTTGAACCCCGGGCGCGAGCCTTGACGGCAGAGGCGCGGAGCTTGGGGGGTTCAAGATCCGTGCTGACGTCCGGCCGGTCGTCGTCGTGAGGCGGCCGGTCGCCGCGAAGGCGCCACCGGTGACCAACCGGGCCCCCGGCGCCCCGCGGCGGCAGACGACCGGCCGGGCACTTTCACCCCCAGATAGGGCAGACAACGCCGTCATGCGACATATCGGGATGCAGAGTGATAAATCACGTGTGGATGACCAGGTTGGACGACGAACCCATGAGCGGGGTCCGCGAGCTAATCGCCGACCTGATCCAGCTTCAGGAGCGCGCGCAGGTCGTCGGCCTCGGGGGAGCCCAGCCGGGTGAAGATGTCCAGGGCCCGCTTGAGGCAGTCACCGCTGCGCCGGACGCTGCCGAGCCCGGTGAGGGCACGGCCTAGCACGGTCAGCGACAACGCCTCGCCGTACGGGTGCCCGATCTCCCTGCTCAGCGTGAGCGCCTGCTCGGCGTACCGCGCCGCGTCCTTGTAACGCTCGGCGGCGATGAACGTCTCGGCGAGCCGGGTGCACACCCGCTGCTCCCACACCTTCTGGCCGCCGGCGCGGAAGAAGTCCAGGCACTCGGCGTGATGGACGACCGCCTCGGTGAGGCGGCCCACCCGTGACAGGACGATGCCGAGCTGGTACCGCGCGCGGGCCATGCCCGGCTCGCTCCCCAGCTCGGTGAAGATCGCCAGCCCCCGGTGGGCGGCGGCGATCGCCTCCTCGCTGTTGCCCAGGCCCAGGTGGTCGCGGGCGGAGTAGCTGGCCACCAGGGCCTCTCCGGCCGCCGCGCCGATGTCCTGGTAGGCCTTGAGCGCCGAGTCGAACAGGGCCAGCGCGTCCTGGTGGCGGCGCCTGCGCCCGGCGACGACGGCCAGGCCGTTGTAGATCTCTCCCCTGACGATGTGGTCGCCGGTCGAGTCGGCCAGGTCCAGGGCCGCGCGGAACTGCTCCTCGGCGTCGCCCATCCGGTTGCTGCCGAACAGCACGCGACCCAGGACGTACCGGCAGCGCAGCTCGCTGACCTTGTCGTTGACGGCCTGCGCCGCGACGATCACCGCGCCGGTGCGCGAGACGAACTCGCGGCCGTAGGCGCCGGACTCCAGCAGCGGCTCCATCGCTACCAGCAGGTCGGCGGCGGGTGACAGCGCCTCGACGGAGGGGCCGGACTCGGCGATCTGCCCGATGATGGCGAACATCGCCTCGGCCTCGACGGTCAGCCAGGTCACGGCCTCGTCGGCGCCCGCGAAGGTCCGGCCGGGCACGCCCGAGGACACCAGGTGGTCGGAGATCACGCTGCCTTCGTAGGCGAGCCGGTGCGCCGCCTGGGCCGAGGTCAGGTAGAACCCGAGCAGCCGGCGCAGCGCCAGCGCCCCCGCTTCGGGGCTCTCGGTGGCCTCCGCCTGCTTGCGGGCGAACAGCCGCAGCAGGTCGTGGAAGCGGTACCGGCCGGGCGCCGGGGCCTCCAGCAGGCTGACGTCGACCAGCGACTCCAGGATGTCCTCGGTCTCGATCATGCTGAGCGACAGCACCGCCGAGGCCGCCTGGATGCCGATGTCCGGCCCGTTCGGCAGCGAGAGCAGGCGGAAGGCCCGCGCCTGGCCGGGGTCCAGGTGCCCGTAGCCCAGCGAGAAGGTGGCGTCCACGGCCAGGTGCCCGATGCGCATCTCGGAAAGGCGCCGGCGCTCGTCCGCGAGCCGGGGCACCAGCGAGGCCACCGTCCACGACGGCCGGGCCGCGAGCCTGGCCGCGACGATGCGGACGGCCAGCGGCAGGAAGCCGCAGATGGCGACCACGTCCATGGCCGCGGGGCGCTCCGCCGCCACCCGCTCGGCGCCGGCGACCGCCGAGAACAGCGTCAGCGCCTCGTCCGGCTCCATGACCTCAAGATCCAGCAGCCGGGCCGAGGGCAGGTCGGCCAGCTTCCCCCGGCTCGTGATGATCGCCGCGCACCCGGCCGTCCCGGGCAGCAGGTGCTCCACCTGCTCGGCGTCGCGCGCGTTGTCCAGCAGGACGATCATCTGCCGGTCGGCGAGCAGCGAACGGAACAGCGCGCCGCGCTCGGCGAGGCCGTCGGGGATGATGTCCACCGGGATGCCGAGCGCGCGCAGGAACGCCGCCAGCACCGACTCGGGGGCCGTCGGCTCCTTGCCGTAGCCGCGCAGGTCGGCGTACAACTGCCCGTCGGGGAACACGTCGTGCAGCGAGTGGGCCACGTGCACGGCGACCGCCGTCTTGCCGACCCCGCCGATGCCCGAGACGGCCGCGACGGGCATGCCCTCGGAGCCGGTGGCGCTGGTCAGCAGCGTGCGCAGCCGGTTGACGACCTGCCTGCGGCCGGTGAAGTCGCTGACGGCGGCCGGGAGCTGGGCGGGACGGGGCATCTCCTGGAAGCCCTCGTGCTCGGCCTCGGCGCTCTCCGCGCCGGAGAAGGGCGTCTCGCCCGTGGTCCTCGCGGCGGGGGTGTGCGGGGCGCCGCCCTGCTCGCCGCGGTCGGTGGTCCCCGCCGGGGCGGGAGGGGCCGCGGGGCGCCGTTCCTGCGGGGTGGGCGCCCACGCGAGCCGCGGATCGGCGCCGAGGATGCGCTGGTGGAGCGAGGACAGCTCGTGGCCGGGGTCGATGCCCAGCTCCTCCACCAGGGCCCGCCGGGTGTCGGAGAACACCGCCAGCGCCTCGGCCTGACGCCCGCAGCGGTAGTAGGCGAGCATGAGCTGGCCGCGCAGTCGCTCGCGCAGCGGGTGCTCGGCCGTCAGGGCGATCAGCTCGGGGATGACATCGGCGTGCCGGCCGAGCTGGAGGTCCAGCTCCATCAGGCTCTCGACGACGCCGATGCGCCGCTCGACGAGCCTGCCGCGCTGGCTCTCGATGTACGGGCCGAGCGCCCCGGCGAGCGGTTCCCCCGACCACAGGGCGAGGGCGTCGCGCACGGTGGCGGCCGCGCCCGGCAGGTCGCCCGCCTTGCGCCGCGCCTCCGCCGCGGCCACGGAACGCTCGAAGAGCGTCAGGTCCAGGGCGTCGGGCGCCAGGCGCAGCGCGTACCCCCGTCCCACCGATGTGAGCAGCTCAGGACGCATGCGGGGCGAGCGATCCGGCTCCAGTACGGCCCGCAGCCGCGACACGTACGTGCGCAGCGCGCCGAGCGCGCGCGGCGGGGCGTCCTCCCCCCAGATGGCGTCGATCATCTCCATCGGGGTCACCGCGCGGCCCTCGCGGAGCAGCAGCATGGCGAGGATGGATCGTTGCAGAGGGGTGCCCAATTCGACCTCGCGGCCGGACAGCCAGGCCTGAACCGGTCCGAGCACCGCGAAGCGAAGGCCAGCCGCAGCCTCTTGACCAGCCATTTTCCCTGCTTCTCCACCCTCAAGACGGTTCTATTGGCAAATGATAGGTCCCCAGATGCTTTATTCCCTATGCGGCGCCCGTCGCGTTAATCGAGTCGTTGATTTCTCGTTGATCTGCCGTTGACCGGTCGCGGCGATGCTGATGGCACGTCGAACGCGGCCCACCGAAGGGGGGCGGTCACGGGCGGCGGCGGCACCGCCGCCGGATCCGGGTCAGGGGAACCGGGATCCGGCAGGAGCCGGGCAAGTGCCTTGCAGGCGGAGGTAAGGCCGTTGTAAGCGCCCTGCAGGCGATGGGTTCTATCAATTTGGTCATAAGCCCCGAAGCACCAAGCACACGGGGGAACCCGCAATAGGAGAACCGCAATGCACCGCTCGATCCGCAACGTCCTGGGCCTGGCCGCAGCCTCCGCCGTCATCGCGGTGGGCCTCCCCGCCCTCGCCACCTCCGCCTCCGCGGCGACCGCCACGAAGACGGCCTCCGCCTCCAGCTACGACTTCGACGACGACTGGGGCTACTACTACTCCAAGTACTTCAACGGCTCCCGCGCCAAGGCCCGCGGCACCGTCTACGAGGACGAGGACGGCGACTTCCACGTCGAGGGCCGGCTGTACGACAAGTCCTCGCCGGGCTGGCTCTGCGGCTACGTCCAGGTCAAGTTCGAGAACGAGGACGGCGACGACTCGACGTACTGGGCCAAGAAGTGCGGCTCCAGCGGGTCCCGCTACTTCCACTTCTCCTCCGACGACGTCGACAACATCTCGGTCCGCGTCTGCTACTGGGACAACCACCACGCCGCGAAGAAGTACTGCGGCCGCTGGAACTACGTCTACGAGAGCGACGGCGACGAGTGATCCAGGCCACCGAGGCGTCCGCCGGATGAGGCCACGGCCTGATCCGCGCGGCGAGCCCGCGGCACGTTGGGGACGCGCCGCGGGAGCACCACAGGGGACGCCCCAGGGGGTTGAACGGGGGAAGTGAGACCTCCTGGGGCGTTATTCACCGGGGAGACCCGGAGGACACGGGGGAAGTGCCGGGGAGCCGGGTCGCACGGGGGGTGCGCCGGGGAGCCGGAGACACGGGGGAAGTGCCGGGGAGCCGGGCGGGGGGTGCGCCGGGGAGCCGGAGACACGGGGGTGGTGCCGGGGAGGCCCGGAGAGCAGGGGGAGCTCGCAGTACACGGGGGAAGCGGGGGGAAACACACAGCCCGCCCAGTGGCCGGGGAGGCTACCGGGCGGGCTGCGCGTTCCATGGGTTCATCGAAGGGACGGGGAGCTCACGCGGCTTCCACGAGACCGAGTCTCGCGTGCATCCGTTCTCGAACCACCGGCCATTCACCGGCCAGGATGGAGTAGTACGCGGTATCTCGGACCGTGTCGTCGGCGCCTCGGCTGTCCGCCCGCCGCACACCGTCCAGGTGTGCGCCGAGGGCCTCGATGGCGGCCCGGGAACGCAGGTTGCGTACGTCTGCCTTGAGGGTGATGCGGTGGACCTGCCAGGTCTCGAAGGCGAGCGAGAGCATCAGGTACTTGCTCTCCCGGTTCACGCTGGTGCCCTGGGCCGATGCGGCCAGCCAGGTGTAACCGATGTCCGCCACGGACGGGACCTCGCCCACCACGCCTCGCGTGCCCGGAGGCCAGGGCAGGGGTCCCTGCCAGTACTCCAGGTGCATGAGACGGGTGGCACCGACGACTCTGTCGGTGTGCAGCCACCGGATGGCGAAGGGCATGGTGCGGCCCTCCGCCTGCTCAGCCTGAGCGGCCTCGACGTACGAGGTCATCTCTTCCCGACTGGCGGGAACCCGAGTGAAGGCGTAGGTGGAACGGTCTTCACTCGCCGCGGCGACCAGGTCGTCGACCACCGCGAGGCTGAGTGGTTCCAGGCGCACGGAGCGCCCGGACAGGGTGACAAAAGCGGGCATGAGCACATGATGAGGGCTCCATTGCAGACTCTGCGCCAAATCGGATGGAACTTCTAGGTGAGCGTCCAGGAAAGCGGTGATCATGAGGGTAAAGGCGCAGGTCAGAGCCATGATCACCGCACTGTTCCGGTGCTGGTCGACGGTAAAGGTTCGGTAATGCCGATCAGGGTGCCGCCGGTGCCAGCGAGGCGGGCGGCCAGGCCGCCGGACACCCCCTCGGAGTGAGCGCCGCGAGGGCGCCGTCAAGGTGCGAAAGGGCGGCCGCCACCCACGGCAGTTCGAGCGGTTCCGGGCTGTTGAGCGCGGCCAGCCGCCGCTCCTCGTCCTCGCCGTACAGCAGGCTCGTGGCGACCCGGACGCTCAGGTCGGCGGGCCGGTCGCCGAAGGCGGAGCCGGGCAGGACGCCCACGCCGTGCCGTTCGAGCAGGCCGGTGGCCAGCTCGCCTGAGGTGCCGAACCGTCCGAGCGGAGTGAGGTCGGGATACAGGTAGAAGCCGCCCTGGGGCTCGGCCACGATGGCGCCCGCCCGCGTGAAGCGGCCGGCCACCGCGCGGGCCACGATGCCGTGCAGCCTCCTGCTCGCGGCCACCCGCTCGACCAGCTCCGGCGGTTCGGTGTAGGCGTAGGCCGCGGCGTGCTGCACCGGGGCGGCCGGGCTGGACCAGATCTCCGAGGCCACGGCGAGCATCGCCTCCCGGAGCGGCCACGAGGGCAGCCGCGCCACGCCGATGCGCCACCCGCCGAGGGCGAGGCTCTTGCTCAGCCCGCTGGTGACCACGGTGCGCTCGGGCGCGACGTCCGCCGGGCTGAGAAATTCGGCATCGGGATCGTGGACGAGGTCGCGGTAGATCTCGTCGGAGATGATCGTGAGGTCCAACTCGCGGGCGACCTGGGCCAGGCGGCGCACGGTTCGCGGGGTCGCGAGCCTGCCGGTCGGGTTGTCGGGCAGCGTCACCAGCACCGAGCCGACCGTGCGTCCCCGGGCGCGCGCCCGTGAGACCGCCGCGGCCACCTGCTCGGGATCGGGCGTCCCCCCCTCGCCGGAGGGCGCCGGAACCATGATCGGCTGCACGCCGGCCAGACCGGTCTGGGCCGCGTAGCTCACCCAGCTCGGCATCGGCAGGACGATGTCGCCGCCGATCGCCAGCAGCAGGGCGTACAGCAGCGGCTTGCTGCCCGGGCCACAGACCACCAGGTCGGGATCGGTGGGAAGCCCGCGGCGCTCCCAGTAGCCGGCCGCCGCCTCGCGCAGGGCCGCCGCGCCGGCGACCGGCCCGTAACCGTTCTCCCGCGAGGCCGCCTCGAGGCGCTCGCGCAATGCCGGGTGGACGGGGAGGCCCGCCTCGCCGAAGGCCAGGTTGAGAACCCGTTCTCCGGCGCGGCGTCTTCGGGCGATGTCCTCATTAGCTGCCAGGGTTGCTGAAAGCGTGACATTCATCGTCATAACCTCCTGGTGTCTGGGGACCTGCCCAGCTTGAACGGGTACACCCATCGGCACAAGCGAGGCTTTTCGGTGGTGAGCACAAGGAGAACCGATGCTCGACTTACGGCGGCTGTCCCTGCTCCGCGAGTTCGCGCGCAGGGGCAGCATCGCCGCCACGGCGGCGGCGCTCGGCTACAGCGCCTCGGCGGTGTCGCAGCAGCTCGCGACCCTGGAACGCGAGTCGGGTTC
Source organism: Sphaerisporangium sp. NPDC005288 (assembly GCF_040607475.1). Lineage (NCBI taxonomy): Bacteria > Bacillati > Actinomycetota > Actinomycetes > Streptosporangiales > Streptosporangiaceae > Sphaerisporangium > Sphaerisporangium sp. NPDC005288. The sequence continues at coordinate 83,744 of NZ_JBEXGT010000020.1, read as the reverse complement.
GGCGCTGTTGGACCGCACATCCCGCAGCGCCGAACTCACGGAGGCCGGGTACCGGCTCGTCGAGCACGCCGAACGCATCCTCGCCATGGTGGAGACCGCCGAGTCCGACCTGTCGGCCCATGCCGCCACGCCCTCGGGGCGCGTGGTCGTGACCGCCTTCCCCACGGCGGCCGTCGCCTTCGCCCCGGTCCTCGTGCGGTCGCTGCGCCGGCACACCGCACTGTCGCTGCGGCTGCGCCAGGGCCGGTCCGGCCGCGGCATCAGGGAGGTCGAGGCGGGAGAGGCGGACATCGCGCTCGTGGACGACTGGTACGGCGGCATGCGTTCGCGTGGCACCGACACCTTGCGCGTGCTGCCGCTGCTGCACGACCCCATCGTGCTCGTCGTGCCCCGCCGGCACCGGATGGCCGACCCGTCGGTCCCGGTCGACATGCTGACCCTGCGCGACGAGCCGTGGATGGCCACCCCCGACGGAGAACCGTCGCGGATGGCGGTGGACCGCCTGCTGTCGGACGTCGGAGGCGCCCTGCCTGTGCCTTGGGAGTTCGAAGGGCTCGGCACCATCCTCAGCCTGGTCGCCAAGGGCATCGGCATCGCCGCGGTGCCGGCGCTGGCCCTGGCCGCCGGAGTGCGGGGCGTCGCGGTGCGCGAGATACCCGGCAACCCGGTCACCCGGGAGGTGCGGGCCGTCGTCAGGACGGCGAGCGTCAACCGTCCGTCGGTCGCCGCGACGCTGCGAGCCCTGCACGTGGCGGCCCGCTACCTCGCCGCCGACCTCGCGCCCGTCCGGTCCTCCACCGACTAGTGCGGTGACCACATGCGTTCACCGGGCGCGGCTCTCCACCCCCGGCCATGTGCCGCAGTGATCGGCGCCGGGTCGGCGGGTCGTGGTACGGCGATGCCGGCGCCTGCTACGGCGCCGGAGCCGGTGAACGTTCGTGGGCAGCGCACTAGCGGGCGCGGCCGCCGTGGCGGTGCGGGACCGGCCGGTGCGGGACCGGGCGGGGCGAGGACGGCGGGGCAGGCGGGGCCGGAGGCCGGGCCGCCGCCGCGCCTCAGGTCAGCAGTCGACCAGGTCGGGCCGCTGGTTGAGGATCTGCGCGCGGGCGGTGACGAACTGCGCGTGCGCCTTCTCGGCCGCGGGGTCGAAGACCGCGACGCGGTGGCAGTTCTGGAAGGCGAGCCGCACCCCGAAGTGCCGTTCGAGCGCGCCGCGCATCGCGTCGCTCGCCAAGCAGCGCAGCAGCTGGCCCCGCGCCGCCTCGTCCGGCGGCGGCGTGAGGTTGTCGGCGAACTCGGCGCCGCTCTGCTCGCGTTCCCGGACCAGCCCGGTGATCAGGGACCAGGCGTACGGGAGCGAGTCGCGGACGCAGGCGAGGAACGCCTCGTCGTCCACGTCGCCCGCGCGGGCCTGGTCGACGAGCTCGTTCGGAACGGTCAGCGACATGCGGGTTCTCCTCTCGAGATGGGCGGGTCCGACGTCAGGCGTCAGGTCGGACCGGCTCCAGGTGGCGGTGGGGGGACGGTCACATGGGCGGCGCGTGCCGCCGCGGGGGTCGTCCGGCGTCGTCCGGAGTTCCGGCATCGCGGCCTCACAGCCTCGTGCAGGCTCGTCCGGCGTCGTCCGGCGTCGTCCGGCGTCGTCCGGCGTCGTCCGGCGTCGTCCGGCGTTGTCCGGCGTCGTGCGGCGTCGTGCGGCGTCGTGCGGCGTCGTGCGGTGTCATCCGGCGGGGACGGTGGGGCGCTCGCCGAAGACGAAGCCGTGGTCGATCTGCTTGCGCAGGTCTTCCCCGGTGGCGCGGTTCGCCCAGGCTTCGGCGTTGCGGACGTGGAACTCGATGGTCTGCCGGCCGAACCTCTCCCAGTCCTTCTCCTGCGCCTGTACGCGCGCGAGGAGCGTCACGAGGGCCTGCCGGTTGGCCGGCTCCAGGTCCTCCAGGGTGAACGCGCGGCCCTGCTCCATGGCGCGGACGGCCGGCGAGTGCTCCAGGCACACCAATAGGTCCTCGCCCACCTGCTCCTGGAGGAAGGCGACGTCGGCCGCGGAGTGGACCTTGTTGCCGACCACCGTGATGGGCACGTCGAAGTCGCGGGCGTGGTCGCGGTACTGGCGGTAGACGCTGACGCCCTGCCGGGTGGGCTCGGCCACCAGGAAGGTCATGTCGAACCGGGTGAACATGCCCGAGGCGAAGGAGTCGCCGCCGGCGGTCATGTCGACGATGACGTATTCGTCGCGGCCGTCGACCAGATGGTTGAGGAAGAGCTCGACCGCGCCGACCTTGGAGTGGTAGCAGGCGACGCCGAGGTCGTCCTCGCTGAAGGGGCCGGTGACCATGAGGCCGAACCCCTGGACGGCGGTGGTGAACCGGTCGGCGAAGAAGGGGTCGTCGAGACCGACCAGGCGCGACCCGCGGCCGGGCGGAGTCGTCTTGACCATGGAGCCGGCGGAGGCGATCAGCGGATTCTCGCCGCGCAGGTACTCCTTGATCTCGCCGATGTGGACGCCCAGCGGCTCGGGCAGCGCGGCCGGGTCCAGGCCCAGGACCAGGCCGAGGTGCTGGTTGATGTCGGCGTCGATGGCGACCACGGGGCCGCCCTGTCGTGCGACGTAGCGGGCGAAGAGCGACGACAGCGTGGTCTTGCCGCTGCCGCCCTTGCCGACGAAGGCGACTCTCATGCGGGAAATCCAATCTGGTTATGAAAACCATTGCAAGTACCGGCGGCCTCATCATGCCACGCCGCACCGGCTCTCCTCGTCGGCTTCCGGCTCCTCCGGCTCGTCTTTCACCTGCTCTTGCCCTGCCCGAGGCTTGTCCGAGGCCCGCCGGGCAGTCCTGGCCCGGCCGGCGCGGCGGCCGTCCACAACCTGTGGGCGGCGGTCGGGCAAGCGTCCCTTGTCCCCGGCGGCCGGCCGGTGCGTTGTCCACAAGCGCGGTTGCTGTTCGCCCTTTCTGTCCGAGAAAAGCCGCGGGAAGACGTTCTCTGTCCACAGCCGGTGGATTCGGTGGGCTGAGGGCGGCGCGCGTTGAGTAGGGTTCCTGTCGTCCAAGCACTGAGAGGGTGATACGGGTGGCGGCCACTTCGACTCCGCCGGCGTCCGACGAACGCGCCGACGACAAGCTTCGTGCCTGGCTGTTGCACGGGCTTCTGCAGTCCGACCGCAAGTCCGTCGGTCACCACGCCGAGCCGGCGCCGCACGAGCAGCACCACTGGTGGCAGGTCATGTGCCTCACCGGTGTCGACTACTTCTCGACCCTCGGCTACCAGCCGGGCATCGCCGCGCTGGCCGCCGGCGCGTTGTCCCCCGTCGCCACGCTGCTGCTCGTCGCGCTCACGCTGTTCGGCGCCCTGCCCACCTATCGCGCGGTGGCCGCCGAGAGCCCCAACGGCCTCGGCTCGCTGTCCATGCTCGAGGGCCTGCTGCCCGGGTGGCGGGGCAAGCTGCTCGTGCTGTTCCTGCTCGGGTTCGTCGCCACGGCCTTCGTCGTCACCATCACGCTGTCGGCCGCCGACGCGACGGCCCACCTCCTGCAGAATCCTTTCGTCCCCGACTTCTTGGAGGGGTGGAAGGTCCCGATCACACTGCTGCTCATCGCCCTGCTCGGCGTGGTGTTCCTCGGCGGCTTCAGTGAGGCCATCGGCCTGGCGGTCGTGCTCGTCGCGGTCTACCTCGCGCTGAACGTCGTGGTGGTGGTCACGGCCGTCGCGCAGGCGGTGGCCCACCCCGCCCTGGTGGGCGACTGGCGGCAGGCTCTGGTCACCGAGCACTCAGGGCCGCTCGCCATGATCGCCGTCTCGCTGTTCGTGATGCCCAAGCTCGCGCTCGGCCTGTCGGGCTTCGAGACCGGCGTCGCGGTGATGCCGCTGGTCAAGGGCGACCTGGCGCAGCGCGTCAAGGGCGCCAAACTGCTGCTCACCACCGCCGCGCTCATCATGAGCGTGTTCCTCATCGCCAGCAGCTTCGCCACCAGCGTGCTCATCCCGGCCAAGGAGTTCCACGAGGGCGGAAAGGCCAGCGGGCGGGCGCTCGCCTACCTCGCCCACACCTATCTCGGCGACCTGTTCGGCACCGTGTACGACCTGAGCACGATGGCCATCCTGTGGTTCGCCGGGGCGTCGGCCATGGCCGGCCTGCTCAACATCGTGCCGCGCTATCTTCCCCGCTACGGCATGGCCCCCGACTGGACGAGGGCCGTTCGGCCCCTCGTGCTGGTGTTCACGGCCATCGCCTTCGCCATCACCGTCTTCTTCGACGCCGGCGTCGAAGAGCAGGGCGGCGCGTACGCCACGGGCGTGCTGGCGCTGATCCTCTCGGCCGCCGTCGCGGTGACGCTGTCCTGCTGGCAGAAGCGCCATCTCCGCAGGACCGTCGGTTTCGGCGTGGTCGCGCTGATCCTCGCCTACACCGCGATCGCCAACATCATCGAGCGCCCCGACGGGTTGAAGATCGCGTTCTTCTTCGTGCTGGCCATCATCGTCACCTCGCTCATCTCCCGGGCCACCCGCTCCACCGAGCTGCGGGTCAGCGCCATCGAACTGGACGAGGAGGCCAAGCGCCTCATCGACGTGCCCGGGAAGATCCGCATCATCGCCAACGAGCCCGACGCCCGCGACCGGCAGGAGTACGCCGACAAGGACCACGAGACCCGCCGCAACAACCACCTCCCCGACGACGAGCCCCTGCTCTTCCTGGAGGTCACCATCGAGGACGCCTCGGAGTTCCACTCCGAGCTGTGCGTGCGGGGCGAGGAGCGCCACGGCTACAAGATCCTCACGGTCGAGGCCGCGACGGTCCCGAACACGATCGCGGCCGTCCTGCTGCACATCCGCGACGAGACGGACAAGCTGCCGCACGTCTACTTCCACTGGTCCGAGGGCAACCCGATCGCCGCACTCCTGCGCTACCTGGTCTTCGGCGGCGGCGACGTCGCCCCCCTCACCCGCGAGGTCCTCCGCCAAGCCGAACCCGACGACACCCGCCGTCCTCCGGTCCACGTCGGCTGACCCCCGGATCCACCTCGGTCGCCTGTCGGGGAGCCGGTGGGTGGGGCGTCAGGGGTGGGGGGTTGGGGGGTGGTAGTACTTCAGCACGGCGTCGTGGGTGGGTTCGAGGCGGTCCCACTCGGTGCGGGTGGTCACCCAGTCGATGACGCTGATCCGGCCGCCAGAGATGATCATCCGCTGCAGCTCGTGGTACGGGACGCCCTTGACGGCCCATGAGTGGTATCCGGGGCCGGTCCAGGTGCTCTCCCATTCCGCGACGACCACGCCCTTGGCGGGAGCGGAGCCCTTGCGCACGGCCAAGGTGACTCCGGGTGTGCCGCCGTCGGCCGGTGTCGGCGGCGTCGCCGATGCTCCGGGCGTGGTGGGTGTCCTCGGTGTCGCCGATGCTCCGGGCGTGGTGGGTGTCCTCGGTGTCGTCGGTGCTCCCGGCGTCGTGGGTGCTCCCGGTGTCGGCGATGTGGTGGCGGGGGAGGATCGTGTGAAGCTCGCCGGTGTCGCCGGGGTGGTGGGAAGCTTCTCCAGGCGGATCCTGCGGTACTTGCGCACCGACCCGGACAGGGACGTCTCGACCTCGGTGAGCAGGTCCAGCGGGTCCCGCCCATGGGCATCGACGACCTCCACGCCCAGATAGGCGGTGCCCGTCGGCGCCGCCCAGGTGTGCCGGCCGTCCTGTACGGACAGTCGCCAGCCGCGCGGCACGCCGGCCCTCCAGCCCGCGTCCGCGTCGTACCACTTCATCCGCAACCGGTCCGGGGCCGGTGACGCCGTCGCGGGGGCGGCCGCGCGGGTGGACAGCGTGCTCGACGTGGGAGCCTCCGTGGACGGCACGCCGTCCCGTCCGGAGGACGTGGTGTCCGGCGGGCGCAGCATCGCCCACCCGCCGACGGCGCTCGCGATCACCACGGCCGCCGCCACGCCGGCCAGCAGCTTGGTGTGGCCGGCCAGTCTCGGAGCGGTCGCGGCGGGCGTCGCCGCCGGTGAGCGGAGCGGCTCCAGCAGGGCCTTCGCCGCCGACGCGCTCATCCGCTTCGCCGGGTCCTTGGCCAGCAGGCCGGCGAGCACCGGGCGCAGTTCGACGGGCACCCGGGCCAGTTCGGCGTCCTGGGTGAGCAGCGAGGCGAGCGGCCCCATGGAGTTCTCGAACGGCGGGCGGCCGACGACGGTCGCGAACAGCGTGGCGCCCAGCGACCACAGGTCACCCTCCGGGGCGGCGGGCGCGCCGTCGAGGCGCTCGGGCGCGACGAAACCGGGCGACCCTATGGTGCCGCTGCGCTGCGCGTACGGGTCGCCGAGCGAGGTGGCGATGCCGAAGTCGCTGAGCACCACCCGGCCGTCGTAGCCGATCAGGATGTTCGCCGGTTTCACGTCACGGTGGACGACGCCGGCGGCGTGCGCGAGCGACAGGGCCGTGAGCACCTCGCTCGCGATCGTCGCGGCCCGGGGCACCGAGAGCGGCCCTTCGCTGCCGAGGACGCGGTCCAGGGAGCGGGACGGGACGAGCTCCATGATGATCCAGGGGTGCCCCTCCTCCTCGGCCACGTCGTAGACGCCCACGATGGTGCGGTGGTTGAGCCGCGCCGCCGTGCGGGCCTCGCGTGAGGTCCGGTGGAGCATCTGGAGCCGCTGGCGGGAGTCGAGCCTGGGCGGGACCAGGACCTCCTTGACGGCGACCGGCCGGTCGAGGAGCGTGTCGTGCCCCTCCCACACCATTCCCATGCCGCCCTGCCCGAGGGCTCGCACCAGCCGGTACCGCTTCACCACCAGTTGCCCAGGTGTTCCCATCCAAAATGCCCCTTCGCGGGCGATAGAGCGAGAAGTCAGCAGACGGGAAGTCTTCCACAGTTGCCGCCACCGCCGCGCTCCAACAACGCCGTCCCGCATGAAGGTCGCCGGCGCCCACCGCCGCGCCGTCCCGCTCGGTTCACCGTGCCGGCGAGTGGTCTGGCGGGACGCGGTCGAAAGGGTCCGGGTATGCCGACGGCGCGAACAGGTACGCGAACGGGTGGCCGTCCAGCCTGGGAGCCGTGAACGTGGCGGTGAAAGACCCCATGGCCGGGACTCCGTGCCCCCTGGCCACGAGTGGCTCGACACCACCACTGGGCCGGTGAAGACGAAACGGCCCGGACCTCCGTCGGCTGGGCAGAGCTCCGGTGCGGCTTGATGGGGTCCGGCCGCCTCCGGACGGACGCTGTTCACGCGCCTCAGCGCGCGGACGCGGTGGTCGGGTCGCCGGGAACGACGCTTTCAGACAGGTGGGGCGGTGAGGGGTGGGAGGGAGCCGGTGGCGATGTGGGCGAGGGTGATCTCGGTGAGCGTCTCGTTCTCGAAGGTGCGCAGCGCGGACCAGACCTCGGCGAGCGGCCCCGCGACCCCGGGGAACCGCTCGCTGTGGGAGGGCACCCCCTCGACGACGAGGATGACGTCGGCCAGCGTGATCTCGGTGGCCGGCCGGGCGAGCCAGTACCCGCCCTCGGGACCCCGCTGGCTCTCGATGAGCCCCGCGCGCCGCAGCTGGAGCAGGATGTTGTCCAGGAACCTGCGGGGGATGTCCTGGGAGCTCGCGATCCGTTCGGCCGGCACCGGGCCGGGAGGAGCGGCCGCGAGCTCCGCGGCGGCGCGGAGGGCGTACTGCGTCCTGGCGGAGATCCGCATCAGCCGACCGGCTGGTCGAGCCCCCAGCGGCGCCTGAGAGCGTTGTCGGCCGCACCGAAGCACATGTCCACGACGATGCCGATGACCAGGATCACGATCATCGTCGCGAGGAGACCGGGTGCGTCGGACAGTTCACGTGCGTTGTCGAGCTGCTCGCCGATCGAGGTCTGGTGCGCGATGATGACCAGCAGCTCGCCGGCCATGAGGGACCGCCACGCGAACGCCCAGCCCTGCTTGAGGCCCGACAGGAACGAGGGCAGCGAGGCGGGCAGGATGACGTGCCGGTACAGCGCCAGCCGCCGCAGGCCGAGGATGTGCCCGGCGCGCAGCAGAATGGGCGGGGTGTAGTCGACGCCGGCGATCAGCCCGTTGGCGATGGACGGCGCGGCGCCGAGCACGACCACGAACAGGATGGCGCTCTCGCTCAGCTTGAACAGCAGGATCGCCAGCGGGAACCACGCGATGGACGGCATGGTCTGCAGGCCGGTGATCAGCGAGCCGAACGCCGCGCGCAGCGGGCGCACCCGGGACACCGCCGCGCCGACCACCAGCCCCACAAGGACGGCGACCGCGAACCCGAAGATGGCGCGGCGCATGGTCACCGCGACGGCCTGGTAGAAGTCGCCGTCGCCGAGGCGGTGCCCGAGCTCGCCGAGGACGGTGATGGGGCCGGGGAGGACGTACTCGGGACGCCAGCCGCTGAGCACCACCACCTCCCAGATGGCGAAGACCAGGAAGATCGCCGCGATCATCGGCCATGCCCGTGACCAGACGCGCGCGGCGACGCCGCGCCGCTCCTTGCCCGACAGCTCGAGCGCGTCCAGTCCGGCGAGGTGCTGGGAGAGGTCGGCGGTCATCGGTCGGCTCCCGCGGGGACGGCGCCGGCCGCGGACACCGCCTGCGCCGGTCTGGCGTGGCGCAGCACCTCCTGGCGGAGCCGGTCGGTGATGGTGGAGGCCAGACCGGCGACCTCGCCGGAGTCGGTGCGGCGCGGGCGCGGCAGGGTGACGGCGTAGTCCTCGATGACGGTTCCCGGCCGGCTGCTCAGCAGGACCACCCGGTCGCCGAGTCGGACGGCCTCGCGCACGTTGTGCGTCACGAACAGGACGGTCAGTCCCCGCTCGCGCCAGATGCGCTCCAGCTCGTCGTGGAGCAGGTCGCGGGTCATCGCGTCCAGCGCGCCGAACGGCTCGTCCATGAGCAGCACGTCGGCCCGCTGGGCGAGGGCCCTGGCGAGGGCGACCCGCTGGCGCATGCCGCCGGACAGCTCGTGCGGCCGCTTGCCGCCGAAGCCGGCCAGGTGGACCGTCTCCAGCAGCTCGGCGGCTCGCGCGCGGCGTTCCTTCTTGGTGGTGTTCCGGGCGGTGCCGGTCACCCGCAGGGCCAGCTCGATGTTGGACGAGACCGTGAGCCACGGGAACAGGGCCGGCTCCTGGAACATCATCGCGATGCGCGCGCCGCCGGTGTCGATCGTCCCGGCCGTCGGGCGGTCGAGCCCGGCGACCAGGTTGAGCAGCGTGCTCTTGCCGCAACCGGACGCGCCGAGCAGGCAGGCGAACTCGCCTTTGCCCACCGACAGCGTGACGCGGTCCAGGGCGAGCAACTCCCTGCCGTACACCTTGGAGACCGCGTCCAGCCGGACCGCGGGCTCGTGCCCGTCGACCCGGCTGGAGCGCAGCTCCCTGCTCGGAGCTGTCACTTCGACTCCTCACCCGGCGCCCCCGCCGGCCGGTGGCCGTCGGCGCCGTTTGGGCTGTTTCGACCTGCGGTGCCCGTCCGTCCGGGGGCGCCGGTGGAGCGGGGCGGCCGGCCCGCCCGGCCGCGGGGGCCGGACGGGCCGTGCTGAGCGTGATGAGCGGGGTGCCCGCCCGTGAGGGCGGGCGCGGTCACTTGTCGTTCACCGCCTGCTGGCCCTTGGCGGCGAGCACCTCGTTGAGGATCTTGAGGTCGTAGATGCCGTTGAGGTCCACCGGGTCCAGCAGCCCGACCTTCTGCGCGTGGTCGGCGCTGGTGACCAGGGAGGAGGCGATCGGGTCGTTGGTGAAGGTGATGTTCTTGAAGGCGCTGTCCAGCACCTCGGGCTTCAGCGGCTTACCGGTGAGGTCCTGAAGCTCGGCGTTGATCGCCTCCTTGGCGCCCGCCGGGTCGGAGTTGATGTAGGCGGTCGACTCGACGTGCCCCTCGATCAGCTTCTTGACCAGGTCGGGGTGCTCCTTGAGGAACTGCTGCCGGACGATCAGGTGGGTGATCACGAACTTCTTGTCCGGCCACAGGTCGGACTCGTTGACCAGGATCTTGCCCTTGCTCTCGAGCACCAGGCGGCTGGCGAACGGTTCGGGCACCCACGCGCCGTCGATGTCGCCGGTGGCGAAGGTCTGCAGGGTCTGGGAGTTCTCCTGCGGGACGATCGAGACGTCGCCGCCGCCCTTGGTGTCGGTCTTCAGCCCCTTCTCCTGAAGCCAGTAGCGCAGCGCCACGTCCTGGGTGTTGCCGAGCTGCGGCGTGGCGATCTTCTTGCCCTTGAGGCCGGCGACGTCGTTGATGGTGGGCTTGACGACGAGGTACACGCCGCCGGAGGCCGAGCCGGCGACGATCTTGATGGCCTGGCCCTTGGACTTGGACCAGGCGTTGATCGCCGGGTTCGGCCCGATGTAGGTGGCGTCCACCGCGTCCGAGAAGATCGCCTCGGTCGCGGCGGGGCCGGCGTTGAAGGTCGCCGTCTTCAGCGTGACGTTCGAGCCCAGAGCCTTGGCGAACAGGCCCTTCTTGACCCCGACCAGGGCCGTGGAGTGCGTGATGTTCGGAAAGAAGCCGAGGCGGACCTCGGTCTTGGCAGCGTCGCCGCCGGAGGATCCCCCATCCCCTCCGCAGGCAGCCGCGAGGGCGGTCACCGCGACCGCGGCCACCACGGCCGCCATCCCTCGTAGCCTGCGAACCCTCATTGACCTCTCCCTAATTCCTACTTAATAAGTCGGTTAGGTGTCATAACACGACATGCGGAGCCACATGTCAAGCGGGAGCGGGGTTTCGGACGCCTGTCGTTATCGCTTCGTGTCCCTGGCCGGTGGCCTCTACCAGCCCATATGACGAAATATGCCGTTATGTCTGCGAGGGGGCTGAGAGGCCGGTCAGCCGATGGCGAGGCGGTAGGCGTGGCCGGCGCTCGCCTGGAAGGCGGCGGTGTCGCCCTCGACGGCGCAGGGCACGCGCGTGCGGCAACCGTTCAGGAACGCCGGGTTGCGCAGCCGCACCTCACCGTCATGGCCGGCCAGGACGCGCACCTCCACCAGCTCACCGTCCCGCCAGGTGGCGCCCACCGTGTGGCCGCCCCGGGCGCGCAGCCCGTCGAAGGAGCCGTCCGGCCACGCCGAGGGCGGCGCGGGCAGCACGTCGATCACCCCGAGGTGGCTCTGCAGGAGCATCTCGGCGACGCCGGCCGTCGTCCCGAGGTTGCCGTCGATCTGGAACGGCGGATGCGTGCTCCACAGGTTCGGATGCGTGCTGTGCCGCAGCTGCTCGGCCAGCAGGTGGTGCGCCCGGTCGCCGTCCAGCAGCCGCGCCCAGAGGTTGATCTTCCAGGCCCTGCTCCAGCCCGGCCCCGCGTCGCCCCGGTGCTCCAGCGCCACCCGCGCCGCCTCGCCGAACTCCGTGCACGGGTGGATGCGGCGGCCCGGGTGCAGGGCGAACAGGTGGGACAGGTGCCGGTGGGTGTCCTCGGGGTCGTCCCAGTCGTCCCGCCATTCCTGCAACTGGCCGTAGGGCCCGATGCGCAGGCCCTCGTCCAGCTCGCCCAGCGCCTTGAGCACGCGGTAGCCCGGCTCGATGCCGAGCTGGTCGGCGGCCTCGGCGGTGTTGGCCAGCAGGTCCCACACGATCTGCTGGGAGACGGCGGGGCCGGCCGAGAAGGGCCCGTGCTCGGGGGAGTGACCGGGTGAGACCACCAGGCCGCTGTCCTCGACCAGGTTCTCCAGCCAGAACTCGGCGGTCTCGCTGAGCAGGGGGTAGGCGTGGTCGCGCAGGTAGGCGAGGTCGCCGCCGAACAGGTAGCGCTCGTAGACGTGCTGGGCGAGCCACGCGGCCGCCTCGGGGAACCAGAACGCGGTCGGCCAGTCGTGCACGCCGGTGAACCCGAAGGGGTTGGTGCTGGAGTGGACCACCCAGCCCGGGGAGCCGAACATGGTCGCCGCGGTGACCCTGCCGGGGACGCGCAGCGCGTCGACGAAGCGCGTCAGCGGGGCGGCGCACTCGCTCAGCGCGGTCACCTCGGCCGGCCAGTAGTTCATCTGCACGTTGACGTTGGTGTGCCAGTCGCCGTTCCAGGGCGGGGCGGGGCTGTCGTTCCACAGGCCCTGGAGGCCGGCCGGCAGCGGCGAGTCCTCCCGGGAGGAGGCGATGAGCAGGTAGCGGCCGTAGGCGAACAGCAGCGCCTCCAGCGCACGGTCGCCGGGCCCGCCCCGGCCGTACGCCGCGAGCGCCCGGTCGGTCGGCGGCGGGCAGCCCGCCGCGCCGCCCCCGATGTCGAGCCGGACGCGGTCGAACAACCCGCGGTGGTCGGCGACGTGCTCGGCGCGCAGCTCGCCGTACGGGCGGGCGCTCGCGCGGTCCACGTGCGCGGTGACCGCCGCGCCGGGAGGCGCCCCGCGGTAGCCGGGGTGGGCGCAGGCGTAGTCGGTGCCCGCCGAGAAGACCAGCGTGACCGCGTCGGCCCCCCGGACGGCGACCGCGCCGGGCTCGTCGGTCCGGGCGCCGCCCTCCGCGATCACCTGGACCTGGCCCTCGTAGCGCAGCCCGTTGTCCTCCAGCGTCCCGCGCAGCGTCAGCCGGCCCCCCGCCGCGGCGTACTCCGGCGGCGCGGTCAGCGGACCCGGGGCCAGGCGCACGGTCAGCGAGATGTGGCCGGGACGGTCGGCGGCCAGGCGGACGACGACCGCCTGGGCGGGGTGACTGGCGAAGTGCTCGCGCGTGAAGCGCACCTCGCCGGCGGTGTAGCGAACGGTGGCGACCGCCGTCGTCAGGTCCAGCTCCCTGCGGTAGTCCGACACGTCGCCGCCGGGAGAGGCGATGTCGAGCAGCAGGTCGCCGAAGGGCTGGTAGGCGCCGAAGCCGGGGATGCGGCCGTCCAGGCCGGCGGGGTTGCCGAGCAGGTGGGCGGCCTCCACCGGGTCGAGGCGGCCGTGTTCGGCCAGGCGCCGCCTGACCTCGGCCAGGACGCCCGGTCGGGGGGCGGGCCAGTCGCCGGACCGGTAGCCGCCGGGCCCGGCGTCCTTGGACCCCGGGCCGCCGGTCCACAGGGTGCTCTCGTTGAGGGCGAGCCGCTCGGAGCCGAGCCGGCCGAACACCATCGCGCCCAGCCTGCCGTTGCCGATGGGCAGCGCCTGCCGTTCCCACGCGTCGTGCTCATCCGGCCCGTCGGCGGGCCGGTCGTACCACAGGCTCTGCATGTCTCCCCGATCAGCGTGGTGATCGAGTGAATCCTAACGAGATTTATAAGATTCAGTTACAAGAAGCGTTAGGTGACGTTTGTTCCGTTTGTGACGATATGACGGACGGGGTCGCTGAGGCGCGCGACCCGCTCGCCGCCGGGTCGCCGGGGGCGCCTCGCCGCGTGCGGGTGGAGGCGGGCAGCGGCACCCCGGTCGTCTCGGAGACCTTCTCCCTGATCAGCGCCCAGTCGGGGGCGGCCGTGTCGATCAGCGGCGGAACGAATTGCACGCTCTCCAGAGGGGCGTCCTTTATCCTGCGAGAAAGGGTCATAAACGCTGGAAGCGATTCTTGAGGTATATCTGTGGATATGTAGCGCTTTGCCGCATCAGCGAGCCGGCCGAAGCTCCTGATCACCGTGAACGGGTCCGCCTGCCGGGCGACCGCGTCCAGCAGGCACCGCTGACGCCCCATGCGGACGTAGTCGTCGCCGTCCGACCGGGACCTGCCGAACCACAGGGCCTCCGCGCCGCTCAGCCTGCGGGTGCCGGCCCGCAGCACGCCGCCCGCGAGGCCGTACGGGATGTCGTTCTTGACGGTCACCCTGACGCCGCCGGTCGCGTCGATTATCCGCGCGAAGCCCTTCATGTCGACCATCGCGTAGTAGTCGATCGGAAGGCCGAGGATGCCGCCGATCGTGCGCTTGAGCAGGTCGGGCCCGCGCCGTCCCGCCGGGACGCCCGGCACCGACTCCGGGTGGTCCTCGGCCCACTGGTACACCTCGTTGAGCAGGCCGGGATGGTTGAGCGTGCCGTCGCCGGCGAAGCCGCCGGGGAACATCCGCCGCGCCGGCCCCTCGGGCATGGGCACGTGCTGCAGGTTGCGCGGCAGGCTGAACAGCACCGTCCTGCCCGTCCTTGTGTCGATGGCCGCCACCGACATGCTGTCGGTGCGCGCTCCCGGACGCCGGGCCGCCGCGTCCGCTCCGAGCAGCAGGACGTTCACCCGGTACCTGCCCTGCCACGGATCGGCGGAGGCGGCGCCGCGCGGGGCGAACACCGTGGTCACCACGTCGCGGCCCACGTACGCCAGCCGCGCGGCGTAGAGGGTGGGCAGCAGGGCGGCGGCGCACATCACGCCCACCGCGGCCCGCCCGAGCGAGCGTCCCGGGCCGCCGAGCCCCGGGGGCCGGACGAGCCGGTAGGACGAGACGATCACCGTCGCCCAGGCGAGGCCGAGCAGCACCGCCGCGACGGCGAGGGCCGCCAGCCGGCCGGGCCGCGCCACGAGCGCGAGCACCTCGGGGCGCAGCGCCGTGGCCGCCGCCGTCAGGCCCGCCACCAGCAGGACCTGCGCCGCGAGCAGCGCCGCGCCGGCCGCGCGCCGGCCTGCGAGCAGGTGGGCCAGGCCCCACACCAGGGCCGCCGCGAGGGTGAGCCCGAGCGCCCCGCTCAGCCGCAGGGAACCCCGATCGCCTCTCATCGGCATCGCGCCTTCCGAAACTCCCACTCCGTCGGTAATCGATAACAGATTAGTAACGGAGAGTGGCGGCACGTCCGTGTAAGCCCGCGACACACCGGAAAGATCTTCCGGTGGCCGCGGGACGAAACGGCGACCATCGGGCGGAAACCGCGTTTCGCTGGTCGCGCGCCGGCTGCCTCGACCGGAACGGCCGTTAGGCGGGGGTGCGACGGAGGCGCTTCGCGCGACCGGGCCGTGCGCCGGTCGTGCGAAGCGGTCGCGGGTCACCGCCGGACCGGCGTTCCGCCGGCCGGCGGGCGGTCACCAGGTGACGGGGACCTCCAGCAGGCCACCGGTCAGACGGTCCGTGCGGGTGCGCAGCTCCTCCACCGGCACCGCCAGCTCCATCGTCGGGAACCTCTGGAAAAGGGCGCGGAACACCTCGGTCAACTCGACCCGGGCCAGGTTGGCGCCGATGCAGTAGTGCTGGCCGTAGCCGAAGGCGACGTGCGGCTCGGAGGTCTCGCGCCGGATGTCGAAGACGTCGGGGTCGGCGAAGACGCCCTCGTCGCGGTTGGCCGCCGAGGGGATGAGCACGACCGCCTCCCCCGCGCGGATGGTCACCTCGCCGTACTGGATGTCGGTCTTGGCGTACCGCGGCAGGCCGTGGTCGGACGGGGAGGTCATGCGCAGGATCTCCTCGACCGCGGCGGGCGCGAGCGAGGGGTCGGCCGCGAGGGCGTCGCGCTGGGCGAGGTCGCTGAGCAGGAACACCACCCCGTAGTCGATGCGGTTGAGCGTCGTCTCGTGCCCGGCGAACAGCAGGCCGGCCCCCAGTCTGGCGATCTCGGTGTCGTCGGCGTCCATCCCGGCCAGGTCCGACAGCACGTCCTCGGAGGGGTGCCTGCGCTTGTGCTCCACCAGTTCCAGGATGTAGGCGGAGAACTTCTCCATCGCCGCCGAGGACGCCGCGGGGTCGGTGGTGATGGCCATGCCGTCCGACAGCGCCCGGAACAGGTGGCGGTCCTCGAACGGCACGCCGAGCAGCTCGCAGATGACCAGCACCGGCAGCGGGAAGGACAGGTGCTCGTGCAGGTCCAGCGGAGGCGCGTTGCGCGCCATCTCGTCGAGCAGGCCGCCGACCAGCTCCTGGACGTGGCCGGACAGCGCCTTCATCCGGCGCGCCGAGAACGCGGGCGCCAGGAGCTTGCGCATCCTCTGGTGCTCCTGCTTCTCGGTGTCGAACTCGCCCATCGGGCCGCCGAGCATCACCGATCCCGACACCCTGGCCGCCGAGGCGGGGTCGGGGTGCGAGCGGCCGAGGCGGTCGTCGGCGAACATCCGGCGGACGTCCTCGTAGCCGGTGACCAGCCACACCTCGTCACCGACCGGCGTGCGGACCCTGGTGATCGGCGCGTGCTCCCGTAGTTCGCGGTACGTCGGCGGCACGTCGAGCTTGTGGCGGCGCTGGAACGGCATCTGCGGGAGATCTGACACGGTGGCGCCCCTCTGGTCGGTTCGCTTCCCCATCGCGAACGGTCATCTCGACCGTCGCATTTGCGCATCGATCCCGCAATGCCCATTGTCAATACTTGTCATGACAGATTGTGATCCACTGGGCCACGGCCAGCGGGTTCACCAGTGCGCCGCTCCGCGGAAGGACGTCGGAGAAGGACGGTATCCGAGGCGCTCGCGGGCCGCGGTGATGTCCAGCGTGCGCTCCACGGCGAGATGGCCGGCGGCGTACCGGGTGAGGCGCGGCGGGTCCGGGCGTCCCAGCACGCGGAAGGCGGTCTCGGCGGCGGCCGCCAGAGGCCGGGCGACGGCGGCGGGCAGGTACGCCGGGCGCGCCGTGACGCCCCGCTCTCGCAGGAACCACCGCAGGGCGTCGTCCAGCACGACCGGCTCGGCGTCGGTCACGTTGAACACCCCCGCC
Source organism: Sphaerisporangium sp. NPDC005288 (assembly GCF_040607475.1). NCBI lineage: Bacteria > Bacillati > Actinomycetota > Actinomycetes > Streptosporangiales > Streptosporangiaceae > Sphaerisporangium > Sphaerisporangium sp. NPDC005288. The sequence continues at coordinate 67,270 of NZ_JBEXGT010000020.1, read as the reverse complement.
GCCACCGGACCGGCGGCGGCGAGCACGCACGCCTGGGCCAGGTTCTCCACCGAGGTCAGGCTGATGCGCTGATGTCCGTCCCCGACGGCCCACAGACGGCCGCCCCGGACCGCGCCGAGCAGCCGGGGCAGCAGCGTGCGGTCGCCGGGGCCGTAGACGGCGTGCGGCCGCAGCACCACCGCCGAGTCCCGCACCAGCCGCTCGGCCAGCGCCTTGGAGGCGCCGTAGGCGTTGACGTGCCGCGCGGCCCGGCACTCGTCCTCGCGCGCCATCACGGTCGGCCGGAACGGGTCGTACACGCTGGCGGTGCTGACGTGGACGAACCGGGCGCCGGGGAAGGCCCGCAGGACCCGCAGCGTGCCCCGGGCGTTCACCTCGAAGAACTCCCGGGCCGGGCCCCAGTCGGTCACGCTGCCCGCGCAGTGCACCACCGCGTCCACCTCGGGCAGCTCATCGGGCGGCGCCCCGGTGATGTCCCACGAACGGTACGGCGCCATGGTGCCCGTGGACGGCGGTGACACGGCCGCTCCCCGGTGACCGCCCGGCACCGCGCCCGTCATCCTCATGGGCACGTGGGAGCGGCGGCCGAAGGCGTGGACCTCCCATCCCGCCGCCGTCGCGGCCCTGCACACCGCCCCGCCCACGAATCCCGACGCCCCGGTGACCGCCATCCTCATCGACCGCCGCCGGTGTGTCTCGCGACCGCCGCGCGCAGGCGGGCGCGGTCGAGCTTGTCCGTCCGGCCCGCGCGGGGGAAGTCGGGCAGTACCTCCACCCGGTCGGGCAGCGCCCCGGCGTCCACCCGGTCCGGAAGGGCACGGCGCAGCGCCGCCGCGTCGAAGCCCTCGTCGGGGCGGACGGCGAGCACGACCTCCTCGTCACCGGTCTCGGGGTCGGCGACGCCCACGATGGCCGCCTCCGCCACGCCGGGCAGCGCGGCCAGCGCCGGCTCGTACAGGCCCGGGTAGATGTTCACCCCGTTCCGCAGGATCATGTCCTTCTTGCGGCCGAGCAGGATGAGCCGGCCCTGTTCGTCGAGGCGGGCCAGGTCTCCGGTGGCCACCTCTCGCAGCGGCGGTTCACCGAGGTACCCGCGGGCGAGCTGCGGTCCTGAGATGTACAGTTCCCCGTCGGCGGCGATCCGCGCGGCGACGCCGGGGAGCGGCGCGCCCAGCAGGTCGCCCTCCCGGCAGGCCAGTTTCTCCTCGGCGGAGACGATCGCGATGGGCAGGGCCTCGGTCATCGCGTACACCGACCAGATCTGGGCGCGCGGGGCCGCGGCGCGGGCGCGGCGCAGTACGGCGGGCGGGGAGGGGGCCGTGCCGAGCAGCAGACAGCGCAGGGTGCCGGGAAGCCGGTCGTCCTCCCGCAGGATGCGGTCCAGCCGCACCGGGACGCAGAAGGCGTGGGTGGCGCCCCGCTCGGCCAGCTCGCGGGCGAACGGCCGTGCGCCGGGCAGCGACCAGGTGGCGCCGGCCATGAGGGCGGGCAGGCCCAGCATGAGCTGGTCGGTGTGCACGACGTCGCCGGGGGCCAGCGGGACCGCCGAGCCGAACGACGCGGACCCTTCGGCGAGCGACCCCCGGGTATGGACGACGCCGCGCGGCCGTCCCGTCGTGCCCGAGGTGAACGCCACCACGGCCGGCTGGTCCGGCCGCGCGGCCGGACCGTCGCGGCCGGGAGGGCCCGGGTCCTCGAACGGGCCGGCTCCCTCCAGCGGCGCAGGGTGAGGCGAAGAGGCGCGGTACACGGCGCGCAGTGGTATGGCGTCGCGGGGGACGCCGGGGAGCCACGGGCCGGCGTACAGATGGCGCACCGGACGGCCAGGGGCGGGGTCGCGCAGGTGCGGCAGCGACAGCCCGCGATGACGGGCCAGAGCACGCAGGGGCCCGCTCAGCGTGTATGCCACCGAGTCGGCGACCACCCATGCCGGCACGGCGGTGGCCAGCCGCGCGGCGGCCACGTCGGGGGCGAGGCCGGGGTCGGCGAGGACCAACATCCCTCCGGCCGCCACCGCGCCGAGGGCGAGCGCCACGGCATCGGGGCCCGGACGCGCCGCGAAGAGCACCCCGTCGCCCGGCCGGAGCCCGGTCATGGCCCCCGCGACGGCGAGGACCCGGCGCCGGAGTTCGCCGTACGTCAGCGTCGCGCCACGCCCGTCGATGACCGCGACACCGCCGGGAGCGCGCCGGGCGGTCTCGAGGACGCCGGTGACAACGTCGTTCACGCGGGCACCCGCCTCGTCGGGAGGTCGCCGGCGGGGCCGGTGTCACCGGGATGGTGTCCGTGCGAAGTCGCCGCCGTCCGAAGGTCGTTCACGCGGGCACCGCCCTTATCCACAGATGCCGGTAGGTGGGGATGAGCACGCCGCGCGCCGCGCGGCGGCCGCTCACCCGGACATCGTGCGCCAGGACGGCGCCGGCGATCGCGCGGATCTCGGCCAGCGCCAGCGGGTAGCCGATGCAGAAGTGCGGGCCGGCCCCGAACCACAGGCGGCGCAGCTCCGGCGGGTGCGTCCGCGCAGGGTCGAACGGGCCGTAGGCGCGCGCGCAGTTGTGGGTCACGATGAGCACGCGGTCGCCCGGCCGCACCGGCACCCGCCCGACGCGGGCGGGGGCGGCGACCGAGCGCAGCATCACCGGCGTCGGGGTGGTGACCCGCATCGCCTCCTCGATCGCCCGGTCCAGCTCCAGCGGCCCGGCCGGCCGGGACCGCGCGTCGTGCAGCAGCGCGACGAGCCGGGGGACGAACGTCGCCACCGTCTCGGTGCCGGTGAGGAAGAACGCGCCCGCCGCGCCGCGCGCCTCGGCCGCGGACAGGCCGAGGGACCGCATGCGGCCCATGACCGTCGTCTCCTCGCCCCGCTCGTAGGCCGCCGCGGCGATGTCGCCGACGCGGTCCAGCACCCCGCGGGCGAGCGCGACCTGCCGCGCGGACAGCCGGCGCGAGCGCAGCGACACCATGGACACGATGCGCTCGCCGTCGGCGTACATGGCCCGCGCGTCGCCGGGGGAGACCTCGCCCATGCCGATCAGCCGGCAGATCACCGCGCCCGCCATCAGCCGCGTCTCCGCCACCAGGTCCACCGCCTCGCCGCGCGCCAGCCGCTCCGACAGCCCGGCGAGCGGCGCCCGGAGCACCTGGTCCACCAGCGAGGCGACCTGGGCGGGGGTGAACAGCGGCGCCAGCTTGCGGCGCAGCGCGGCGTGCGCCTCGCCTTCCATGTTGAGCAGCACGGACGGGCCGAGCACCGGCGTCCACAGGTCGCCGGGAGAGCCGGGGCCGTCCTTGCGGAAGCGTTCGTCCATCAGCACGGCGCGGGCGGTCGCGGCGTCGTTGACCACGACGCCGAGGCCGGGAAGCCGCACCACCGGGCCGAGCCGGGCGAGCAGCCGCATCAGCGGGTAGGCGAACGGATGGGCGGCCAGGTGGAGGCGGGTCTCGTGGGAGGCGCCGTCCGGCGCCCACCGGCGCGGGCGGGCGCTCGCCGTGGCGCTCATCGGACGTCGACGACGTCGGGACGGTAGTGGTGGTCGGCGTACCAGGCCAGCGTGCCCGCCAGGCCGTAGGCGCGCAGGCGGCGCACCGAGCCGTACACGACCACGTCCCGCCGCGAGGCGTACGCGCCGGTCACCTTGCGCACCCGGTTGACCAGCGCGCGGTCCTCGTGCACCTCCTCGATCGCCGTGCGGGGGAAGCCGCCCGACCGCTCGTAGAGCGAGGCGGTGATGGCCAGCGTGGCGCCGGGCATCATGACGTAGGGCCCGAGGTAGGCGGCGTCGCGGTTGCCGGGACGCAGGCGGCCGAACGCGGCGGCGACGCCGACCACGAACGGGATGAGGCGCCGCTCCCACAGCTTGAGCGGGAACTCGTCGGTGCGGGGGCGCAGCTTGCCGCCGACCATCTCGAGCCCCTCGCCGAAGGCCCGCCTGATCGCCCGCACCCAGTCGCGGCGCGGCACGCAGTCGGCGTCGGTCCTGGCCAGGTGGGTGGCTCCCTGGGCGATGGCGTGCCGCACGCCGGTGTCGGAGGCGGCGCCGGTGCCCTTGCGGGACTCCTGGACGACCCGGATGGCCATCGAAGACGTGGCGGCATAGGACTTCACCACCTCAGCGGTGCCGTCGGTGCTCATGTTGTCGACCACGAGCACGGTGAAGGCGGGATCGTCCTGCGCCTCGAGCGCGCGCAGGGTGGCCTCGATGCCCGTGGCCTCGTTGTACGCGGGGATGACCACCCACAGGTCCATGGCGCCGGCCGTCACAGGTCCGCGAACAGGACGCCGAGGCTGACGCCGCCGCCGAGACCGAGCAGCGCGACGCGGTCGCCGGGCCGGGCGCCGGCCGCGCAGAGCTGGAGCGGCAGGGTGGCCGAGGCGCAGTTCCCGTGCTCGGGCAGCGTCACCGCCAGGCGGTCCTCGGGGATGCCCAGCGCCTGGGTGAGCACCGCCAGGTAGGGCAGGGCGACCTGGTGCACGGCCACCAGGGAGAAGTCCTCCCAGGTGAGCCCGGTGCGCTTGAGCGCGTCCAGGAAGATGTCCGGTCCGACCAGCTCGAACGCCTCCTTCAGCCGCCGTCCGTCGCCGCGGAAGTAGGAGTACTCGGGGTCGCGCGGGTGGGCCGAGCCGCCGCCGGGCAGCGTGCCGATCGCCCATGCCCTGGAGTCGGCGGAGAAGTCGCGGTAGAAGATGCCGCGGTCGGCGTCCGCGGTGACCAGCACCGCCGCTCCGGCGTCCGACAGCGTGTATCCCGCGAAGGCGTCCACGAACTGCGCCCGCCCCTCGACCCGCCAGCGGACCGCGCGGGAGGGCATCTCGCCCGTGCAGACCAGCACCTTGCGATGCGCCCCCGTGCGGATCAGCGCCTCGGCGACCTGAAGCCCGTTCAGCAGGCTGTTGCAGGCGTTCTTGACGTCGAACACCGGGCACGACAGCCCGAGCTTCGCCGCCACGATGTGCGCGGTCGCCGGCTCCACCATGTCCTGCGAGGCCGAGGCGAAGATCAGCAGGTCGGCGTCGCGGTGGTCCAGCAGGCGCGCGGCGGCCACGGCCAGGTCGGAGGCCTGCTGGTCGTCGGACGCCACGTGCCGGCGCACGACGCCGGTCATCCGCTCGATGACGCCGCGGTGCGGAGCGTACCCCTGGATCCGCGCCTCCACCTCATCACTGGTCATGGTGTGCTCGGGCAGATGCGTCGCGACGCCCGATATCCGGGCCTTCATCGCGCCCCTTAGTGTCATCGAATGACCCCCGTTGTCGGCAATCTACCGAACTTGGACGCATCAGCGGCGCGGCCGGTGCGCGCGGCTCAGGTCGCGGGGATGAGCCCGGTGCTCACGGCGGCGATGACCAGGACGCCGACGGCGACGCGGTAGACGATGAACGGCGTGAAGCGGTGGGTGCTGATGTACCGCATGAGCCAGGCGATCACGGCGTAGCCGACGACGAAGGACACCACGGTGGCCACGATCGTCGGCCCCCATTTCGGCGCCCGGCCCTCCCCGATCTTGAACAGCTCCAGGACGCCCGACATGAGCACGGCCGGGATCGCGAGCAGGAAGGAGTACTCGGCGGCCTCCTCGCGGCGGTAGCCGAGCAGCAGGCCGGCGCCCGTCGTGCCGCCGGACCGCGAGACGCCCGGGATGAGGGCCAGAGCCTGGGCCAGGCCGTAGGTCAGGGCATGCGGCAGGTTGAGGTCCTTGTCCAGGATCAGCTCGTTGCGCGCCATGCGGTCGGCGACCGCGAGCAGCAGGCCGAAGACGATCAGGCACCCGCCCACCAGGCGCAGGTCGCGCAGCGTGGTCTCGATCGTGTCCTGGAACGCCAGGCCGAGCACGCCGATCGGGACGCTGCCCGCGATCACGTACCAGCCCATGCGCGCCGGCGGTTCCTGCCGCAGCGCGGGCGTCCACAGGGACCGCGTCCAGGTGGAGATGATCTCCCAGATGCGCGCGCGGAAGTAGATGAGCACGGCCGTCTCGGTGCCGAGCTGGATCACCGCGGTGAAGGCGGCGCCCGGGTCGTGCCAGCCGAAGAACGCCGACACCACCCTGATGTGCGCGCTGGAGGAGATGGGCAGGAACTCCGTCAGCCCTTGCACCAGACCCAGCACGAGCGCCTCGAACCAGCCGATCAATGCACAACACCTTCCGGGGGAGGGCGGCCGGAAGCGGAGGACCGGCGGCCACGCGTGGCGGGGGTCTCGCGCGGCGCCGCCCGCCTCTCGCGGTCATCCGGCGATCGTCGGCGGACCGCGCTTCAGGCGAGGCTAGCGGACTCGGGGGTCGCGGTGACCGGCCGGACGGCGGGCCCGTCAGAGGGGGGAAGAGAACGGGCCAGCTCACGGGCCAGGTCGGTCATGCCGCACGCGCGGACGCCGTCGACCATCATGCGCAGGTCGCCGGCGACCCGGGTGGAGCGCACCTCCGCCGCCAGCGCGACCGCGCGCCTGGCCTGCTCGGCGCCGGCGTCGCGGTCGCCCTCGCGGACGCGCAGCACCGCCAGGCGGATGAGGCAGCGCAGCCCGGTGCGCGTGCGGCTCTCCCCGAGCCGGCCGAGCGCCGCCGTCAGGTGGTCGCGCGCCCGCGCGTCCTCGCCGAGCTGGAACAGCGCGAGGCCGAGCGCGCTGTCGTGGTGGCCTGGGGCGACGGTGATGTGGTGCGCCCAGTCGGGCGCGAGCGCCGGTTCGGCGCGGCCCAGGGCCTCCTCGGCGAGCCCGATGTGGCGCAGCCCGGCGGCCCGGTCGCCGGCGGTGGCGCAGTGGCGGGCGGCGACGGCGTGGAGGTTGGCCCGCTCTGCACTGGAGATGCGCTCGTCGCCGAGCGCGAGGCGGAGGATCTCGACGCCGTCGCGGGGGCTGCCGAGGTCGGTGAGGGTGACCGACAGGTCGAGCATCGTGTGCGCCCGCAGGTCGCGGTCGGCGCCGCGGGCCGCGGAGTCGAGGGCGAAGGTGAGGATGCGCGCCGCCCGCTCGGCCCTGCCCTGGTCGTAGGTGGCCCAGCCCAGACGGTCGGCCAGCAGCCCGACGGCGGAGGAGAGCCGTTCTCGCGTGGGCTCGGCCATGGGGCGGTCGTGCAGCTTCACCGCCCATTCGAGCGTGCCGCGGGCCATCGCGATCGCCGCGTCGCCTCCGCGGGCGAGATCCATGCGCATGTAGAGGTCGGCGGCGGCCTCGACGGCGTGCACCTCGGGTAAGCCGACCCTGGTCGGCAGGTCGCCGGCCAGGCCGTCGAGGAGGCGCGTCACCGGCTCGCCGGCGGCGACTCCCATGGACGCCGCGGCGATGACTGAGAGTAAGCCCCTGCGCTTCATGTCATCGACGGTACCCTTTTCAGGCGCACCGCTATCGGAGTCAAGAAGTGCGGCAAGGGCGGTGGCCGCGGGCCCGAGAGCGGTCTGGTAGTGCAGGACGAGCGAGGGGGTCACCTCGCGGTCCCCGCGCTCCACCCGGCTCAGGTGACCTGCGGAAACGCCCGTTCTGGCCGCGAGCTGCCCCAGGCTGAGGCCGGCGTCGCGGCGGGCCGCGCGCAGATCGGCACCGACGATCATGGCCACTCCAGCTGTTGCGGCAACGCCGTGCGGCATCACGGAAACGGTGACACCGCGTCATCGAACCCTCACACTGACCGTAGCGCGGATGTCACTCGCGCAGACCGATGACGCCGTAAATGGCAGGCCGATATGCGTGCATGGTGTGCCTTGAGCGGATTTGATGGGCAAGCGAGGTGCACTCAAGTGCGACAGCTCAGCACCCTTCCCGCCCGCCGGCCGTCCTTACCCGGACGCCCGCACGAGGGGGCGAGGTGAGCCGCCCGCCGGCGGACGCGCCCGGGTGGATCGTGTTCCGCTCGGACGCCGGCCGCTTCTGGGCGACCCGCCTCCGGTTCGACGACGCGATCGAGGCGGCGGGGGTGTGGCGGACCGTCGACGCCGACGACGCCGCCACCCTCGCCGCGCTCATCGCCGAGCAGGAACGCCGCGTCCGCAGGGACCCCTGAACCGCGGCGCGCCGTTCCCCTGCTCGTCTTCAGAGCGCGGCGCGCCGCTCACGCGGTCGTCCTCCCGGCGGTGGCGCGCCCCTTCCTCTCGCGGGCCGCGGCGCGACAGTCAGACGTCGACGCGGGCCGCGGCGCGGCCGTCAGACGTCGACGCGGGCCTCGGGACGGTCCGGCAGCTCCCAGTGGGTGTGGTACACCCCGTCGCGGTCGGTCCTGCGGTAAGTGTGGGCGCCGAAGAAGTCCCGCTGCGCCTGGATCAGCGCCGCCGGCAGCCGGTCGGCGCGCAGCCCGTCGTAGTAGGCCAGGGAGCTGGCGAAACCGGGAGCGGGGATGCCGTTCTTGGTCGCGGTGACGGCGACGTCGCGCCAGGCGTCCTGGGCGGCGCCGACCTCGGCGGCGAACCGCGCGTCGGTCAGCAGGGTGGGGGTGCCCGGGTCGGCCTCGTAGGCCTCGCGGATGCGGTCGAGGAACTTGGCCCGGATGATGCAGCCGCCCCGCCAGATGGTGGCCATCGCGCCGAGGTCGATGTTCCACCCGTACTCGGCGCTGCCCGCCTGGATCTCGTTGAAGCCCTGCGCGTAGGCCACGACCTTCGAGGAGTACAGGGCCTGCTCGACGGCGTCGGCGAAGGAGTGGTCCAGCCCGCCGCCGGAGGGGCCGGCGAGCTCGCGCGCGGCGCCCCGCATGTCGACGTGGCCGGACAGCGACCGGGCGAAGACCGCCTCGGCGATGCCGGTGACCGGGACGCCGAGGTCGAGGGCCGCCTGCACGGTCCACCGGCCGGTGCCCTTCTGCTCGGCCTGGTCGAGCACCACGTCCACGTAGGGCCTGCCGGTGGCCCGGTCCACGTGGGAGAGCACGTCGGCGGTGATCTCGATGAGGTAGGACCCGAGCCGGCCCTCGTTCCAGGTGCGGAAGGTCTCGGCGATCTCGCCGGGCGACATCCCCGACGCCCTGCGCAGCAGGTCGTAGGCCTCGGCGATGAGCTGCATGTCGGCGTACTCGATGCCGTTGTGCACCATCTTCACGAAGTGCCCGGCGCCGTCCGGCCCGACGTAGGTGCAGCACGGGACGCCGTCGACCTTGGCCGCGATGTCCTCCAGAATCGGGCCCAGCGACTCGTAGGCCTCGGGCGACCCGCCCGGCATGATGCTCGGGCCTTCCAGGGCCCCCTGCTCGCCGCCGGAGATGCCGACGCCGACGAAGTGGATCCCCCGGTCGCGGAGCGCGTTCTCCCGCCGCCGGGTGTCGGCGAAGTGGGCGTTGCCGCCGTCGATCAGGATGTCGCCGGGTTCGAGCAGCGGCGCGTACTCCTCGATCACCGCGTCCGTCGAGGCGCCGGCCTGAACCATGATCACCATCTTGCGCGGCCGGGCCAGTGAGGCGACGAACGCCTCGGGCGTCTCCGCGGGGATGAACTCTCCCTCGTGGCCGAACTCGTCCATCAGCGCCTTGGTCTTGGTGCTCGTCCGGTTGTGGACGGCGACCGTGTACCCGTGGCGGGCGAAGTTGCGGGCGAGATTGCGGCCCATGACCCCTAGCCCTGTCACACCGATGACCGCTTGCTGTGCCATGTCCGATCACTCTCCTTCTGATCCGGCAATACGCCGTGCGTGCCCACCCGGTTCGATGGAGTGAGGGAACCCCCACGCTGGGCCATCTAGGTAACCCGGGCATCGGCCGGATCAATTCCGGAGAAGTCGTCCTATCGGGCTGTCCTCCAGGTGGCTGAGGAGATCATGGCAGTCCTTGTAGACGGCTTCGGCCCCGGCCTCCACCAGGGAGGCGGTGTCGATGCCCCCGGAGCGCAGGCCCGCGCAGGTCACCTTGGCCGAGCGGGCGGCCAGCATGTCCCAGACGGAGTCGCCCAGCATGACGGCGTCCTGCGGGCGCAGGCCGGCCTTCTCCAGTGCCTGCCGCACGGGTTCGGGATGGGGTTTGGACTTGTCGACGTCGTCCGCGTGGACCATCTCGGAGACCGCGTCCTGCGCGCCGGTCACGGCGATCAGCCGCTCGGCCTGGTCCTTGGGCGCGCTGGTCGCCACCACGACGATCAGGCCGCGCGCGGCGACCGCCTTGAGCAGCTCGCCCGCCCCCGGCACCGGCCGCACCTCGTCCATGCGCGGCTTGTAGAGCCTGGAGTGCGTCGCCGAGATCGCCTCGGCCTCCTCCGAGGTCGCCCCGGGCAGCAGATAGTCGATGAGCGCCTGGTCGGCCCGCCCGATGGCCCCGTGGACGTCCACCATCAGGATGTCATGGCCCTGCCGCCGGAAGCCCTCCCACCAGGCCACCACGTGCAGGTAGTTCGTGTCGACCAGCGTTCCGTCGATGTCGAAGATGACTCCGCGTCGCATCCTTCACCGTCCCTGTGTGACGCCGGGCACTCGCCCGCCCCCGTGCCGTTCGGGCTCCCCATGGCGGACCCGGCCCGCCGTGCCGGATCTCGCCGCATGGATCGCGGAGAGTGGCACATGCCCGTTCCCGTACCCCGGACGGCGCGGATCCAACTAGCCGGCGGCGCGGTGGCGCGCGGCCCGCGGGGTGCCGGGTGCCGGAGCAGGAGTCCTGCCGGGCGCCGGGTGCCGGAGCAGGAGTCCTGCGGGCGGCCGGGACGGCAGTTCCCGGGGTCAGGTGTCGGAGCAGGAGTCCTGCGTCGCGTCGATGCCCTTGAGGTCGTCCTCGGAGGTCGCGATCGGCTTGAGGCCCTTCCAGTCGGCGCCGATGACCAGCACGAGCCGCGCCGTCTTCACATCGGTGACCGGCAGGTTGCGCGAGAGCACGAGGTCGCCGGCGAGCGTAGGCACCCGGGTCTGCCCGTCGGCCGCGTATCTGATCGTCGTCTTGGCGTAGGGCTTCTTCTTCAGGTCGCCGACCTTCACGACGCTGTAGCCCCGCTGCTCCAGCGCCGCGGCGACCTGCGCGCCGAGGCCGCTGCGGTAGGTGCCGTTCTGCACCGAGATCTGGATCTTGGACTTCGGGATCTTGGTGGTCTGGCGGCCGGTCTTGACGTTCGAGCCCTTGATCTTGGTGTCGGTCGCCACCAGCCGGAAGAGCTGCCTGGCCTGCGGCTGGACCCACTCGACCCGGCCGGGCTGGGTGAGGGAGTAGCGCCACGGCGTCGTCACGAAGCGGATGTCGCCGGCCGCGAGTCCCTGGGCGCTGGTCGCCAGGTCCTTCATGACGCCGACGGTGAGCTGGGGGTCGGTGGTGACGGACTTGGTGGCCGCGTCCAGGAAGTGGAACAGGCGGGCGGGGTCGGTGAGGGTGGCGCCGCTCATCGCCTTCTTGATCATCGAGGCGATGAACATCTGCTGCCGCTGGATGCGGCCGATGTCGGACCCGTCGCCCAGGCTGTAGCGGGCGCGCACGTAGCCGAGCGCCTCCTCACCCTTGACGAGCTGGCGGCCGGCCTGCAGGTGCAGCATGGCCTTGACGTCGTTGATCGGCTTGGGCACGCAGATCTCGACGCCGCCGAGCGCGTTGACCATGCTCTTGAACCCGGTGAAGTCGACCTTGGCGAAGTGGTCGATGTGGATGCCGGTGAGCGATTCGATGGTCTTCCAGGTGCAGCCGATGCCGCCGAAGTTGAACGACTCGTTGATCATCCCGACGTGCGGGCGCTGGCCGGTCAGGCCGTTCTTGGGCGCACAGGCCGGCAGTTGCACCAGCGAGTCGCGCGGGAAGCTGATGAGCAGCGCGTTGCCCCGGTCGGGCGAGATGTGTGCGAGGATGATCGTGTCGGTGCGCTCGCCGACTTCCCTGTGGCCGTACTTGACGTTCGCGCCCGCGCGGGTGTCCGAGCCGACGATCAGGATGTTCAGCGCCTTGCTCACCTTCGCGGGGCGGGTGCCGAGATCCTTGGCGTCGACGTTCACGTGCTTGATGTTGCCGCTCAGCTTGGTGTAGGCGCCGACCAGCGTCCCGCCCGCCGCGAGCGACACGCCCGCGACCGCCGCGACCAGGCACCACAGCCACGGTTTCCACAGCCCCTTGGCGCCACCCCGGGTCCCGCCCAGAGGCGGCTCCACGGGATGGGTAGGGCGCACATCGACAAGCCCGCCGTTCATTGTCCCCACGGAATGGCCAGGGCTGGTGGCCTCTGGCCACACGCCGACTACAGGCGCCGGATCCACCCGCCCGGCAAGCCGCGAGCCAGTCTAGCCATGGCCGTCATCTTTGTGGTGACGTGTCGCAGTATTCGCAGGAAATCATCGGTTTTGAGCTATTTTGACCGGCCGTTCGGCGGCGAGTCGGCGGCCCATCATCTGGGCCGGACGCTCGACGAAACGGTGGCCCAGGGCAGCACAGGCGACCACGGCGGCGAACAGCGCCGCCTCCCAGGCCAGCCGCACACCGATCGTCATCGCCGAGGGATCGACGGTGATCCGCCGGACGACCTGGAGCACCAGCGGGTGCAGCAGATAGATCGAGTAGCTGACCAGGCCCAGCCAGGCGAGCACGGGCGGAATGGCGCGCCGGCGCAGGGCGAGACCGGTGGCGAAGGTCAGCCAGGCCCCGATCATGGCGGTCGACCAGCTCCACTTGAACGCCTGCTGATCGGCCTCCGGCATGCCCCAGCCGGGCCCGAGCCACACCGCGGCGGCGACCGCCAGCACCGGCACCAGGCAGATCGCCCAGCCCCACCGCGCGCGCAGGGCGGCCGAGCGCTCCATGTGGTGCAGGGCCGTGCCGCCGAACATCGTCGCCATGATCGCCAGGCTCTGCCAGGCGCCCACCCTGCTGTTGAGGGCGAGCAGCGCCACGGCCAGGACGGCGAGGGCCACGGCCCCGTGCCGCCGCACCTCCGGGCGCCCGGCCAGCACGGCGGCGAACCCGCCGGCCAGGACCGCCGCGGCGACGGCCACGACCGCCTCCACGCCGAGCCCCCGTGACAGCAGCCCGGCGGGCACGAGCGCGCCCGCGATCGGCGCGCCCACCGCGAACGCCAGCGAGGCCCGGGTCCCGGTCCCGCGCGCGCCCAGCACGAACATCGCCGTCACCAGCAGGTAGAAGGCCATCTCGTAGGACAGTGTCCAGAAGACGTTGACGACGCCCGGCACCTGCAGCAGGTCCTGCAGCATCGTGAGGTGCGCGAGCGCGGCGGTCCACGGCCGGTCGGCGATCTGGCCGGGCAGTGTGGTGTAGACCCCGGCGACCGCGAAGGCCGCGCCCGCCGCGGCGGCGAGCGCCCACAGCGGGTACAGGCGGAACACGCGCGTGATCCAGAACGCGCGGACGTCGCCGCGCCGCTCCAGCGAGATCGGTACGACATAGCCGCTGACCAGGAAGAACACCAGGACGCCGTACTGCCCGAAGTCGAACCAGGGGCTGATCACCCCGCGGATCTCCGGGAGCAGCGGGTCCAGCGAGTGCTCGAAGACCACCACCAGCGCGGCGAACCCGCGAAGGGCGTCCAGCCAGGACTGCCGCGTGCGACGCGGGGTCGGACGCATGGTGGGCGGGGGCGGCGGGAGGGTCGCGACCTGCATTCGCGGCTGGCTACCCGCGATGCCCGCGGGTCTAACCCGCCTCCGGCGGTTTTCACCCGATGAGCGGCACGTCGTGGCCCGCCCGTCACCGTGCGGTCACCCGCGGGCGGCGCCGCCCGGCGGACCGCCCGTCACGGTCCGGTCACCCGCAGGCAGCGCCCGCCCGGCGGACGGCCCGTCACGGTCCGGACACTCGTGGCCGGCGCCCGCCCGGCGGACCGCTCGTGACGGTCAGGTCACCCCGTGCGCGGCGCTCGGTCGTCAGCCGGGTGGCTTTTCGTGGGCGTGGTGCAGCAGGCCGGTGATGACGTTCTCCAGGGTGACGATGCCGGCCACCGTGCCGTCGTCGGCGGTGATCGCGGCGAGCTGCGCCCGGCGCCGGCGCATCGTCGCCAGCACGTCCGCCATGGTCGTCCGGCGGCCGACGTGCGGCAGTTCGCGGACCGGCAGCGGCTCGTCCGGCGCGTGGCCGTTGAGCGCGTCCAGGACGTGGAGGTAGCCGCCCAGCCGCCCGGCCGCCCCGCTCACCGGGAAGCGCGAGTGGCCGTACCGGCCGGCGTACTGCTCGAGCTCGGCCGCCCGGGTGGTGGCCGGCACGCTGACCACCTCGCCGATCGGCACCATGACCGACTCCACCGGCCGGGCGTACAGGGCCAGGGCGGCGATCATGCGGTCGTGCTCGTCCCGGTCCAGCAGCCGGTGCCGGTGCGACTCCTGGATCAGCGCGGGCATCTCGTCGGAGGTGAAGACCGACCGCACCTCCTCGGTGCGCGGGATGCGCAGCGCCCGCAGCACGCCCGCCGCGATGGCGTTCACCACGACCAGCAGCGGCCGGGTCGCGCGGGCGACGACGCGCAGGGTGGGCACCAGCCACAGGGCGGCGCGGTCGGGGCCCGACAGGGCGAGGTTCTTCGGCACCATCTCGCCGATGATCACGTGCGCGGACACCACGATGATCATGGCCAGGGCGAACGCCGTCGGGTGGACCAGGCCGGGCGGCAGCCCGAGCGCGGCGAACAGCGGCTCCAGCGCGTGCGCGAGGACCGGCTCGCCGACGGCGCCCAGAGCCAGCGAGGCGAGGGTCACGCCGAGCTGCGCGGCGGCGAGCATCAGCGGCACGGCGTCCATGGCGGCCAGCACCGCCCGCGCCCGCCGGGAACCCTCCTTGGCGGCCGGCTCGATCTGGGTGCGGCGCGCGGAGATCAGCGCGAACTCGGCGCCGACGAAGAACCCGTTGACCGTCAGCAGGACCACGATGGCCAGGGCGTCCAGAATGGTCATCGGTCCTCCTCCGCGTCCGGGGCGGTCAGCGTGATCTGCTCGATGCGGTGCCGGCGCACGGTGTCGGCCCTGAGCGTCCAGCCGTTCACCACCACGCTGTCCCCCGGGTCGGGCAGGCGGCCGAGCCTGCTGATCAGCAGCCCGGCGAGCGTCTCGTAGGGCCCCTCCGGCATCTGGAAGCCGGTGCGCTCCTCCACTTCGTGGGCGCGCAGCAACGCGGGGACGGCGATGGAGCGCCCGGGCGCGAGCAGGGCGCCCGTGGGCTCGTCCGAGCCCTCCTCGGGCAGGTCGTACTCGTCGGCGATGTCGCCGATCAGCTCCTCCGCCAGGTCCTCCACGGTGACGATGCCGGCGAAGCCGCCGTACTCGTCCACGACGACCGCCATCTCCCGGCGGGCTGTGAACAGGCGTTCCTGGACGGTCTCCAGGTCGAGCGTCTCGGGGACCAGCAGGGGAGGCCGCCGGATCGCCGCCACCAGGGTCGCGGCCCGCTCGGACTCGGGCACGGCGAAGGCGTCCACGACCGAGGCGACGCCCACGATGTCGTCCATCTCGCCGCCGGACACCGGCAGCCGCAGGTGGCGCTCGCGCCGGGCCAGGGTCAGGAACTCGGCGACGGTGCCGGTGTCGGTCACGGTAACGCAGTCGGTGCGCGGGGTCATGGCCTCGGCGGCGGTGCGGTCGCCGAAGCTCAGCGCGCGGCGCAGCATGGCGGCGGTGGTGCCCGGCAGGGCGCCGGCCTCCGCGGACTGGCTCATCAGCAGGCTCAGCTCGTCGGGGGACCGGGCCGAGGCCAGCTCGTCCTGCGGCTCGGCCCCGAGCGCGCGCACCAGCGCGTTCGCGACCGCGTTGCATCCCTTGATCAGCGGGGCGAACACGGCGGAGAACGCCCGCTGCACGGGCACCGAGACGCGGGCCATGGCCATGGGGCGGGAGAAGGCGGCGTTCTTGGGCACCAGCTCTCCGAGCACCATCTGGCTCACCGTGGCGACGAGCAGGCCGAGCAGCGCGGCCACGCTCTCGGCGGCCCGGGCGGGCAGGCCGGGGACCAGCTCGACGAGCGGGCGCAGCAGATGCGAGATCGCGGGCTCGGCGATGACGCCGAGCAGCAGCGAGGTGATCGTGATGCCGAGCTGGGCGCCGGAGAGCTGGAAGGACAGGCGGCGCACCGCCGCCAGGATGCCCTGGGCACCCCGGTCGCCCGCCGCGGCGAGCCGCTGCACCTCGCTCCGCTCGACGGTCACCAGCGAGAACTCCGCCGCGACGAAGACGCCGTTGGCGATGACCAGGGCCAGCGCGCCCAGCAGGAAGATCCAATCGACGATCACGGTGTCGCCCTCCCGTGGAGCCGCTCCTTCCGTGGCTCGGACTCCACGCCATGTCCGGCTCTGGCCGGAACCGTACCGGCACGGCTCCGTGCTGGGAACGCCGGGCCCGGCGCCCGCGACCGCCGAGGGCCGGCGGCGGCCGGGCGAACCGGCGGCCGGCCTCCCCTAGGCACGGCGGCGCGCCGACCGGATACTACGCGCAGGCGAGCGACATCGGGGCCGTTGGGCGCAGGGGCGCGGAGGGACCGGTGAAGGCCGTCGGCGATGGCGATACGGGGCAGATACCAGGCAGGAGAGCAAGGCCGCCGCCTGGCGCGCACGACGGCCCGCCGTGGCCGGCCGCCGGAGGCCGAGGCGAACGGCCGAAGGAGGCAATGGTGCTCGGCAAGAAGCTCACCGAGGCACGCTGGACGCACATCGCCCTGCCCAGCGGCGACCTCGACAAGGCCATCGAGTTCTACACGACCATGACCCCGCTCGTGGTGGCCGCCAGGCACGAGGACAAGGACGGGCGCAACGCCTGGCTGTCCAACGACAAGCAGGTGGAGACGCCGTTCGTGCTGGTCCTGGTGGAGTTCGCCAAGGACAGGGGCCGCCGGCAGCCGCAACTGGCGCCGTTCGCGCATCTCGGCATGGAGGTGCCCACCCGCGAGGACGTCGACGAGATCGCCCGCCGGGCGCGCGAGCTCGGCTGCCTGCACTGGGAGCCGATGCGACTGCCGCCTCCCGTGGGCTACGTCTGCGCCCTGACCGATCCCGACGGCAACGTTGTGGAGATCTCGCACGATCAGAAGGTGTTCGAGGAAGTACGCACACTCTGGGCCGACTGACGGCGCGCTCCGCCGTCCGCCGGTGGCGGTCCGCCGCGCGGCTTTGCGCCGAACGGCGGACGAGCGCGGAGTGAAGCGCTTCACTAGAGCTGGATTCCAGCACGGTCCACGATCGTCCGACGCGGCCCGGCCCGCGGGGCCGGTCCCGCGCACGAGAAGGAGTGCCATGCGCATCGCCCGTATCGCGCCGTGCGTGCGCGGCCCGCCCCGGCGTCGCCCGTTCCGGCAGGTCTGACACCGCACCCGAGGGGCGTGCCACGCCCATCTCAGTCGGCAAGATCCGGAAATCCACCATAAGAGGTGATCGATACTGTGGTTCCGCCTACCACCGCGATCGCGGACGTATTGCAACTGCGGGGCCAGACGGGCTGGCTGAGCCCGCCGCTGCGCCCCGTCCACCGGGCGCCGGGGCTGCTCGGCCGGCCCCGTACCGTGCGGCTCGCCCCGGGACCGGGCGAGCACGGCCTGGAACCGCTGCGCGCGGTCATGGACGAGTGCCTGGACGGCCGGGTGATCGTCGTGGCCGGCGCCCAGGCCGCGGCCGGCGCCGTGTGGGACGAGATCATGACCCGGGCCGCGCTGGCCCGGGGAGCGCGCGGCCTGCTCGTGGAGGGCGGGGTGCGCGACGTCAACGCCTATCGCGACCTCGGCCTGCCCGTGTGGGCGCTGTACGAGGCGACGGCCGGTCCGGGCCCGGACGTGCACGTCGCCGCCCTCGGCGGCCCCGTGGAGATCGGAGGCGTGACGGTGGACGAGAGCGCCACCATCGTCATGGACGGCTCGGGCGTGGTCGCCCTGCCCTCGACCGACGTCTTCGCCGACTCCTATATGTACGCCGACGCCGAGGAGAACGTGGTCACGGCGCTGCGCGAGGGTGCCACCCTCGCCGAGGCCAACCGGTACAAGGAGGACATGGTCACCAAGCTGCTCCGCGCGACCTGATCCGCCCCGCCACCGGTCTCGGGGGCCGGCTTCACGGCGTCGCGCCGCGGGGACCCGGCCGCTTCCAAGGCGCCGCCGGCCCCGCGGCGCGTACCTGCCTTCCACCGGGCGGGTCCGCGCCGCGGCGCCGGCGGGAGCGGTCAGTCCTTGAAGGCGTCCTTGACGTCCTTCGCGGCGTCCTTCACCCGCTCCCCGGCCTGCTTCAGGTTGCCCTTGGCCTCGTCGGCCTCGCCTTCGGCCCTGAGCTCCTCGTCGTCGGTCGCGTCGCCGACGCCCTGCTTGATCTTGCCCTTGAGCTGCTCCGCCTTGTTCGAGATCTTGTCGTCAGCGCCCATGATCCGGCCCCCTTCACTGTGGGTCTGTCCCGCTAGTGCACCTGTCCGGTGCGAGGGCCGGTAAACGCCGCCGCCCGCTAACCAGTGCGTCAAGTCCCGGCGGGGCGCCGACAAAGCCGGTCAATGAGCCTTGACCAGAAACCTCGCCATGGCCGGGAAACCCGGACATACTCGATCACGCGCGGGCAACAGCGGTAGTGCGGTTCCGGCGATGTAGCGCGGTTCCGATGATGAGGAAGCAGGACGATGGCCTCTCCCCGGCGCTCGATCGTGGTCGTGACCACGGCGGTGACCGTCGCGGCGCTCGCCGTGCTGTTCGCGGCACTGGTGTCCGGCGGCGGCTGGCCCCCGCAGCAGATCCCCGGCCTTCCCTCGCCAGGCCCGCTGACCACCGCGGGCCTGCCGGTCGTCCGGGTGCTGCTCGACGTGTGCGCGGTCGCGACGGTCGGCACGCTGTTCGCGGCCACGGCGCTGACCGGCGCCCCGGGCGAAAGGCGTGCCGTCACCCGCGCCGCCGGGCCCTGGGCGCTCGGCTGGGCCCTCACCGCGGCGCTCACCCAGATCCTCACCATGTCCGACCTGCTCGGACTGCCGATCGGGCAGGCGCTGGAGTCGGGCTTCCTGACCACCTACAGCATGGAGGTGCCGCAGGGGCAGGCGTTCCTGCTGGTGATGCTGCTGGCCGTGGCCGTGGCGGTGGGGAGCACGCTGCGCCTCGGCTCGCGCGCCGGCGTCCTGCTCCTCGCCGTGGCGCTGTTCGCCGTCCTGCCGCCGGCCTACGTCGGGCACTCCGCGTCGGCCGCGGACCACAACATCGCCGTCTCCAGCCTCATGGCGCACATCGGCGGGGTGACGCTGTGGGTCGGCGGCCTGTTCGCCCTGGTCGCGCACCTGCGCCGTTCGCGGGCCACCGGGGCCGCACGGGTCGTCGCGGTGCGGCGGTTCAGCGCGGTCGCGCTGTGCTGCTTCGTCGTCGTCGGCTTCTCCGGGCTGGTCAACGCCTGGATCCGGCTCGGCGGCGCGGCCCAGTTCTGGGAGACCCGGTACGGCCTGCTGGTCCTGGCCAAGATCGCGGCACTGGGGGTGCTCGGCTGGTTCGGCTGGACCCACCGCCGCGGCACCATCGCCGCCCTGGAGGCGGAGCCCGTCGCTGCGCGGTCCGTCGCTGCGCGGTCCGTCGCTGCGCGGTCCGACGGTGAGCGGTCCGACGGTGAGCGGTCCGACGGCGAACAGCCCGACGCTGAGCAGATCGACGGCGAAAAGGCCGATGGTGAGCGGTCCGACGGGGAGCAGGCGCCGGCCGGGGGGAGGTTCCTGCGGCTGGCGACCGCGGAGGTCGGGGTGATGGCCTGCACGATCGCGCTCGCGGTCGGCCTGTCGCGCACCCCGCCGCCGCGCGCCGACGCCCCGCACGGCCAGCACGAGCTGCTCGGCTACTCGCTGCCGCCGTTCTCCCCGTGGCGGCTGCTCACCGAGACCCGTCCCGACCCGCTGCTGATCCTGGCCGTGGCCGGCGTGGCCGCGGCCTACCTCGTCGGCGTGTGGCGGCTGAACCGCCGTGGGGAGGGGTGGCCGGCCGGCCGCACGGCGGCGGCGCTGGCGGGCGTGCTGGTCCTGCTGTACGGGGTCGCGGGCGGGGTGTCGGCCTACGGTCCCGCGCTGTTCTCCGTGCACGCCCTGCAGTACGCGCTCGTCGGCACCGTCGGCCCGGCCCTGCTCGCTCTCGGGGCGCCTCTGGTGCCGTTCAGGGAGGCCGCGCCGCTGCTGGGCCGCGGGGTGAACGGCCCTGTGGCGACGGCGCTGACCCACCCGGCCGCCGCCACGGCCGTGTACGCGGCGCCCTACTTCGTGCTGTACGTCACCGGCCTGTTCGACCAGGCGCAGTCGAGCCTCGCCGTCCGCCTGACCGCCATGGCCGTCATGGCGCTCAGCGGGACGTGGTTCTTCTCGGTGGCCCTCGGACTCGACCCGCTGTCCCGGGTGATCGGCCCGGCGGCCCGCGTCCGCATGCTCGCGGGCGCGCTGGTCGTCCAGGTCTGGACGGCGCTGCTGTTCCTCGCGGGCCCCCCGCAGGGGCCGGACTGGTACGCCGCCCTCGCCATCCCCTGGGCGCCCGACCGCGCCGCCGACCAGAGCACGGGCGCCCTCCTCGGCGCCGGCCCCGCCGCGGTCACGATCGCGCTGCTGATCGTCCTCATGACCGCCTGGCGGCGGCGGGCCGGCCGGCGCCTCGCGTCCCAGGACGCCCCGCCCCAGACCCACGCGACTCGGCCGTGACCCACGCGACGCAGCCGTGACCCACGCGACGCAGCCGTGACCCACGCGACCCGGCCGTGACCCACGCGACGCAGCCGTGACCTGCGGGGCCCGGCCGTGACCCACGCGATCCGGCCGTGATCTGCGCGATCCGGCCGTGACTTGCGCGGGCCGGCCGTGATCTGCGCGATCCGGCTGTGACTCGCCGTGACCTGCGGGATCGGGCCGTGACCTGCGGGACGCAGCCGTGGTCAGCGGGAACTGGCGGTGACCTGCGGGACCTGGCGGTGACCTGCGCGACCTGGCGGTGACCCGGGCGCTGCGCCGGGATCCGCGGCGCCTTTAGAGTGTGGCCATGACGCGGTCGCCTTCCCCCGACCCCGCGGACGGGGCCCCCGGCACGCTCGCGCGACGGCTCGGCACCGGCGACGCCGTCGTCATCGGCCTCGGCTCCATGATCGGCGCGGGGGTGTTCGCGGCCTTCGGCCCCGCCGCCGCGGCGGCCGGGTCCGGGCTGCTCCCGGCGCTCGCGCTCGCGGCGCTGGTGGCCTACTGCAACGCCACCTCCTCGGCCCGGCTCGCCGCCCGCCACCCCGCCTCGGGCGGCACGTACGTGTACGGCCGCGAGCGCCTGAACGAGTTCTGGGGGTACCTCGCCGGCTGGGGCTTCGTGGTCGGCAAGACCGCGAGCTGCGCGGCGATGGCGCTGACCGTGGGCGCCTACGCCTGGCCCGGGCACGAGCACCTGGTGGCGGTGGCGGCCGTGGCGGCGATCACGGCGGTCGACTACGCCGGCGTGCACAAGGCGGCGTGGGTGACCCGGCTGATCGTGGCGGTCGTCCTGGTGGTGCTGGCCGTCGCCGTCGCCGCCTGTCTCACCGGCGGCCGGCCCGCGCCGGTCGCCTCCGCCGGGGCGACGGCCGGCGGGGTGCTCCAGGCGGCCGGGCTGCTGTTCTTCGCCTTCGCCGGCTACGCCCGCATCGCGACCCTCGGCGAGGAGGTGCGCGACCCGGCGCGCACCATCCCGCGGGCCATTCCCGTGGCCCTCGGCGTGACCCTGGTCGTCTATGCCGCCGTGGCCTTCGCCCTGCTCGCGACGCTCGGCCCCGGGGGTCTGGCGCGCTCGGCGGCGCCCGTCGCGGACGCCGTCCGCGCCGCAGGGGCCGGCGGGCTGGTCCCGCTGGTCACGGTGGGGGCGGCGACGGCCGCGCTCGGGTCGCTGCTGGCGCTGGTCCTCGGCGTCTCGCGCACCGTGCTCGCGATGGCCAGGGACGGGCACCTGCCCCGCCCGCTGGACGCCGTGCACCCGCGCTTCCGCGTGCCGCACCGCGCCGCGCTGGCCGTGGGCGCGGTGGTGGCCGTCGTCGCCGGGACGGCCGACGTCCGCGGCGCGATCGGCTTCTCCTCGTTCGGCGTGCTGGTGTACTACGCGATCGCGAACGCCTCGGCGCTCACGCTGTCAGCGGACGAGGGCCGCCCGCCGAGGGCGGTGCCGGTGATCGGGCTGGCGGGCTGCCTGCTGCTCGCCTTCAGCCTGCCTCTGCCGTCGGCGCTGGCCGGGGCCGGGGTGCTGGCCGCCGGGGCGGTCGCCTGGGCGGCGCGAAGGGCGTGGCGACGCTCCTCCTGACGCCCCCGGCGGCGCCGCGTCCGTGGACGAGGGCGCGTCCGTGGACGAGGGCGCGTCCGTGGACGAGGGCGCGTCCGTGGACGACGGTGTGGCCGGCCGGGTGAGGTCCCGGCCGGCGTCCGGGAACTAGAACAGCCAGTCCAGCAGGCCGGTCTTCTTGGTCTCGGTGGGGCTCGGCACGGGCGCCTGCGTGGTGGGCGGAGCCTGCGTGGGAGCGGAGGTCGTCGGCGAGGCCGTCGGCTTGTCGTCCTGGACCTGCGGGTCGTCCTCCGGCTCCTGCTCACGCTCGGTCGGCTTCGGCGCGGGCGGGGCCGAGGTGTGCCGGGTGCGGGTCGGCGTCGGCCGGGGCGTCGGCTCCGGCGGCGTCCGCGGGCGGGCGGCCGTCGTGGGCGCGGTCGACGGCGAGGGGCTGGGCGTCAGCGTCGGCTCCGCGGTCTCGTCGGGACCCGCGGCACCGGTGGCCTCGTCGGTGGGCGTGGCGGCGGCCGTGCTGTCGGTGGCGGGCGCCTTCTGGCCGGCGGGGGTGCAGTCGGCGGGGGCCGCGCACGCCGCCTCGGACTTGGAGCCGACCGAGGAGGAGACGATCCAGCCCCCGGCGACGGCGAGCACCACGATCGCGACCATGGCGAGGATGAGGCCCTTGTTCTTGCTGCCCTTCTCCTCCTCGAGGTCGGCGTCGCCCGTCCAGCCGGAGCCGAGGAACCCGCGGCGCTCCTCGGTCGCGGGGCCCTGCTCGCCGTCGGGGTCCCAGTCCTCCCCGTCCGGGCGGGCGTAGCCCTCGGGCCGCTCGTAGCCTTCCGGCCGCTCGTGGTCCTCGATCGCGGGGTAGCCCTCGGTGTACTCGCCGGGCTTCTCGTGGCCCTCTGCGCGGTCGTGGCCCTCGGGAGCCTCACTCCGCTCGTAGTCGGGGCGCTCGGGCCGCGCGGGGTCGTCGTGGTGCGGGCGGACGGGCTCCTGCCCGGGCGTCCATCCGTCGGACAGCACGTCGCCGCCGGGACGCTCCGCCTCCGCGGCCCACTCGATGCTGAAGGGACCGGTCTGCTTCAGAGGATCCTCATCATGGGATCTCGGGTTGCCGTCGCGGTCCATATCGAACCTCTCTGCTCTAGAACCTGGCCGCGCACCTGCATAGCAGCTCGGACAGCGGCCTGTCCGGAAACTTCACACTTTTTCCAACTTTCGCAATCTTCCCATGGGTCACCCCGGCCACAGGCCGGAATCGGGAACAAGGCCGCGATCTCCGTCCGTCCGTAACCCCGTCGCCCACGGCACGGCGGACGGCTTTCCCACGCGTTCCGGCACCCGGATACCGATCTGCCGGTGGTCGTCGTATTTTGGGTATATGGCGTCACTAAGCGGGTGAAAGCGCAGGTGGCGGGCAGGTGGTGGCAGGGCCGAACGTCCCATCGCACAGGCGCCGTAAGACCCTGCCAGGTCGCTCGGTCATGGCCGAGTCTGGAAAGCAGATTCCCTGACAGGGAGGTGCCCCATGCGATCCTTGGCCAGGTGGACGGTGAGGTGTGCCCGCCGATATCGGTTCGATCACAACCCATTACGCCGCCGATCCGACCGCATCGAGGCCATCGCCGTGCTCGTCACACTGCTGGCGCTGCTGATCAGCGTGTGGCCGGCCGCCATCGCCGCTCATCTGGTCTACCAGCGCGGCGTGGCCGCCGAACGCCTGGAGCCGGTCCAGCGCAAGCAGGTCACCGCCGTCCTGATGGAGGACGCCGCCAGCACCAGCACGGTCTCCTCCCAGGGCGCCGTGCTCGGCATCAAGGCCAAGGTCCGCTGGTACACCCCGGACGGCCGTCCACACACCGAGACCCTGGCCGTTCCCGCCCAGGCGAAGTCCGGCTCCACTCTGGAGATGTGGGTCGACGCCTCGGGTCGTCCGGTCGCCGCTCCCCGGACGCACGCGCAGACCGTCGCCGACACGGTCGTCGCCGGTCTCGGCGTGCTGTTCGCGGCCTGCGGAGTCCTGTTCACCAACCTCGCGCTGTTCCGGTGGCTGCTCGACCGCCGTCGCTACGCCGAATGGGACCAGGCATGGGCGGGCGCCCACCAGCGGTGGCGGCGGCCACGGCAGCCGTGAGAGCGGTGACGCCGTGAACCGGTCCGTGGTCGTCGGCGTCGACGGTTCGCCCCCCTCGCTGGCGGCCGTGCGCTGGGCCGCCGAGGACGCCGTACGGCGCCGGCGGGGCCTGCGCGTCGTCCACGTCGTCGACCCGTGGGTCTTCGACCAGCCGCTGGCCACCCCTCCGGGATTCCGCGACTCCCTGTCGGAGCTGTCGGGCAATGTACTCGCCGATGCCGCGCGGGAGGCCGCCGAGCGGGCGCCCGCGCTCGCGGTGGAGGCGGCCACGCTCACCGGCACCGTCCGCGAGCAACTGCTGATCGCCGCGAAGGACGCCGAGGCGCTGGTCGTCGGCAGCCGGGGCCTGGGCGGGTTCCTCGGCCTGGTCCTCGGCTCGGTGTCGATGGGCGTCGCCGGGCGCGCCGGCTGCCCGGTGGTGGTCGTCAGGCACACCGAGCCCGCCGCGTACGGCGAGATCGTCGTGGGCCACGACGCCTCGCCGGAGTCGGAGGCGGCACTGGAGTACGCCTTCGAGGAGGCCGCCCGGCGGCGGGCGGCGCTCCGCGCCGTCTACGCCTGGCAGGTGGACTCCATGCTGCCGATGTTCGGGGCCTACGGCGCCGACCTGGAGAGGGTCTACGAGTTCGGCGCGCGTGCCGCGCAGGAGCAGCTGTCGCCCTGGCGGGAGAAGTTCCCGCACGTGCGGGTGCGCGACTCGGTCGTCCAGGCCCACCCGATCGAGGCGCTGTGCAGGGCGTCGACCGAGGCCGACCTGCTCGTCGTCGGGTCGCGAGGAAGGGGCGGCCTCGGCTCGGCCGTGCTCGGCTCGGTCAGCCACGGCGTGCTCCACCACGCCTACAGCCCGGTCGCGGTCGTGTGCTCACGGACCGTTCGGCCGGCGGAGGAGGGCCGGGACCGATGAGCGGCGGCCTCCGGCGAGGAAGGGGAGGCGAGGCGGATGAAGCAGAGCCTCCGGCTCGGTCGCGTGGCCGGCATCCCGGTGGGCGCCCACTGGTCCACGCTGGCGATCATCGCGCTGATCGGCTGGGCCCTGGCCGGCTCGGTCCTGCCCGAGGCCGTCCCCGGACTGCCCCCGGTGCAGTACTGGACGGTCGCCGTGGTCACCTCCGTGGTGTTCCTCGGCACTCTGCTCGCCCATGAGCTGGCGCACGCCCTGGTAGCCCGCCGCCGGGGCATCCCCGTGCGGTCGATCACCCTGTGGCTGCTCGGCGGCGTCACCGAGTTCGCCGGGGAGGAGGCGAAGACCCCGAAGGACGAGTTGCAGGTGTCGGCGGCGGGGCCGCTCACCAGCCTGGCGCTGTCGGGACTGTTCTTCCTGGCGTCGCTGCCGTTGCAGGGACCGGCCGTGCTCGTCCCGGCCGTGCGGTGGCTCGCGCTGATGAACGCCGTGCTGGCGGTGTTCAACATGCTGCCCGGGGCTCCGCTGGACGGCGGCCGGGTGCTGCACGCCATCCTGTGGCGCCGGCACGGCGACCGCCTGCGGGCCGACCGCTCGGCGGCCCGTGCGGGGCAGGCGCTCGGCATGGCGCTGATCGCGATCGGCGGAGCGGAGCTGCTCCTGCTGGCCTGGACCGGCGGCCTGTGGACGATGCTGATCGGGTGGTTCCTCGCGGGGGCCGCGCGCAGCGAGAACATCGCCCGCGCGGCCCACCGGGGGCTCGCCGGGTGGCGGGTGCGCGATGTCATGACCCCCTCGCCCGACCTCGCCCCCGCCTGGGGTGACCTCGACGACTTCGTGGGCAACGTGGCGCTGCGCTCGCGGCAGACGGTGTTCCCGGTGGTCGACTTCGCGGGGAGCCCGGCGGGCACCCTGTCGCTGGAGAGGCTGACGGCCATCCCTGCGCGGCAGCGCCACGACAGCCGGGTGGCGAGCGTGTGCAGGCCGCTGTCCCCCGACCGCGTGCTTGGCCCGGACGACGACGCGGGCCGCATCCTCGGGCTGTCGTCCGTCGGCGGGGAACTGGTGGCCGTGGTCGCCGACGCGGGTCACGTCGTCGGCATGGTGACCTCCGCCGACCTCGCCCGCGCCCTCCAGCAGGCCGTCCTGCGCACCACCACGGCCGCCCCGCCCTCCGGTCATCCCGGGCCGCCGCTCCACCCCCACCCCGACGCGCCCGGCGACGAGCCGCCCGACCGGCGCCTGCCCGGCTGACCGGAGTGCCGTGCACCGTCGCGCACTCGTCTCAGCCGTCGCGGCAGCGGAGCAGCAGCATCGCGGCGTCGTCGTGGAGCGGCGCGTCGACGTGGGCGACCAGGTCGAGCCGCAGGGCCTCCAGCGCGGCCTCAGGGTCGTCGTCCTTGAGCAGGAACGCCCGTTCGGTGAGCGGGTAGAAGCGGCCCGCGCGGTCGCGGGCCTCGATCACCCCGTCGGTGTAGAGCAGGATCTGGTCGCCCGGCGCGAAGTCGACCTGGTGGGGGTTCGGGCCGTCGACCTCCAGCACCGCCAGCCCCAGTGGCGGGGCGGTGTCGTCCGGCTCCGCCAGCGTGATCTCGCCGTTGGCGCGCAGGATGAGCGGCGGCGGATGGCCGTAGTTGAGCAGGGTGAGCCGCCCGCAGGGGTCGGCGTCCACCAGGATGGCGGTGACGAACTCCTCGCCCGACAGGCGCCGGTTGAGTGCCTTCTCCAGCCGGCCGCTGACGCCGCGCAGGTCGGCCTCGTCGTGGGCCGCCTCGCGGAAGGCGCCGAGCACGAGCGCCGCGGTCTCGACGGCCTCCAAGCCCTTGCCCTGCACGTCGCCGACGATGGCGCGCACTCCGCCGGGGCCGGTGACCACCTCGTAGAGGTCGCCGCCGATGCGCGCCTCGGCGTTCGCCGAGGTGTAGGAGACGGCCGCGCGGAGGTGGCCCGCCAGCCGGGGGACCGGCCTGAGCAGCACGCGCTGCGCGACCTCGGCCACGGAGCGGACGGTCGCCAGCTCGCGCTCGCGGCGCTGCCGCCCCACCGTGGCCAGGATGCTCGCCGCGGTGACCCCGGCGATGGAGATCAGGCTCATGTTGCTCTGGCGGTCGCCGAGGACCCCCGCGTACAGCGCGAGGAGCAGCGAGAGGATCAGCGCCACGACGCCGATCACGACCGTGCGCCGCACGCCGCCCACCAGGCTGGCGAACGCGGAACCGACGGCCAGCAGGGAGAGGTAGTTGAGGTCGGGCCCGGAGATGACGTCGACCGCGGCGACGATGCCCAGGGAGGCGAAAGGCAGCGCGCCCATGAGCCGCTGCGTTCTGCGACTGACCGCGCTCATAGGCGGCGTCCCGCTGCCGTGACGGTTCGTTCTCGCTGCCGACCGTTCGTCACAGGATGCCTCCGTGGAATAGGACCTTCTCGGTGGTGTGCCGACCAGGCTTCCCGGTGCTCCGCGGTAACTGTAACAAGGCGGCGAAAGGGCGAACAGCGTTCTGGCCTTACGCGATGGCCACAGCCGTGAACGGTGCGGCGACGGAGACGACGGGCCGGGGCAGCCGGCGAATCGGAAGTGAGCCGGCGTTCGCGGGGAACCCGGGTCACGAAAAAATCTTGAGTTACGGTGAAATGGGATAATTTCCACCATTTACCGCTTATGCCAGAAAGCACCTCGACAACCTCACAACTACAACGAACTGGACGCCCTCCGGCGTCGGAAAGCCGGATCGAGCCTGCCCGAGCGCAATTCTAGCCGGGAGGTCTCTGAAGGGCTCATGAATCGAACTTTACTCGGGGATCAGCCGGCCGGGACCGATTCGATACAGGCCCTCGATTTTCCACGACCGGTCCGCCTGGAAGCCCTCCGATAATGCTTTGAGACGATAAATCATGCTCAGGCGGGCAGCTTGCTATCAGTCGTTGGTGGGAGTTCGTCGATGCACGGGCAGGCGGGCGGTGAAGCACGCGCCGCCGCCCCCGCTCTCGGTGACGGCCACGGCGCCGCCGTGCAGGACGACGATCTCCCGGACGATCGCCAGGCCGAGGCCCGACCCGCCCGCGTCCCTCGTGCGGGCCTCGTCGAGCCTGGTGAAACGGTCGAAGACCGCGTCGCGGTCCTCCACGGGAATGCCGGGCCCGTCGTCGCGCACCTCCAGCACGGCGCCGTCCCCGTCCGCCCCCTCGGCGGCCACGCGGACCTGGACCGACGACGTCGCGTGCCGCACGGCGTTGTCCACCAGATTGACGATCATCCGCGCGAGGTGCGGGCGGGAGCCGCGCACCACCACGTCCGGCTGGACGTCCAGCTCGACGCGAATGCCCGCCCGCGGGCGCGGGCGCAGCGACTCCTCCGCCGCCACCTGCCCGAGGTCCACCTCGTCGGCCCTCGGCGGCGCCCCGGCGTCCAGGGCCGCCAGCAGCAGCAGGTCGGCGGCCAGCGACTGCAGCCGCCGCACGTCGCACAGTGCCTCGACGGCCGTCTCGCCGGCGGGGGCCAGCTCCAGACGGGTGCGCAGCGTCGCGATCGGGCTGCGCAGCTCGTGGGCCGCGTCGGCGACGAAGCGCCTGTGCTGCTCGACGGCCCTCTCCAGGCGGTCGAGGGTGGCGTTCACCGTGCGGGCGAGCGCCGCGACCTCGTCCCGCGCCGCCGGCACGGGTACGCGCCGGTGCAGGTCGCGCGCGGTGATGTCGGCCAGCCGGGCCCGTATGGCGGACACCGGCACCAGCGCCCGGCCGACGAAGAACCAGGTCATCGCGGCCACCAGAAGCAACAGGACCGGGATGCCGAAGACCAGCAGCCGATTCAGCACGGCCAGCGCCTCACGCGCCGGGCCCAGCGAACTGCGCGCCATGACGGTCACCGGCCCCGCGCCGGTCTCCACGACGGTGCTGGCCGTCGTGTACGCCCCGGCGCCCCAGCCGGGGCCCGGGGCCTCGGCGGGAAGCCCGATATGGACGTCCGGGTCGGGCACCGTCCGCAGGGAGGCCTCGCTCGGCGCGCCGGATGCGCCCTCCTTGGTGATCGTGAGCGCGGCGCCCTTCGCCGAGCCGGGGACACCGGGTGCCTTCACGGGGCCGGAGGAACCGGCCGTCTTCGCAGGGCTGGGGGAGCCGGCCGTCTTCGCGGCGCCGGATGTACCGGCCGTCTTCGCGGGGCCGGATGTACCGGCCGTTTCCGCCGGACCGGGCGATGCGGCTCTCTTCGCGTCGGACTCGGGGACCGCCGGCATGGGGGCGACGGCCAGGCGGCTCGCCGCCACCCCGGCCCGTTGCGCGGCCTCCGCGTTCGCGCTGCGCTCCAGGTCGGCGCGCAGGATCGTGGTCAGCGCGACGGCCGCCGCCGCGAGGGCGGCCGCGACGATGAGGGTCGCGGCCACGGTCGCGCGCAGCCGGACCGACCACCGCATCAGCGTCGCCCGTCGAGGCGGTAGCCGGCGCCCCGCACGGTGACCAGGGAAGAACGGCCGAACGGGGTGTCGACCTTGCGCCGCAACGCGCTGATGTAGACCTCCACGATGCTCGGATCGCCCTCGTAGGCGAAGTCCCACGCCTGCCGCAGCAGCTCGGCCTTGGAGACCACCTCGCCCGGCCGCCGGGCGAGGCCGTGCAGCACCGCGAACTCCTTGGGGGTGAGGGCGATGTCCACCCCGGCGCGGCTGCACCGCATCCCGGCAGGATCGACCACCAGGTCGCCGACCGTCAGCGCGACCGGCCGCTCCCGGCCGCCCCGCCGCACCAGGGCACGCAGCCGGGCCAGCAGCACGACGTAGGAGAACGGCTTGGACAGGAAGTCGTCGGCCCCGTTGTCCAGCGCCTCGGCCTCGTCGTACTCGCCGTCCTTGGCCGTCAGCATCATGATCGGCGTCCAGTCGCCCCCGTCGCGCAGGCGCCGGCAGACCGCATACCCGTTCAGCCGGGGCAGCATCACGTCGAGCACGATCGCGTCGTAGGCATTTTCGGCCGCCATCCACAGGCCCTCGGGCCCGTCGTGGGCGACGTCGACGGCGAAGCCCTCGTTCGCCAGGCCGTTCTTGACCAGGGCCGCCAGGCGGCGCTCGTCCTCGACCAGTAGCACGCGCATGGGTCAAGGGTGCCGGACGCCACCTGAAAGGCGGCTTAAGATCATTTCGGCTGGCTTCAGGGTGGCTTCAGGTGACCGTCGGCAGAGTCTTTCTCCGTCGGACCCGCAAGGCCGGCCCGCGAGGGGCCGGCCGGTCACTAGGAGAAGCTCATGATCGACAAGCGCCTGCGCGTGGTGCTGTCCGCAGGGGTGCTCGGGGTGGCCCTGGCCGCCACGCTCACCGCCGCCGCGAACGCCGACAACGCACCCGGCGACGACCCCGTGGGGCTCCATGCGACCCGCGTCTGCGGGCACACGATGACGCTGGTGCGCAAGGACGGCAAGGTCTACCTCGACGACGGCACGGGACTCAAAGAGCTGAAGCCCGGCGACGCGGCGCCCGCGGTCCCCGCCCTGCCGCCGACCGGCCAGGCGCCCGAGACGGCCACCCCGCCCCACGGCGACGCCCCCGAGACGGCCACCCCGCCCGACGGCGACGCGCCGGAGAAGGGCGCTCCGCCCGCCGGTGACGCGCCGGAGGGGGCGACCACGGCCCCGGTCGTGCCGGATGGCGGCGGCACGCCCCTGGCCACGCCCGACGCCACCAGGACGCTGACCACGGTGCCCGATGGCGAGAGCGTGCCGCCGGCCGCCGGGGCGCCGGAGCCCGGGGAGAAGGCCGAGATCCTCCGCGCGGAGAAGGACACCAGGGTGAGCGGGACGGCTCCGGACGGGGACGGGAAGGGCGCGGGCACGTTGACCTGCGCCGTGCCGGCCCAGGCCCGGGAGGACCGGCAGGACGGCGGGGCCCGGGAGACGCGCCAGACCCATGAGTCCCGACAGGAAGAGCAGGCCGAGTAGGCCGACGACGGGCGAGGCGGCCGGCGGCCCCGGCTCAGGAGCCGCTACAGCCAGTGCTGCGTCCACGAACGATCGCCGGGTCGGGCGCCGTAGTGCGGCGCCGTTATCGCCGTACCACGACTCGCCGACCCGGCGCCGATCACATGCAGCACATATCAGCTGAAGAGAGCCACACCCGGTGGTTACCGCGCCAACGGGTGGGCGGCCCGGCTTGGGGGCGTTCGCGGGCCGGTGGCCTCAGCCTGGAGAGCCATGCCCGGTGAAGGTATGTGGTCACCGTGCCGACGGGTGGGCGGCCCGGCTTGGGGGCGTTCGCGGGCCGGTGGCCTCAGCCTGGAGAGCCACGTCCGGTGAAGGCGTGTGGTCACCGTGCCGACGGGTCGGGACTGGCTCAGGGGTGTTCGCGGGCCGGTGGCTTGAGCTGGAGCTCGTCCAGCAGGCTGCTGGTGGCCGCGGCGACCGCCTCGACGGCCCGCTCGAACGCCTCGGTGTTGCGCGCCGACGGGGCGCGGAACCCTGAGATCTTGCGGACGTACTGCAACGCGGCGGCCCTTACGTCGTCGTCGGTGACGTCACTGGTGTAGGGCTCGCGAAGTGTCTTGATGCTCCGGCACATGAAAGGACGGTACGTCATGGGCGCGGAGGGCGGGGGACCCCGTCCCAGGCGCAGGGGTGACCCCAGCGGGCGGGCGCGCGCCGGCGTCGCCCCGGCGGGGGCGTGGTACCACGGGAACCCCGGCGCGCGGGGCGATCCGGCGGCCCGCGGCGTGGTAGCCCGGGGGCCCCGGCGCGCGGGGCGGCCCGGCGGCCCGCGGCGTGGTACTCCAGGGCCCCGGCGTGCGGGCGGCCCGGCGGCCTGCGGCGTGAAACGCGAGCCCCGGCGTGCGGGCGCACGGAATGGGGGTCGGCCTGGCCGCGTCGCGTCTGTGGCTCCGTATGCCGGGAAACTCCCGGTAAAGCGGCGGTCGGCGGGCGTTATCCGCCGACTTCCGGAGGGGATGGGCACTACATCTCTGACTGACGGAGGCCGCCATGGCGCAGAAGACGACCGCCGCCCCGAAGGACGCCGAGCGCGGACGCGCCGACACCGGCCCCGAGGATTCCGCGCGCCCCGCCGCGCGGAAGGCGGAGCCTCGGCGAGGCGCCGTCCGGAGTGCCGCGTCGGGGTCAAGTGGCTCCCGGGGTGCGGCGTCGGGGTCGGGGGGTTCCCGGAGTTCCGCGGCGCGATCGGGTGGTGCGCGGGGTGCCGCGTCGGCGTCGGGGGGTGCCCGGGGGGCCGCGTCGCGGGCGACCGGCGCCCGGAGCGCCGCGTCGGGGTCGGGCGGCGCCAAGGGGGAGGGGGCGCGGGACGAGGCCGCCGCGCCCGCGCGGCGCCATCGGGCCCCCGCCTCGCGGCCGGCGGTGACGCTGCCGCTGATCGGGCGGGTGGTCCTGCCGCCGCCGGACCGGCTGGCCTTCTACGCGGCGCTGGGCCTGCTCTCAGCCTTCAACATCATCGAATGGCCGCTGGCGCTGGTCATCGGATTGGGGCACTTCCTGGCGGAGCAGCGTCTTTCGCGCGTCCTGCGAGGCATTGGACAGGCGGCGGAGGCCGTCTAAAGTGAATGCCGCATTTCCGGTTGATGACCGTCAATGCCGATGAATATCACTCATCGTCAATAGCGCGCAAAATTCCAACACGCCGACCATCGGCAACGGACCGCAAACCTGGCAACAAGTCTCGACAGGGGGCGGATATCGGCGTTCGGTGAATCGGTTGTGGTCCGTTCGGCTCGGGTACATGGTCCTCGCCCGCCGAAATAGGACAAAGGAGTCATATCAATGACTTTCAACCCTCTGGAACAGCAGGGAATCCCGCTGGACCGGCAACTGCGCAACTGGCGGGAACTCAACGTCCCCCAGCTCGACCCGGACCATTCCGACCCCTACGCCCGCTGCCGGGTCATCACCATGAACGGCATCGAGGTCGAAGCGATCATGTTCGGCCACCACTTCGCCCGGCACTGCCCCGATCTGGACGTGCGGCGGCAGCTCGCCGAGGTGCGCTACATCGAGCAGCAGCAGCAGAAGGCCGTGAACTGGCTGCTGCCCGGCCTGGCCTCGGTGCTGGAGACCACGATCGCCTACGAGCAGGTGGCCGTCGACCTGACGGCCTGGGTCGCCCGGATGGAGCCCGACCCCTACCTCAAGCAGGCGTTCGAGTTCGGCATGCTGGAGGACTTCGACCACCTGTACCGGTACGCCAACCTGTACGAGCTGATCGAGCACCGCAAGGCCGAGAAGATCGTGGACGCGCTGACCGAGGTCATGCCCGGCCGGCCCACGCCCCTGCACCACCGGCACCCGATCGACAACGTCCGCGACCACTACGACAAGGACACCGCGAGCCCGATCTCCAAGCTGCACACCCTGACGATCATGGCCGCCGAGCAGCAGACCATGAACTTCTACATGAACGTCGGGCCGGAGTACATGGAGGAGATCGCCCGCAGGCTCTACCAGGAGATCGGGCTCATCGAAGAAGAGCACGTCACCCACTACGAGTCGCTGCTCGATCCGAACGAGACCTGGTGGGAGATGCTGGTCAACCATGAGTACAACGAGTGCTACATGTACTACTCGTTCATGGAGACCGAGTCCGACGACCGGCTGAAGTCGATCTGGGAGCTGCATCTGGCCATGGAGCTGGAGCACCTGCGCATCGCCTGCGACCTGATGCGCCGCCACCAGGGCCGCGAGCCGGCCGAGATCCTGGCGCCGAGCTTCCCGGAGCCGGTGACCTTCGAGCCGAACAAGATCTACATCCGCGAGATCCTCGCCACGCAGATCGACCTCACCACGCTCGGGACGGGGTACGTGCGCGACGCGCACGAGCGGTTCCAGCGCTTCCAGGACCGGTTGCACGGCGGCGAGCCGGCGCCCAGCGACCAGGTGCTGGAGGAGACCACGGCGAAGTTCGGGCAGGACTACCGGATGGAGACCGAGGGCCCGCATCCCGTGCCCAGCATGCGCCGTCCCGCCCACTGACAGGGGACGGACGACCGGCGCCCGCGCGGCGCGGCACCGCCCGCCCGGCCTTCCCAAGGACCGGGCGGGCGGTGGCGTGTGCGGTCGTCGGTCAGGTGTTCTTCTTGCCCATCGCCTGGCGGACCACGTCCCGGACGCGGTCGAACATGGCCGTCGGCGTTCCGACCAGGACGTTCTTGGTGGCCGACTCCACGCCCGGGTGCGGGTGCGTCGGGGCGAGCGCCTCGGCAGCCTTGACCCCGAGCGCCATCGCCCGCCGCTCGGCCGAGTTGGTCTCCCGGACGAGCTGGGCGAACTCGTAGCGCTCCTCGGCCCGGGCGTGCTCCTCGACGGCGATGCGCAGCTTCTGCAGGTGCGAGGGGAACGAGGGGTCGTCGGTCCCCCGCTCCTCCATGAGGGTGAGCAGCTGCTTGGCCTCGTTCTCCTCGCGCAGCCGCTCGTCGACGATGGCGTCGCCGCCGTCGAGCGCGCGCCTGGCGTAGGGGTGGACGACCTCCTCCTCGGCGGTCTCGTGGACGGCCAGCAGGCGCACCAGGTCCTGGAACGCCTCGGCCCGCGTCTCGTCGGTGGCCTGCTCCACCTCGTCGAACATGTCCCTGATCTCCGCGTGCTGGCGGATCAGCAGTCCCACCACGTCGCTCTCGTCCATCAGCTCAGGCATGGTCTTGCTCTTGGCCATTGCGGTTCCCCCCGTGTCGTCGCCGCGGTGGCTCGGTTCTCCGCCGTCGGGCAATGAAGACCTTCCCCACCGCCGCTGGCGACACGGACATCTGCCGACAAGGGCCAGCAAAGAGGTCATATGCGGAGCGGAACTCCCTGGATGCCGGAACTCCCCCGATGCCGGAAGTCCCCGGATGCCGGAACGCCTCGGGTCCACCGGCAGGTGCGGGAGTACGGCCGGGGGCCGTACTCCCGCGAAGGGCGCGGCTCAGCTCGCGGCGCAGGTGTATCCGGACGGCACCGAGGTGGTGCCGTCGGGACGGCCGCCCTGGAAGCCGAACGTCGTTCCGGCGCCCGGCCCGAGCGCGCCGTTGTAGGAGGCGTTGCGGGCGGTCACCGTCTGCCCGCTGGTGCTCACGGTCGCGCCCCACGACCCGGTGATGGTGTGGCCGGAGGGCAGGGTGAAGGTCACCGTCCATCCCTTGATGGCGGCGGTGCCGGTGTTGGTGACCGTGATCGGCTGGATGACGTAGCCGTTGCCCCACTGGCCCTGCGTGGTCGCCGTGACGCTGCATCCGCCGGTGCCGCCGCTTCCCGCCGTGGTGGTGAAGGTCACCAGGGCGGAGTCGCCGGAGAGGTTCCCCGCGCCGTCACGGGCCCGCACGTAGACCTGGTACCGCGTGCTCGCGCTCAGCCCGGTGAGGGTGATGGAGTTGGTGGTCGTCTGCCCGAGCCGCGGGTCGGTGCTGCCCTGCTCGCGGTAGACGTCGTAGCCGGCCAGGCCGGAGCCGCCGGAGTCGGTCGAGGCGGTCCAGGTGAGCGTGGCGCCCGAGGAGGTCACGGCGGAGGCCGCCGGGGTGCCCGGGGTGCTCGGCGGCGTCGTGTCGGAGGGGTCGCCGCCGCCGAAGATCGACGCCTGCCTGGCCGTCTGCTTGATGCCGTTGGCGCCGTTGAAGATGCGCTGACCCCAGGACGTCAGTGCGCTGGGGTTGAAGTTCGTGACCATGTCGAGGTACTCGACGCCGCCGCTGTTGCCGCTCCACGACCAGCCGAGGTAGCCGATGCCGCGCGACTGGGCCTGCGCCATGATCGTGTCCTCGTCGGGGTCGCCGTCGGAGTGCATGTTGCCGAACTCGCCGACGACCAGCGGCAGCCCGGCCGTCCGGAAGGCGTCGAAGTAGGCGTTGATCTCCGCGGCGGTGTCGAAGACCCCGTACATGTGGATGGAGAACACGGTGTTGCGCTGGGAGTCGGCGGCGGCCACGGTGGCGGCGGTGTCCCGCATGACGAACTGCCAGTCCTGGCCCCAGTTGGGCGCGTCCACCATGATCAGGTGCTGGAAGCCGCTGCCGCGCAGGCGGCTGATCGCGTTCGAGGTCGCCTGGGTCCAGCCGCTGACGTTGTTGTTGCCGTACGGCTCGTTGCCGATGTTGAGGATGACGTAGTCCTCCTGGCCGACCAGGGCGCTCTTGACGCTGATCCAGTAGTCGACCGCCGCGTCGAGCGTGACCGCGCCGCTCTGCTCACCGTAGCCGGTGGTGTCGTGGTTCTCCAGGATGCAGATCAACCGGTTCGCCTTGCACTGCGCGATGACGTTCGCCACGTCGCTCGCGCCGTTGGCCGTCCAGCGCCCGCCGCTCAGCACGACGCGCACCGCGTTCGCGCCGAGGGACTTCATGCCCGCGAGCGAGGAGGTGGTCTGGCTCGCGTACCAGGTGTGCGCGTGGCTGACGCCCCGCAGGACGAAGGTGCCGCCGTTCGCCTCGACGATGTTCCTGCCGCTCACGTGCAGTCCGGCCGCGGCGCCCGCGGGCGGTGCGGCGGCGAGCATCGAGACCAGGAGCGCGAGCAGGGCGGCCGTCGCCGCCGCCGCCGTTCGGAGTCGCTTTCTCATCGATCACCTTTCATGGGAGGCCATTAACCGGTTAAGTCGCACGGCGGACGCCGCTGAGTCCGACGGTCGGGGAGCGCTCTCATGGTGGGTGGGTCGCGTTCGGATGTACAGCATGGGGCGCGCGCCGGACGGCACGGCGCGCCCGCGCCGGCCCCGGCGCGGGCGCGCGACCGTCCCGCGACATCGCAAGACGCCGGCACGGCGCCGCGCCGGGCTCGCGCCCCGGCGGTGGGGGGTGGGAGGAGGAGCTGAAACTTTCAGCTCGTCAGGGGCGCGCGCAGACCGTTCCGCCGGTCGGAGACGAGCGCACGACGGGCCGGTCTCCGGCCGGGGGAAGGAGGAGGGGAAGGGGGGCGGCCGGTCAGAGGAAGATGCTCTGCGGCACGGTCACCCCCAGGCTGGAGATCGGGCACAACCGGTCGAGCGCCGCGGCGATCTCGGGCACCACCTCCAGAGTGGCGCGCACCACCGGGTCGGTCACCTTCAGGTACGCCAAATGCCGGATGCCGTGCGCGACGACGTTCGCCACGGTCATGTCGTCAGGCGTGGGAGTGGCCGGCGCGCCTCCTCTCGCCACGCGCATGTAGGGCAACCGCACGGCGGGCAGGTGCGTCCACGGGTCCGGGCACACCGCGTACGTCAGCACGACCTCGCCGCTCGGCTCGTACCGCCAGCTCGTCGAGTGCACGGTCACGCTCACCTGCTCGGCGCTCACCCCGGCGGCACGGCGGGCGGCCTGGTCGGGGTTCTCACCGGGCAGAGGCGTGGTGACCAGCCGGCGGTAGGACCAGCCGCCGGAGGAATCCGCCCGCAATGCGAGGGTCTCGACCATCACCGTCGCCGTAGAAGTGCCGATCTCTTGTGTCAGCATGCGTTTCCAATCCCGTCATCGGCCCACCCGTGGGCGCCCCCCATCAGGGCTATTGCAACGAGTATGCAGGAGCGGTCACCACGCATCGCATCTTTGCTATTGCCGTAAGTGCCGCATGTGTGCTGGCTTGGACTCGTGCATGAGGAGGCGAGTGCGATGCCGGAGAGACCGGGAGTGCTGGTGCTCATGGGATCGGGGGAGACGGCCCCGACCATGGTGGAGGTCCACCGTTCCGTGGTCGGCAGATTCGGCCGGGGACCCCGGGCCCTGTTGCTGGACACGCCCTACGCGTTCCAGGAGAACGCGGCCGACATCTCCGCCCGCGCCCGGCGTTACTTCGCCGACAGCGTCGGGGTGAAGGTGGAGGTCGCGTCGGGCTCGGGCGCGCTGATCGAGGCCGACTGGGTCTTCTCCGGGCCGGGCAGCCCGACCTACGCGCTCGATCATTGGCGGGGGACGGAGGTCGGCGCCGCCCTGAAGGCCAGGGTGGGCTCCCGCAGCGGCGCCACGGTGCTGGCCTCGGCGGCGGCGTGCACGGTGGGGGTGGCGGCCGTGCCCGTCTATGAGATCTACAAGGTGGGCGCCCAGCCGCACTGGCGTGACGGGGTCGACATCCTGTCGTCGCTGGGGCTGCCGGTCGTGGTGATCCCGCACTACGACAACACCGAGGGCGGCACGCACGACACGCGCTTCTGCTATCTGGGCGAGCGGCGGCTGTCGCAGATGGAGCGCGAGTTACCCGACGAGGTCGCGGTGCTCGGCATCGACGAGCACACGGCCGTCGAGATCGACCTGCGGGCCGAGACCGTCATGGTGCGCGGACGCGGCGCGCTGACCGTCCGCCGCCAGGGCGCGCAGACCGAGTTCCCCACCGGCAGCACCCTGGCACTGGCGGAGCTGCGCGAACTGGCCAAGGGCGTCTCGGGGTTCGTCCCCGCCGCGCCGGTCGCCCAGGCGCCCGAGGAGGAGTCCTCCAGCGCCACGCTGGCCGAGTCGGTGCAGCGGTGCGAGTCGCGGTTCGACGCCGCCGCCGCGTCCGGCGACGCCGGCGCGCTGAGCGAGGCCGTCCTGGAGCTGGAGGGCGAGATCACCCGGTGGGCCGCCGACACCGAGGAGGACGAGGGCGGAGTGGACCAGGCCCGCGCGGTGCTGCGCCACCTGGTCGCGCGGCTCGGCGGCCTGGCCGACCTGAGCTCCCCGCACGACCGGCTCGCGCCGTTGGTCGAGCCGCTGGTCGCCCTGCGGGGACGGCTGCGCAAGGAGGGGGCCTACGACACGGCCGACGCGGTGCGGGACGCGCTGGCCGAGGGGGGCGTCCTGGTCGAGGACACCCCGCAGGGCCCGCGGTGGATCCTGCGCTCCTGATCTCTCGGGGAGGCATGCCCGCCATTCGGGGGTTATTGAGTCGAATGTCCCATTCGATGGCGGGCACATCTTCCCTATGGCCAGAACGACGCAACCCCGTGACGTGGCCGTCGGTGACGCGGTCACCTGGAAGAGCCACGGATCCACCGCCTCAGGGACGGTCGAAGAGAAGATCACCGAACGCACCGAGCGAGCCGGCCGTGTCGTGGACGCCTCGGAGGAGGAGCCGCAGTACCTGGTGCGCAGCGACAAGAGCGGCAGGACCGCCGTCCACAAGGCGTCGGCCCTGCGGAAGAAGCGCTGAGATGGCGAAGGACGAGCACCGCGTCGCCGCGGAGTTCGGCGAGGCGGTCAACATGACGCCCACGGAGATCGAGCGGTGGCTGGACACCCCGCAGTCCCAGGCCGCCGGGGACAAATCGGGCGGCGGGGAGTCCACCGGGCACGCCTCCGGCCGCCGCATCGCGGAGATCCTCCGCAAGAAGGCAGGGGACCTCTCCGAGGACGACTACGCCCACATGCGGAAGGTCACCGGCTACGTTCACCGCCACCTCGCGCAGCGCCCCTCCCACGACGTCCGGGACTCCCGCTGGCGCCACTCGCTCATGAACTGGGGCCACGACCCGTTCAAGTGACCCCGTCCTGACCGGCGTTCCCGCGCCCTTCCAGGACTAGGGCCGTTCGCGGCGGGCAGAGGGTGACCCATGGTCGATGAGGGACTGGTGTTGCTGCTGGCGTGGAGCCAGCTGCTCGCGCTCCTGGGCCTGCTCGGGTACTTCCTGCTGCGGGGCAGGTCATGAGGCCCCCCGCGCCGCCGGGTCCCGTGCCGCGCCCGGGGAGGCGCCGACTCGCGCGCGCCCTCCCGCAGGCGGCGCTGCTCGCGGTCCTCGCCACCGGGTGCGTCAGCCCGGCCTGGGACGACCACGACTACGGGCTCAAGGCGGGCGCCACCGCCCAGGCCGCCGCGTCCAGCGTGGAGCTGGTGCGGCTCGCGGTCAGGGACCACGACCGGCTCACCACCCCGTACCTCAAGACGGTGCTCACCGAGGCGTCCGGCGACCTCGGCAGCGTGAACGACCAGTTCGGCGGGGTGCAGCCGCCCTCCGACGCCGCCGACCGGCTGCGCACGCAGGTCACCGACCTCACCTCGCAGGCGGAGGAGGAGGTCCAGGGCCTGCTCATCGAGGTCAGACGGGACGGATTGCGCGACCCGCGCGGGGCCGACCGCAGGCTCGGGGAACTCGCCGGGCGGCTGCGGGAGATCGAGGAGGCCCACCGGTGAAGAAGCTGTTCGCCGTGACCCTGGGTATCCTGACCGCCTTCGGCGGGTTCGTCGACATCGGGGACCTGGTGGCCAACGCCCTGGTCGGCGCCCGGTTCGGCATGTCGCTGGCCTGGGTGGTCATCGTCGGCGTCATCGGCATCTGCCTGTTCGCCGAGATGTCCGGACGCATCGCGGCCGCCTCCCAGCGCCCGGTCTTCGACCTGGTGCGCGAGCGGCTCGGCCCGCGCGCCGGCCTGGTCAACCTCGGCGCCTCCTTCTTCATCAACGTGCTGACGCTGGCCGCGGAGATCGGCGGCGCCTCGCTGGCGCTGGAACTGGCCACCGGCGTCAACTACCTGCTCTGGGTGCCCGGCGTGGCGCTGGTGGCCTGGCTGGTGATGTGGCGGGTCAAGTTCGAGACGATGGAGCGGATCTTCGGCCTGGCCGGGCTGGCGCTGGTCGTCTTCGCGGTGGGGCTGTGGCTGCTCGGCCCCGACTGGGGGCGGCTGGCCC
Organism: Sphaerisporangium sp. NPDC005288; assembly: GCF_040607475.1. Classification (NCBI taxonomy): domain Bacteria; kingdom Bacillati; phylum Actinomycetota; class Actinomycetes; order Streptosporangiales; family Streptosporangiaceae; genus Sphaerisporangium; species Sphaerisporangium sp. NPDC005288. Next base: position 26,677 of record NZ_JBEXGT010000020.1, on the reverse strand, counting down.
ACCAGGTGACCCACCCGCCGTCCGACGAGGGCGTGCCGACGTACTGGTACTACGCGATCGCGCTGCTCGGCGGGGCCATGACGCCCTACGAGGTGTTCTTCTTCTCCTCGGGCGGCGTCGAGGAGCGCTGGACGCGCAAGGACCTGGTCACCTCCCGGGCCAACGTCTTCGTCGGGTTCCCCCTCGGCGGCTTCCTGTCGCTGGCGATCGCCGGATGCGCGGCCACGGTGTTCCTGCCGGTGCACGCGCAGGTGGACACCCTGGGCCAGATGGTGCTGCCCGTCGGGCTCGGCCTCGGCCAGGTCGGTCTGGCGCTGGTCATCTTCGGAATCTTCGCGGCCACGTTCGGCGCGACGCTGGAGACGGCCCTGTCGTCGGGCTACACGCTCAGCCAGTACTTCGGCTGGCAGTGGGGCAAGTACGTGCGGCCGCGGCAGGCGTCGCGGTTCCACGCGGTGGTGCTGGTGGTGACGATCGTGGCGGCCGCCCTGGTGCTCACCACCGTGGACCCGATCAAGGTGACCGAGTACTCGCTGGTCTTCTCGGCCGCCGCGCTCCCGCTGACCTACCTGCCGGTGCTGATGATCAGCAACGATCCCGACTACATGGGCGACCAGGTCAACGGCCGGTTCTCCAACGCGCTCGGCACGGTCTACATGGTGCTGCTCGTCGTGGTCGCCGTGGCGGCGATCCCGCTGATGCTCGCGACGAAGGCGGGACAATGAGCCAGAAGGCCAGGACCCTGCACGCCCAGCTCCACCTGCTGGACCGCCAGGTGGTGCACGCCGGCGACGGCCGCCTGGTGTGCAAGGTGGACGACGTGGAGCTGGCGGCCGGTGAGGACGGCCGCCCGTACGCGACCGCGATCCTCAGCGGGCCGCTCGCGCTCGGGCCGAGGATCGGCGGCGTGGCCGGCCGGCTGATCGTCGCCACCACGGAGCTGTTCCGGCCGGAGGAGCGCCCGGCGCCGCAGCGCATCCCGATGGCGCTGGTGTCGGAGATCGGCAGCGCCGTCCAGGTGAGCGGGGATCCCCCGGAGGCGGCCCTCGAACGCTGGGTGCGCGAGCACCTCATCGCGCCCATTCCCGGCAGCGACGGCGGCGGCGAGGCGCAGGACGGCGGCGACGAGGAGCCGCCCGCTCCGCGTCCCTCCGCCGAGCCCGAGGACGGGAATCGCACGCGCCTCGCGCCGCTCCTCGGCCGCCGGGTCCTCGACGCCGACGGCGCGCCGGTCGGGCAGGTGGCCGACGTCCAGCTCACCCAGGACGGCCCCCTGCTGGAGGGCGTGCAGAACGCCTTCCAGGTCTCCGGCCTCATCGTGGTCCCCCGGCACACCGGGCAGCTGTTCGGGTACGAGCGCGGCCCGGGGGGCCAGGCGCCGGCGCTGGTCAAGACGATCATCCGCCGCCTCCACCGGGGCAGCAGGTACGTCGCCTGGCCGCAACTGGCCTCGCCGCTCCCGGACACCGGCCCGATACGGCTGTCCGCGCGCCTGGCGGAGCTGTCCTCCCTCGCCGAGCTCTACGAGCGGGACACCGCAGGGTGACGGTTTCGGCGCCCGATGCGGGGGCAGCCGAAGACCGATCCCGTACTAGAGGCAAGGAGAGCAGGATGCCGACCGCACGAGAGATCATGACCCCCAACGCCGAATGCGTGCTCGCGGACGAGACGGTCTTCGACGCGGCGGAGAAGATGGCCCGCCTCGACGTCGGCTCGCTCCCCATCTGTGGCGCCGACAACCGGCTGAAGGGCATGCTGACCGACCGCGACATCGTGGTCAAGGTGCTCGCCAAGGACAGGTCGCCCAAGGACTGCACGGCCGGCGAGCTGGCCCAGGGCGAGGCCGTCACCATTGGCGCCGACGACGACGCCAAGGAGATCCTCAGGACCATGGCCTCGCACCAGGTGCGCCGCCTGCCGGTCATCGACGGCCACGAGCTGGTCGGGATCGTCGCGCTGGCCGACGTCGCCCGCGCCCTGCCCGACTCGCCGGTGGGCGACCTGGTCGACGCGCTGACGGCCGACTGAGCGGCGCGGCCGGCCGGATGACCGGCCGCCGGCCCGCCCGGCGGGTGCCGGACGTGCGGAGAGCTCCGGCCCGGAGGCACTAGGCCGGAGCTCTCCGCAGGTCACGGCATTCCGGACGGCCCTTTTCCCCGCGGTCCGCGTGAGTTCGGGACGAGCCGGGGTAGCGGAGATGCATGCGTTGGCGAGCGATCCCCGGACCCGTGGCGATGGCGGTTCCACGGCGCGGCAGGGCGCGGGGACGGCGCGAGTCTGGGGCGACGAGGCTCAGGCGGCTCGCGGACGACACCGTCTTCCTGCACCGCTTCGCCCACGGCCGGCTGGTGCGGGCCGCCGGGTGCACGCCGCGCGGCGAGCGGCCCTACCGGTGCGATGTGGGGAGCTGAGCATGCGGACGATGTACGTGGTCACCCTGGTGATCATCGTGGCCGGTCTGACGTACTTCCTGCGACCTCGCACACGGCGACGAGCGTCGAGGGCTGAGCCCGCCGGGACGGGCTCGGCGGGTCAGGCCGGATCTTTCCCCGGTGCGGCGGCCTCTTCGCGGGGACGGACGACCGCGACGGGGCAGTGGGACCCGTGCAGGGCGCCGTGGCCGACCGAGCCCAGCACCGCCCCCCGGAACCCGCCGAGCCCGCGCGACCCCGCGACGAGCAGGTCGGCCTTCTCCGAGGCCTCCACCAGGGCGGGGGTCGGATGCCCGCACACGGCCGACTCCGCCACCGGCACCTCGGGGTAGCGCTCCCGCCACGGCGCGAGCCACTGCCTGAGGCGCTGCGTCCCGGACTCGAAGACGTCCCGCATGACGTCGGTGTAGCCGGCCGCGAGCGGCGAGAACACCGGAACCGCCCAGGCGTACACCGCGTGGACGCGCGCCTCGCGCCGCCGCGCCTGCTCGAAGGCGAACTCCAGGGCGGCCTCGGAGTGCGGTGACCCGTCGACGCCCACGGCGATCTCGCCGAACCGCTCGCGCGGCAGGTCGCGGACGACCACGACCGGTCCGGCGGCGTGGCCGGCGAGGGCGACGCCCACCGATCCGACCATGAGCCCGGTGAAGCCGCCCATGCCGCGGCTGCCGAGCACGATGGCGTCGGCCCGGCCCGACTCGTCCAGCAGCCGCTCCACGACGGCGCCGGTGACCAGCTCGGTGGTCACGGCGAGGCCGGGCGCCCGTTCTCCGGCCCGCTCGGCGGCCTTCGCCAGCACGCCCTCGCAGTAGTCGGTGAGCGACTGGTCGAACCCCTCCACGCGGTGGAAGGGGTACTCGTTGGCCCACGGCTCGCGGACGTGCACGATGCGCAGGGCGCCTCCCGCGCGCGCGGCGTCGTCGGCCGCCCAGTCGACCGCCGCGAGGGCGGAGGGGGAACCGTCGACCGCGACGGTGACAAGCCCGAACATGTTCTTCTCCTTCGTCGTGCCGGACGACCCGGCCGGTCCGCGCCGCTGCCCGTCTTTCGCCGGATCACCGGGACCCGGTCCGCCGGGACATCCGCGTGGCACTGTCATCCTCGTCCCAGGCGAGCCCGCCCACCACGTCCACCACGCCGGTGACCCGCGCGATGGCCCGGCCGCGCCGGTCACCCGTGCCCGCCGGGCGCCCCGGGACGCGGCGGCGCCCGGCACGCGGCGGCGCCCGGGAGGCGGCGGAACGCGGGACGGGGCGGGCACATGGGCCTTTCGGCCCCAAGGGCTGGGACCAGTGCCCCGGGTACCCGGCCCCGCCAGGGGGAGGACGACGGTGGGGCGAACGCCGCCGTTCCCGGCCGCCGGAGCACCGGCGTGCCGAAGGGAGGGAGAGCCATGGACACTCGCACGCCGTCCGGCACCGTGGCGGAGGCGGTCAGGGCCGCGGTGGAGGCGGCCGTCCACGCGCCGTCGGTGCACAACACCCAGCCGTGGTCCTTCACCGTGACGGGCGAGGAGATCAGCCTGCGGGCCGACCGCGACAGGCTCCTGTCCGTCGCCGACCCGGCGGGCCGCCAGCTGCTGATCAGCTGCGGCGCCGCCCTGCTGGACGTGCGGATCGCGCTGCACGCCCTCGGCTACACCCCCGAGGTGCGGCTCCTGCCCGACCCGGACCGTCCCTCCCTGCTGGCCAGGGTGCGGCCGCGGCCGGGCCCGGCGCCCGACGAGGCGGCCCGCGCGTTGTACGAGCAGGTCGAACGGCGCCGCACGCACCGGGGCGGGTTCACCGAGGAGGCGGTGCCCGAGGCTTTGGCGGACGCGCTGGTGCGCGAGGCGGGCATGGAGGGCGCGCGGCTCACGCCGGTCCGGTCGGGGCCCGCCGTCCGCCTGCTCGGCGCCATCACCAACGCGGCCCAGGAGGCGCAGTCGCAGGACCGCCTGTTCACCCTGGAGCTGATCCGCTGGAGCCGGCCCCCCGGGAGCACCCGGCGCGACGGGGTGGTGGCGGAGGCGTACCCGAGCACGCCGCCGCACACGCATCCGCAGCGGTTCGCGCAGCGTGACTACGCCCACGGCCACGGGTGGGGCGGCGAGGCCGGCGATCCGGCGGCGAACGCCACGGGGCTGGTCGCCGTGCTCACCACGGCGGGCGACACCCCCGAGGACTGGCTGGCCGCCGGTCAGGCGCTGCAGCGTGTCCTGCTGCACGCCTCGGCCCACGGGGTGCACGCCGCCTTCCACACCCAGGCGCTGGAGATGCCCGAGTTGCGGGAGTTCCTGCGCCACCAGGTGTGCTCGGGAGAGCACCCTCAGATGATCATGCGGCTGGGCCGCGTTCCCCGGGAAGGCGTCAGCGTCCGCCGCCCGGCCGCCGAGATGGTCGAGGAACGCTGAACCCGGCGGCCGGGTGTCGTCCCCTGGTCGCCGGACCGGCGGTCGGACCACCCGCCGAGCCCGGCGGCCGGAGAGGCGCCGAGCCCGTCGTTCTCGCCGCCGCCGGATCGCCGGCCGCGGTGGGGTGCGAACGCGTCGTACCCGGAGGCGGCCGTGGAGGAGATGGGGGTCAGGGCAGGTTCCAGGCCGTGGCGAACGCCTCGATCTCGGCCTCCATGAGGGTGGCGGGCCGGTGCCCCATGCCGTCGAACTGGCCCTGGACCTCCAGGCTCACGACGCCGTGCAGGCGGGACCAGACGACGACGGCCCCGGCCAGGGCCGTGGCGGGGTCGCCCTCGGGGGCGTGGGCTCGCACCCATGCGGCGACGGGCGCGTTCTCGGCGGCCCACCGCTCCATCTGGGCCGTGAGCCCCTCGGCCTCCGGCGGGCGGACCCCGTGCGCGACCACGGCGAGGAAGGGGCCGAGCGCGGCCCTGGCCCGGTCGAGCGTCTCGGGCGGGGCGGCGTAGTCGGGGGACGGCGTCCCGGCGAGCAGGTGGTACAGGTGCGGCGCGGTCACGGCCCACTCGCGGTAGGCGGCGGCCAGAGCATGCAGGCGTTCTCGGGGGGACCGCCCGGCCGCCGCTCCGGCCGCCGCCCGCACGGCCGCCGCGGCCGAGTCGTAACCGTCGCTGATCAGCTCGGTCAGCAGGTCATCGCGGTTGCGGAAGTACTTGTAGAGCGCGGGGCCTGTGACGCCGAGCTGCTTGGCCACTGCATTCAGGCTGAGCGCCGCCGCTCCGCCGGACGCGATCTGGGCGAGGGCGGCCTGTTTGATCTCGGCGCGCACCTGGTCCCGGTAGCGCTGCCGCGGTGTGCCGTCGCGGACCGCCATGCGAATCACCCTCTCGACGCCGTCGGCATGCTCACGCTCGTTATATGCCGTAACCAACGATAGAGGATTGTGCCGCGCGCGCCGGTGCCCGCCTCAGGCCCCCGGGCCCCGCGCCCCGTCCGGCAGGTCGCGGCCGGCGATGACCAGGGTGTCGATGGCGTCCCGCACGCCGTCGTCGGTGGGCACCGGACGGCGGACGCGGCCGGCGCGCACGACGGCCAGCGGCGCCAGCGACGCGACGACCGACTCGGGCGTGTAGAGGACGGCGGCGTCGCGCGGGCCGCCCACGCCCTCCTCGAGGTTGGTGACGTCGTGCCCGACGATCAGCAGGCGGCCGCCGGGCGCCACCGCGCCCGCGGCCCCGCTCAGCACGGGGGCCAGGTCGTCCGGCGGCAGGTGCAGGTAGGCGATGAGCACCAGGTCGTAGGCCATGGGCTCGGGACGGTACTCGCACAGGTCGGCCATCACCCACTCGACGGCCACCTCGCGCTCGCCGGCCATCCGCCGGGCCTTGGCCAGCCCCGCGGCGGAGAAGTCGACGCCGGTCATCCGCCATCCGCGTTCGGCGAGCCACACGGCGTTGCGGCCCTCGCCGGCGCCGAGGTCCAGGCCGCGGCCGGGGCGCAGGCCGGAGAGGTGCTCGACCACGAAACGGTTGGGCTCGGCGGTCCAGAGCAACCCGCTGGCCTCGTAGCGGCGGTCCCACTCCGCGTTCTTCATGCGCCACCTCCGGGGGCGATCATATGCCCGGCGGGGCCGCCCGGCCTCCGGCGCCGCACGGCGGTCACTCCTCGCCCGAGAAGCGCTCCCAGGCCGACTGCCGGGTCATGCCGAGCGCCGCTCCGATGCTCGCCCAGGTGACCTTGCGTTCGCGCAGGCGCAGCACCCAGTCGCGAAGGTTCTCCTCGACCTGTTTGCCGACGGCGGCGACGCGGGGCAGGTGCTCGAGGATCTGCCGGTCCGTCATGGCATCCCACGCCGGGATGCGCGGCTCGCCGGGCAGGTCGGGCGTCTCGATGATCGTGAGGCACAGGCGCACGCATTCGTCGCAGATGAAGACGCCCGCGCCCGCGACGATCCGTGTGACCTCGTCGCGGCCCTTGCCGCAGAACGAGCACCGCACCGTCGGCGTCGTGTCGATGATCGTGGCCATCGCCGGTCCTCCCGCCCTCGTGTCAGGCATCTCCTGACGGACATCGAGGAACGTATCGCGTCAGGCGATTCCTGACAAGGAGCGGACGGCGGAGATCAGAATGCGGGCGGCGAAAAATCAGAGAAGAAATTCGCGGTCCGTGTCGATGCGCGGTGGCCTCGCTCGACGCCCGGGTGAGAGCGGAACACCGCACCGCGACACACCGCACACGGAAGGACTCCCATCATGGCCGCCACCTCCCTCACCCCCGGCACCGCCGCCACCGCCCGCCCCCGCGTCCTGCGCAGGGTCCTGTGGGCCTTCCAGGTCCTTTTCGGGCTGTTCCTGATCGTGGCCTCGGCGCTGCCGAAGTTCGCCGGCCAGAAGGACGCGGTGGAGACCTTCGCCCAGATCGGCTGGGGCCAGTGGTTCCGGTACGTGACCGGCGCCGTCGAGCTGGCCGGCGGCGTCGGGCTGCTGGTCCCCCGCCTGGCCGGGGCGGCCGCGACCGGGCTCGTCGGCCTGATGATCGGCGCGGCCCTGACCCAGATCCTGGTCATCGACCCCGTCTGGGCGCTGATGCCGATCGGCATGGGCGTGGTGTTCGCGCTGATCGCCTGGGACCGCCGGGAGCAGACCCGCGACCTGGTCCGCTCCCTCACGCGCTGACCCGCCACCGGCCGGCGCCGCGCGCTCGACCGGCCGTGCCGGAGCCGGCCGGTCGAGGGCGTGGGTCAGGCCGACGCGGCCCGAGGTCGTCGGATGTGGTCCGGCGTGACCGGGGGGCCGGGGGGCCGGGGTCAGCCGGAGCAGCCCAGGCGCTGGGTGCTCAGCGCGATGTCGTCGAGCCACACCTCGTACGACCCCGGGGACGGGTTCGGCTGGTAGAGCTGCCAGCCGAGCTTGACGGTGTCGAAGCGGGGGAAGACGAAGTCCACGTCGTTGCCCCCGTGCTCGTGAGTGGAGGCGCTCAGCTCGGGCCGCGGCACCCCGTCGAACCAGGTCGAGATGCGGTTGTCGGTGGCGTCCATCCGCCACTCCACGCACTGCCACACGCCCGCGCGGGACGGGGCGGTCTCGCGCCAGTTCGTCCAGTCGCCGGTGGGGCCGCCGTCGGCGCCGACTCCCCAGAGCGCGGTGCCGCCGCCGACCACGGGGACGTACTGGCCGCCGAGCGGGCGGACGACCTCGGGGCCGGCGCCGGTCGCCTCGATGAGGGTGTAGTGCGCCCAGTCGGGCGCCACGGGGAACGCCTTCACGCGCAGCCGCACCCGGCCGTAGAAGCCGTTCCCCGGCGGGGCGAAGTCGTCCACCTTCAGGAAGGCCCGCCCGTTGCCCTCGGTGCGCACGCGCAGCGCCTTCTGCCCGGCCCGTCCGCCGGGAACGCGCTCCACGGTGAGGGCGCCGTGCTTGGTGTCGACGCCCCACGCGAGGCTGGCGGCGCCGCCGATGGGCAGGTTCTGGAAGTCCTCGCAGAACAGCAGGGTCTTTCCGGCGCAGGTGCCGGGCCCCCACCGCCCGGCGCTCTGGACGGTGCTCTGACCGGCGCTGTGACCGGCATCGCGGCCGGGTCCGGCGGCCTCGGCGACCGGCGTGGCCGTCAGGGGAAGCAGCATGGCCAGGGAGGCCATGGATAACCATTTCCGCACGACGTGCTCCTTCGCGACAGATGATCCGAACGTAAGCTACGGGAAATGGGAGCGCTCCCATAGAGACGGCGGCCTCCCGGAAAGGCACGAGGGCCGCCCCGCCCGGATGCCCCGCATGGGACGCCAGGTCGGAGCGGCCCTCGACGCCGCCGGCGCTCAGGCGCCCGGCTCGGCCACCGTGAACGTTGCATGCAGGTGGCGCGTGTGGTCCACCTCGCGGACCGGCCCGGTCAGCGTCACCGCCGCGACGAGGCGCGGGTCGGTGCTGGAGGCGGCCAGCCGCAGTTCCAGCTCTCCGGGCTCGACGATCCGCCGGCCCTGGCGGCCGGTGAAGGAGGCCAGGTCGGCGGGCACGGTCACCCGCACGCGGCTCGCCTCCCCCGGCGCGAGAGGCACCCGCGCGTACCCGATCAGGCGCTGGACCGGCTGCACCACCGTGGCGACGGGGTCGTGCAGGTAGAGCTGTACCACCTCGGTGCCCTCGCGGTCGCCGGCGTTGCGCACGGTGAATTCCAGGGTCACCTCGCCGTCCGTGCCGATGCGCGCGCCGTCGCCGGACAGGTCCGACCACTCGAACGCCGTGTACGACAGGCCGTGGCCGAAGCCGAACGCGGGCGTCGGGTCGATGTTGGACACCTCGGTGGCGTGCGCGAGCCGCGCCGACAGGTAGGTGGACGGGTGCACGCCCGGCCGGCGCGGGATGCTCACCGGCAGGCGGCCCGACGGGTTGATCCGCCCGCTGAGCACCCCGGCGATCGCGGAGGTGCCCTCCTGGCCCGGGAAGAACGACTGGACGATCGCCGCGGCCCCCTCCACGGCTCCGCCCAGCGCGTACGGCCGGCCGGCCAGCAGGGTGGTGACGACCGGCCTCCCCGTGGCGATCAGGGCGTCGAGCAGTTGCTGCTGGACGCCGGGCAGCGCCGCGGACTCGGCGTCGCACCCCTCGCCGCTGGTGCCCCGGCCGAACAGGCCGGCCCGGTCGCCGAGCGCCGCCACCACGACGTCGGCGCCGCGCGCCAGCTCGACCGCCTCGGCGAAGCCGCCGGTGTCCGGCCCGTCCACGGTGGCGCCGGGCGCGGTGACGATCTCGGCGCCGGGGAACTCGGCGGCCAGCGCCTCGCGCAGCGTGGGCAGCCCGATGCCGGTGGGCACGTCGGGGTGGTGGACCAGGACGTGCAGGGGGAAGGAGTAGCAGCCCAGGACGGCCAGCGGGTCGTCGGCGTTGGGCCCGATGACCGCGATCCTCTCCGGCCGCCGCAGCGGCAGCGTCCCGTCGTTGCCCAGCAGGACGATGGCCTGCTCGGCGATGCGCCGCGCGATGTCCCGGTTGGCCGGCGAGTCCAGGTCGATCGACCCGCGCAGCGCCTCGGCGTCGCTCAGGTCGGCCCCCGCGAGCCCGGGCGGCACCGGGTTCCAGCCGGGGTCGAGCAGGCCGAGCCGCGCCTTCTGCACCAGCACGCGGCGCAGCGCCCGGTCGATCAGCGCCTCGGGGACCCGCCCGGCGGCGATCGCCTCCACCAGGGGCCGCCCGAAGGTCTTGACGGTCGGGAGCTCCACGTCCACGCCGGCGGCCAGGGCGGCGCCCGCGGCCTCGGCCCAGTCGCCCGCCATGCCGTGCAGCGTCTTGAGGAAGGCGATGCCGAAGTAGTCGGCGACGACCGTGCCCTCGAACCCCCAGGTGTCGCGCAGCAGGGTCGTCAGCAGCCACTCGTCGGCGACGGCGGGCATCCCGTCGGTGTCGGTGTAGGCGTGCATGACCGAGCGGACGCCGCTCTCGCGCACGGCCATCTCGAACGGCACCAGGATGACATCGGCGCGCTCGCGGGGGCCCATCGCCACCGGGGCCAGGTTGCGGCCGGCCACCGAGGCGGAGTATCCGGCGAAGTGCTTGAGCGTGGCGATGATGCCCGCCGACTCAAGGCCCTGGATGTAGGCGGTGGCGATGGTGCCGACCAGGTAGGGGTCCTCCCCGATGGTCTCCTCGACGCGCCCCCAGCGGGCGTCGCGCACCACGTCCAGCACGGGGGCCAGGCCCTGGTGGACGCCGACGGACCGCATGTCGCCGCCGATGGCGCCCGCCATCTGTCGGACCAGCGCGGGGTCGAACGTGGCGCCCCACGACAGCGGCACCGGGTAGGCGGTGGCGCCCCAGGTGGCGAAGCCGGCCAGGCACTCCTCGTGGGCCAGGGCGGGGATGGCGAAACGGTTGGCGCCGGTGATGCGCTGCTGGGTCCTCAGCAGGGACAGCGCGCCGACGGCCGGGTCGACCGGTGCCGTGCCGAAGGGCCGTGTCAGCTGTCCGAGGCCGTTGGGCAGCAGGACGTCCAGGTCGATGGCGTCGTCCATCTCGTGCTGGTGCGGCGCGACCTCCCCGCCCTCGCGGGACGCGCCGACCCAGACACCGAAGAGCTGCGCGACCTTCTCCTCGACGGTCATCTCCGCGATCAGGGCCTCGACACGGGTCTCGGCGTCCTGAGCGGGGTCCTGCCAGAGGGGGGTGGCGGGGTCTGTCTCAACGGACACGATTGGGGTCACTTTCCTCCGACGCCCCTCAGCCCCTTGCCGGGGCACGACGGGCGAACAGATACACGAGAAGGATGGGGACCATGCAGAGCATCACCGTGGCCGGCGGTCCGTCTTGATCAGACGGAGGCGATCGGGAGGAAAGTCGCCTCGGGGGGCGCCATCGACGGCCATGGCCTCCTACGGCTCCGGCGTGATGCCACGCATCACCCCGGACGGCACGAGTCCGGAGACCGGCAGCGCGAACGGCTCATACGAACCTTTCCGAAAAGTTTCGAGTCCGTTTCCGAAACGTGTCGGCTACGTGGACAGTAAGGGGCGGTGGACATCGAGATCAACGGTCGGGAGGCAGAGCTGCCAAACCGTTATTCGCCGCAGAAGTATAGGCATCGGAACGTCGCTGATGACACCTCTGATGCTCACAGAAGTGCGCTGAGACGACGGGCGAAGGACGGCGCCGCCTTCCGAAAGTTTCAGAGACGCGCGGAAATCGGGCGCCGGACACGGGTCGAGCGCGTCAACAGCCGATCGGGGGACGCCCCGCCTGGAGAGGTCCAGGGAACGACCGGGTGCGAGTGTGCGTCACTCCGTCGAGGAGCACTCGATCGGCTCTGTCGCATGTCACCCGCTCTCGGTGACCCATGCGGGCAGCGATGGCCCGACGGGATGGCGCAGCAGCAGCAGCAGGCGCGTTCGCGGCATGCGGCGAAATCTCTCCAGCGGCTGTGCCGAGTGGCGCGCTAGAGGGTCGGGGTTAACACGATCACGCTTTTACTTGACGGGCGGGAGGCTTTTTGTGAATCTCTCGTTCTCCATTTGCCCGTGGTTTTTCGGTGGCCTTTGTCCTACCATGAGCGCGTGGCCGTGATCGGTAAGCGTATTCGCCGTGTTCGTCGACGCCGTGAAATGGGTTCCGTCATACTCCCCCCACTGGGACAGGTGGCGGACTCGCCTACTGGCACCCCCTCTCACCAGGCACAACGCGCCCCGGACCCCATTCCGGTGAGCGTCGTGTCCGAGTCGTCTTTCACCGTCCGGGGCCACGGAGTGCACAGTGTCTTCGAGGAGAGCCTGCGCGCGATAAAGCGAATGCCGGATTTCCGGCGGGTTTCCGGATTGCGTGCCTGCCGTAAAGACGTGGTCCTTCACGTGCACACCATGGGCCCGTTCGCGGCGCTGCGGATGATGGTTCATCGCGGTCCGGCGCTCATCAGCGCCCACGTCACCCCCGAGACGCTCATCGGCAGCATCAGGGGCGCCCACCTCGTACGCGGACTGGTCGAGCGCTACATGCGCGGCGTGTTCGACCTGGCCACGATCGTGCTGTCGGTCAGCAAGGCCACGACCGCGGAACTGGAGCGGCTCGGCGTGCGAGCTCCGATCGTCCTGATGAGCAACGCCATCGACGAGGCCCGCGTCCGCCCGCTGGTCGCCCGCCGCGAGGAACTGAGGCGAGGGTTCGGCTGGGACGGCCGCATGGTCGTGCTCGGCGTCGGGCAGGTGCAGCCGAGGAAGGGCGTGGAGGAGTTCGTGGCCTGCGCCCGCGCCCTGCCGCACGTGCGGTTCGTCTGGGTGGGCGGCATGCAGTTCGGCATGCTGTCCGAGGCCCGGCACGACCTGACGCGCCTGCGCGAGACCGCCCCCGGCAACGTGACGTTCACCGGCCTGGTCCCCCGGGAGGAGGTCTTCGCGTACTGCGCGGCGGCCGATGTGTTCTTCCTGCCGTCCAAGCACGAGACCTTCGGCCTGGCCACGCTGGAGGCCGCCACCGCCGCGCTGCCCGTGGTGGTGCCGGACCTGCCGTGCTACCGCGACTGGCTGAAGGACGCCTACCTGCACGCGCGGACGGTGCCGGAGTTCGCCGAGCTGCTCGGCGGCCTGGAGGACCCCGAGGTGCGCGCCACCTGGGCCGGGCTCGCCTCCGCGGCGGCCGCCGCCCACGACTCCCGGACGCTCGTGGACGGCCTGCGCGACGCCTACCTCCTGGCCGCCGCCCGTCACCGCGGCCGGCCGGCCTCGGCGCCGGACAGGTAGCGGCGCAGGCTCCTCGCCTCGGCGGCGAGCATCCCCGGGTCGTCGCCGGGCACGAACTCCAGCAGGGCGGACATCGGCCGGCCCGTCGAGGCGAGCAGGCCCGCGACCTCCCGCCACAGCGCCGCCCGGTGGTCCAGCGGCCACCGCTCCCGCGGCGTCGGCCACCAGCTGAACACGTGCACCGCGTCCACGCGGTCGAGCACGGCGCGCAGCCCGTCCAGCGCCCGCTCGTCGGGCATCCCGTTCGGCGGCTGCCAGTACGTGCGCAGCCCCGGGACCTCGTCCAGCATCGCCCTGGCCGAGCCGGCGTCGTCGGTGAGCGTGCCCGAGTGGTACTCGGTGGCGACGGTGAGGTCACCGGCGCTGTCGACGCACCGCTTCAGCGCGTCCAGCGTGCTGCGGCGTCCGGCCGGGCCGGCGTCCGCCGAGGCCCGGTCGCCGGCCCACACCCGCACGCGCCGGGCGCCGAGGGCGCGGGCCGCGGCCAGCACCCGCCGCCACACCCGCCGGTCCTCCTGCGGGTCGGCGATGGCGCCCGCGCGGTAGTACGACCCGAGGGACGGCACCTCCAGGCCGGCGGCGCGGGTGGCCTCGGCCACGCGGGCCGCCTCCGCCTCGTCGCCGAGCGGGATGTGGGCGTCCTGGCCCCATTCGATCTGGGCGAGCCCGGCCCGCGCGGCCAGCGTGATGACACGGTCGGCGGACAGCGCCCGGTAGGTGACGCTGCACACCCCCGCCGTGAGCGGCGGCCCGCCGCCGCTCATGCCGCCACCCGCCCGGCGGGCAGCAGGGGGGCGACGACGAAGCGCGTGGTGGCCCACCCGGCGTACAGCAGGGGCGAGCACAGCACCAGGCCGCCGGCGACCGGCCTGGCCAGCACGACGGCCGCCGCCAGGGCGAGCACGGCGACCGAGGCGGCGGCGAGGTACCAGCGCCGCGCCACCAGGTACAGGCACGGCAGGACGGCGTCGCGCGTGCGCGCGAACCGGCCGGGCGGCGGCTCGGCCGCCAGCACCAGCACGGCGACGACGGCCGCCATGACCAGGACGGCCGCGGTCACGAAGAACGGCACGAGCGCCGGGCCCCACGGCGTGCCCGCGACCGCGGCGACGTCCACGGCCAGCACGCCGACGGCGGCGAGGCCGGCGGTCCAGGCGGCCAGCGCCCGGGGCGCCGCCCGGCGGTAGGTGCGCCAGAACGTGCCGGCCACCCGCGCGGACCCCTCGCCGATCCCGGCGAAGCAGCCGAACGCCCCGGCCAGCGCCGGCGCGCACACCGGCGACAGGACGGCGAACAACGGCCAGGACGCGAACGGGTCGCCTACCAGCGCCAGCGCGATGACCAGCGGCGCGCAGGCGACGGCCAGCAGGAGGTTGGTCATCAGAGCGGTGTACACGCCGGCGAACACCGTGTCGTAGGTGGCCTGCCGGGCCGGCCGCAGCAGCCTGCGCATCGCGCTCACCCCTTCAGCCCGCTCGTGGCGATGCCGCGGATGAAGTAGCGCTGCCCGAACAGGAAGAGCACCAGGATGGGCAGCACCGACAGCACCGCGCCCGTCATGATCATCGCGTACTCCGACTCGTACTGGCCGACGAACGAGCGCAGGCCGAGCTGCACGGTCCACAGCTCGTTGCTGGTCAGGTAGATGAACGGCCCCATGTAGTCGTTCCAGGTGGTGACGAAGGTGAGCAGGGCCAGGCTGGCGAGCGCCGGCTTGGACAGCGGCAGCATGACGCGCCGGTAGATGCCGTACTCGCTCAGCCCGTCGATGCGCGCGGCCTCGCACAACTCGTCGGGGATGGAGGCGTAGTACTGGCGCATCAGGAACACGCCGAACGCGCCGAACGCCTGGATCAGGATGATGGACCAGTAGGTGTCGGTCAGCTCGGCCCGCCGCATCATGATGTACTGCGGCACCATGTAGGCCTGCCACGGCACGGCGATGGTCGCGATGTAGGCCAGGAAGAGCGCGTCGCGGCCGGGGAAGCGCACCTTGGCGAAGCCGTAGGCGGCGAAGCTGCCGGTCAGCACCTGCAGGACGGTGATGGCGGCCGACAGCAGCACCGAGTTGCCGAGGTAGGTCAGCATCGGGACGCGGTCCCAGATCTCGGCGAAGTTCGACCAGCGCGGTTCGCGGGGGATCCACTCGAGCGGGATGGTGAACACCTCGTTGTCGCGCTTCAGCGACGCCGACACCATCAACCCGAACGGGACGAGCACCAGCAGCGCCACGGCGGCGAGGGCGGCGTACGCCAGCGCCGTGCGCAGCGGGCGGGGCCGCGCGCCGTCGCCGGCCGTGCGCGCCGGTCGCCGCGCGGCGCCGTCGTCCGCCCCGGGCCGATCGGGCGCGGCCGTCGCCGTGGGGAGGCCGTCCGGCAGGGTCATCGCACTCGCCTCCGCTCGTTGAACCGGAACTGGACCACGGTCACGGTGAGCACGATCGCGAAGAGCACGAGCGCGATGGCCGAGGAGTACCCGAAGTGGCCCTCGACGATTCCCTCCCGGTACACCAGCTGCGACAGCACCAGCGTGCTGCGTCCCGGCCCGCCCTTGGTCATCACCACGATCAGGTCCAGCACCTTGAAGCTCTGGATCGTCAGCATGACCAGGACGAAGAACGTCGTGGGCCGCAGGCACGGCAGGGTGATGCTCCAGAAGCGGTGCCAGGCGTTCGCCCCGTCGACCTTGGCGGCCTCGTGGTACTCCACCGGGATCGTCTGCAGCCCCGCCAGATAGAGCACCATGTAGTACCCCATGTCCCGCCACACGCTGGTGACGATCACGGCGGGCATCGCCCACGTGGTGCTGGCCACCCACCGGGGCGGCTCGGCCACGCCCAGCGCCTGGAGGAGCTGGTTGACCGGGCCCGCGTCCGGGTTGAACAGCATGTTCCACACGACCGCGACGGCGACCAGCGAGGTGATGTAGGGCAGGAACGCCACGGTGCGGAAGAACCGCGCCCCGCGGACCTTGCTGTTCAGCGCCAGCGCCATCGCCAGCGCCGCCACCAGCGTCAGCGGGATGTGGCCGGCGGCGTAGTACAGGGTGTTCAGCAGGGCCACCCGCACGGTCTGGTCGCCGAGCAGTCGCCGGAAGTTCGACAGCCCCACCCACTCGGGCGTGCCGTAGGAGTCCCAGTCCATGAAGGCGAGCGCGAACGCCGCCAGCACCGGCACCAGCGTGAACACGGCGAAGCCGATGAAGTTGGGCAGGATGAAGCTCCACCCCACCACCGTGCCCCGCCAGGGCCGTCGCCGGGCGGCCGCCGGCCCTGGCGGGTCGTGCGGCGCCACGGGCGCGGGCCGCGTCGTTGCGTGGATCATTGCGGTCCTTCGTGCGGGTCAGGCAGGCACATCGGAGGGTGACCGGAGGCCGGCCGGGCATGGGCCGTCACCGGGTCAGTTCAGGACTTCGGTCTTCACCCGGTCGTTCATGGCGCGCAGGCCGTCGTCGACGGACTTCTCGCCGACCATGATGAGCTGGTGCTCCTCGTTGAGGATGGTGTCGACGTCGGAGCTCTTGTCGCTGACCGGCATCTCCAGCACGACCTTGTCCGGCGCGAACGCCTTCTTCGACAGCGCGTCGGACGGCATGCCGTCGAGGGAGAAGTAGGCGTCGGTGATCTCCGGGGCCTGCAGCGCCGGCACGACGCCGACCTTGACGATGGCCTGCGCGCCCGCCCGGCTCGCGGCGAACGCGACGAACTTCCTGGCCGCGTCGGCGTGCTCGGACCTGCTGTTGACGGCGAAGGCGGTCGGCGCGCCGAAGGTGGTCACGCCGGTGGCGCCGGGGCGTTGCGGCAGGGGGGCGAGGCCCCAGTCGACGTCGGTGGCGCCCTTCTTCTTCGCCTGGATGACGCCCGCGGCGTACCAGGTGCCCATCGGCATCATCGCCGCCGCCCCGGTCTCGAACATGGTGCGGTAGTCGGAGTGCTGGGAGGTGGCGGTGCCGAAGTCGAGCACCACGCCCTCCTTCTGCAGCGCCAGGGCCATCTTGTACTGGTCGGCGAAGAATCCGTAGTCGCCGCCGAGCTGGTCGCCGCCGGTCTGGGCCGCCGCGATGGCCTGGACGACCGACCGCCAGGTGTGGTGGTAGGCGCCGTAGACCTTCTTGGCGCCGTCGCCCTTGGTGAGCCGCCGCGCGAGCGAGGCGTACTGGTCCCAGGTGAGGGCCTCGGGCTGCGGCAGGCCGGCCTCCTTGAAGTACTTCTTGTTGTAGTAGAGCAGCCAGAAGTCGTGGCGGAACGGCAGCGCGTAGTACTTGCCCTGGAGGTCGTAGGCGGGCAGGCCCGCGAGCTTGGCGCCGTCGGGGGCCTTGGCCAGGTCGGTGACCTCCAGGAGCTGGCCGCGGCTCGCGTGGCGCGCGTAGTCGGTGAGCGTCTTCATCGCCATCACGTCGGTCCGGTCGCCGCCGGCGAGCATGGTGGTGACCTTCTCGGAATAGTCGTCGGCGGGGATGTCCAGCGGCTTGACCGTGATGCCGGGATTGGCCTTCTGGAAGGCGTCGAAGAGCGCGCCGAACTCGGTGTTCTTGGCGAGGCTCCATCCGGCGACGGTGAGCGTGACCTTGCCGTCGCCGCTCTCCTGACCGCCGCCGGAGCCGCAGGCGGCGAGGGGGAGGGCGAGCGCGGCCACGGCGGCCAGCCATCCCGCGAGACGTCGCCGCGCGCCGCCGGGCCTTGCTGAGGTGGTGGCTGTGCTCATCGATCCGGGTCTCCTCTCGGTCGAGCCGGTGCGGGGCTCTAGGCGCCTGTCGCGAACGCGGCGGGGGTGACGGCGGCCCGGGGCGGCCGGCCAGTCAGGTAGCGCTCGATCTCGTCGAGCGCGCTCTCGCTCATCCGCCGGGTCTCCGCTCCGAGCGACCCGGCGACGTGTGGGGTGATCATGACGTTGGGCAGGTCGTACAGCACCGAGCCGGCCGGCAGCGGCTCGGGGTCGGTGACGTCGAGGATGGCGTCCAGCCGGCCGGCCGCGCACTCGCGTTCCAGGGCGGCGGTGTCCAGGACGGCGCCGCGGGCGGTGTTGATGACGGTCACGCCGTCGCGCAGCCGCGCCAGCTCCTCCGCTCCGATGAGGTGGCGGGTGGAGGGCAGCGCGGGGACGTGCAGCGTGAGCACGTCGCAGCGGCGCAGCAGCTCCGGCAGCTCCACCGGGCGGGCGCCGGCCGCCCGCACCTCGGCGGGGGAGGCGTAGGGGTCGGCGACCAGCACGTCGAGCTCCAGGTCGCGCAGCCGGTCCACGACGCGGCGCCCCACGCGGGAGAAGCCGACGACGCCGACGGTGCGGCCGCGGTTGGACAGTTCGCCGCGGCGGGCGGCGTAGGACCAGTCGTCGCGGTGCCGGCGGGCGTCCTGGGCGAGGAAGGGCGCCTTCTTGCCGGCGAAGATGACGGCGGCGAGGGTGAACTCGGCCACCGGGATCGCGTTCTCGTCGGCGGCGTTGGTCACCAGGATGCCGCGGCGCCAGACCTCGTCGGTGACGAACGAGCGGACGGTGCCGGCGCAGTGGAAGACCGCCCGCAGCCGGGGCGCGTCGGCGAGGCGCTCGGCCGTCAGCGGGGGGCAGCCCCATGAGGTCACCAGCACCTCCACCTCGCGCAGCCGGCGCCGCGCGCGGGCGGCGTCCAGGTCGTCGGTCAGGACGGGCTCGCCAAGTTCGACCAGCTCGCGCAGCCGCCGGAGCTGTGGCTCGTGGAACTGCACCCGGTAGTGGGCGGGGTCCATGACCAGCAGGGCCTGCGGGCGTCGTCGCTCGGTCACGCGCGGGTTCCCTTCGTCTGGGAAGCGCTTACCAGTGCGCCGATCATGTCCGGTCATGACAATCATGTCAACGGTGTGTTATGCACAAGAAATCACAACTTCTGATCACTTCTGATCGATATGTGCGCGAGGTGCCGAGGAGGCGTCCATGAACCCCTGGCGGGAGTTCGACGATCGGGAGCTGTCCCCCTACACCGGATGGACCAGGAACCACTGGGCGGCCCTCGCCGACCACCTGCTGCTGTCGGCCCGGCGATACGCCTCTCCCTCGCACGCCCGCATCGGCTTCCCCGGACCGCCGGGCGGCTACGGGGCCGACGTCGACGCGCTGGAGGGCTTCGCCCGCACCTTCCTGGCCGCCGGGTTCCGGGTGGCCGGCGAGGACGGCCGCGACCCGCTGGGGCTGATGGAGTGGTACGCCGAAGGTCTCGCCGCGGGCACCGACCCCCGCTCGCCCGACCGCTGGGTGCGGCTGGACGAGCACGGCCAGGCCAAGGTGGAGGCCGCGTCCATCGCCATGGTGCTCCACCTGACCCGGCCGTGGCTGTGGGACCGCCTCGGCCCGGTCGTGCGGGAGCAGGTCGTCGACTACCTCGCCCCCGCGATCGGCGCGGAGTACCCGCCGATCAACTGGGTGTGGTTCCAGATCGTCGTCGAGCAGTTCCTCGCCTCGGTCGGCGGGCCGTGCTCGCGGGAGGACATCGACGCCGGGCTCGCGCTGTCCGACGGCTTCGCCCGCGAGGACGGCTGGTACGCCGACGGCGCCGAGCGCTCCTACGACCACTACGCCGGGTGGGCGCTGCAGTTCTACCCGTTGCTGTGGACCGAGATGGCCGCGGGCGACGAGCGCGCGGACTCCCGGCGGCCGGTGTACCTGCGGCGGCTGGAACGCTACCTGGACGACGCGTTGCACCTGGTGGGCGCCGACGGCTCGCCGCTGATCCAGGGACGCAGCCTGACCTACCGGTTCGCCGTGGCCGCGCAGTTCTGGGTAGGCGCGCGGGCCGGGCTCGGGCGGCCCTCGCCCGGCCTGCTGCGCCGCGCGGCCTCCGGCGTCGCCCGCCACTTCGCCGACCACGGCGCTCCCGACGGCGACGGCGTGCTGAGCCTCGGCTGGCACGGTCCGTGGCGGCCGATCGCCCAGTCCTACTCCGGCCCCGGCTCCCCGTACTGGGCCTCGAAAGGGCTGTTCGGGCTCGCCCTGCCGGCCGGCCACCCGGTGTGGACGGCGGTCGAGGAGCCGCTGCCGGTGGAGTCCGGCGACTTCCACCGGGTGCTCCGCGCCCCCGGATGGCTGGTCGGCGGCACCCGGGCCGACGGCGTCGTGCGGGTGGTCAACCACGGTGCCGACCACTCCTTCCCCGGCTCGCACCTGACCGACTCGCCGCTGTACGCGCGCCTCGGGTACTCGACGGCCACCGCGCCCGTCCTGGCCGGGGAGCACGCGGCGCGCCCGCTGGACCAGTCGGTGGTGCTGCTCGACGCGGACGGGACGCCCAGCCACCGCACGGGGTTCCAGGCCCTGCCCGCCCGCCGCCTGCCCTCCGGGACGCCGGTCGGCGCCTCGCGCTGGCGGGCCCACTGGGTCACCCCCGAGACCGATGGCCCGGACCACGGGCACGGACGCTCGGGACCGGTGCGCCTCGGGCCGTGGATCGAGGTGGTCTCGGTCGTGCGCGGTCCATGGGAGGCCCGGCTGGTACGGCTGTCGCCCGCCGAGGGGACGCCGTGGGACGGCCCGCTGCGCGTCGGCGGCTGGCCTCTGCCCGCGGACGGGCCCGACGAGGCCGCCGGCCGGAGCCGGTTGTGCTCGCGCGTGCTCGGCGGCCCGGGGCTGGAGGCCTCCGGAGTGGTCCGCGCCGAGGACTCCTCGCCGCTGGCCCCGTGGACGCTCGTGCCCTGGTGCGCCACGCCCGCGGCCGCGCGGCCCGGCCGGTGGTACCAGGCCCTGGTCTACCTCGGCCGGGGCGAGCCCGCCGGGACGCCCGCCCTGTCGTGGGACGGTCCGGCGTCGGTGCGGCTGAGCTGGCCCGACGGCGTCCGGGACGTCGTGGACCTCGCGGCGGGTGAGGTCACCGCGGAGCCGACGAGGAGGAGCGCACCATCAGGCGGGGCGCGATGACGACGCGGTGGGCGGGGCGCTCGGCGCCGCCGCCGGCCAGGCGGGCCGCGAGCAGCTCGAACGCCGCCCGGCCGACGGCCGCCTTCGGCGGGCGCACCGCCGTCAGCGGCGGATCGCACAGCTCGGCGACCTCGTCGTCGTAGGCGACCAGGCTGAGGTCGCCGGGCACCCGGACGCCGCGCAGCTGGCAGCGTTCCACCAGCGACATCGTCTCGGGGTCGGAGTGGACCAGCATGGCCGTCGTCCCCGAGGCGAGGCAGGCGTCGAGCACCTCGTCCAGCACGGCGGCCCGCCCGGCGTCCCCGGCCGCGTTCACGTCCGGCACGTCCGTCAGGTCCAGGCCGAGCTCCTCGCACGCCTGCCGCCACCCCCGCCGCACGTGCGCGGTCGTCGGGCTCTGCGCGGGGGTGAGCAGCCCGACCCGCCGGTGGCCGAGCGTGGCCAGGTGCCGCACGGCCATGGCGGCGCCGAGCGCGTGGTCGCTGACCACCGACTCCATCGCCTCGCGGAGCGGCCCGACCGTGGCGGCGCGCTCGAGCAGCACCACCGGCACCTCGGCGGACTGCAGCCAGCGGACCAGCGCCTCGCCCTCCTCGCCGGTGGTGGTCGGCGCGACCAGCAGGCCGTCCACCTCCATCGACTCCACCAGCCAGGCGAGCTGACGCCGCTCGTCGTCGGCCTGGTAGGTGGCGCCCCGCAGCACGACCCGCGCGGAGGCCGCCGCGGCGGCCTCGCGCACGCCGCGGATCACGTCGGGGTAGTAGTAGGTCAGCGACGGCACCACCACGCCGACCGTGAGCCGCCGCCCGGCCACGGTCGCGGGCTGCGGGACCACCGGTGCGTCCCGCTCGTCCCCGCCTTCCATGACGGCCCCGCCGCGGACCCGGCGGATGACCCCCTGGGAGGCCAGCAGGGCGATGTCCCGCCGGATGGTGATGACCGAGACGTCCAGCTCGGCGGCCAGCTCGTCGGCGCGCACCACGCCGCGCCGGCGCAGCAGGTCGACCACCTGGGCGCGGCGCTCGTACGGCAGCGGGGCGGGCGAGGGCCCCCCGGCGGACTCTGTCATGGCTCCCCCTCCCCAGAGACAGCCATGGTACCGATCGTTGTTGATCGAAGCTGACCGGTCCCCGCGCGGCCGCGACACGCACGGCTGGACGCGTTCGAACCTGTGTACGAACCTGTGGACACTGGGGATAACTCCGGGCTTCCCCTGGACAGGCCCCGCTTCGTCCGGGTCCGAGGGAGCAGATGGGGCATCCTTTACCATTGGCGCATGTCACGAGGATCTCCCGCCGTCCAGCGCGCCGAGCGAGCGCTGACGGCGAAGGGGACCGCCACCCGGGCGCGCATCATCCACGGCGCCGTCGACCTGGTCCGTGAACGCGGGCCGGCCAACGTCGGGCTGGACGACATCCGCGCCGTCACCGCGACGAGCAAGAGCCAGCTGTTCCACTACTTCCCCGACGGCAAGGCCGATCTGCTGCTGGCCGTGGCCGCCTACGAGGCCGAGCAGGTGCTCGCCGACCAGCAGCCCATGCTGGGCGACCTCACCACGTGGGAGAAGTGGGAGGCGTGGCGCACGCGGGTGGTCGAGAAGTACGACGCGCAACGGCGGCGCTGCCCGCTTTCGGCGCTCACGGCGCAGCTCGGCCTCTCCAACCCCGCGACCCGCACCATCGTCACCGGCATGTACGACAGATGGCACGCCCATCTCGCGGCCGGGGTCCAGGCGCTGAAGGACTCCGGCGAGATCGCGCCCTCCGTCGACGCCGGCCGCGCGGCGACGACGATCCTCACCACGGTCTGCGGTGGCGCCACCATGTTGCAGGCCACCGACGACCTGTCCTACCTGGAGACCGGCCTCGCCGACGTGCTGGACGGCCTGCGCCGCCGGGCGCCGACCGGCTCGCCGTGCTGAACGGCCTGGGCCACCCGGCGCCGGCCGGCTCGCCGTGCTGAACGGCCTGCGCCGCCCCGCGCCGATCTCGCCGCGGTGATCCACGGCCCGCGTCCCGGCTCCGGTGGGACGCGGGGCCGGCGGTGCGTCCACGCCGACGGGCGTCTCCTCGGGGTTGCCCTTGACCTGCGGGTCAGGGGTTAGGGTCTCGACGCCTTGTCGACCGCAGACCTTGAGGAGCGTCCCATGCCGCACCTGCCGCAGGTGTCCAGAGAAGTCCGGCTCGCCGTCGCGACCGGCGGCCTGCCCGAGCCGGATCACTTCGTGGTCGCCGAGGTGCCGGTCCCGGCGCCGGGCGAAGGCCAGGTGCTGGTCCGCAACCGGTTCTTCCACGTCTTCGCCGCGCTCCGCACCCTGATCGGCGGGAGCGTGCGGGACGCGCCCTTCCCGCCGCTGCGTCCCGGCGACACGCTGTTCGGCGCGGCGGTCGGGGAGGTCGTGTCGGCGCCCGCGGACAGCGGGGTGCGCCCGGGCGACCTGGTCTCGCACTGGCTGGGCTGGCGCGAGTACGCGGTCGTGCCCGAGGGCGGGTTCACGCCGCTGGGCGACGCGCTGCCCGACCCCGCGGCGCACCTGAGCCAGGGCGGCCTGGCCTACACCGCGTTGACCAGGGACGCCGAGGTCAGGCCCGGCGACACGGTGCTGGTCACCGGCGCCGCCGGCGCGGTCGGGTCGCTCGCCGGCCAGATCGCCCGCCTGCTCGGCGCGGGCAGGGTGATCGGCAGCACCGGCTCGGCGGAGAAGGCCGGCCGGCTGGTCTCCGAGCTCGGGTACGACGCGGCCGTGGTCCGCGGCGGGGAGCCGATCGGCGAGCAACTGGCGAAGGCCGCCCCCGACGGCATCGACGTCCTGCTGGACAACGTCGGAGGCGAGCAGCTCCAGGCGGCGGTGGCGGCGGCCCGGCCCGGTGCCCGGTTCGTGCTGGTCGGAGCGCTGTCCGGGCAGATGGCTCCGGAGGGGACCGGCGGGACGGCGCCGGTCGAGCTCGACACCTACCGGCTCATCCTCCGGCGCCTGTCCATCCGCGCCTTCCAGGGCGCCGACGAACGGACGCGGTCGCAGTGGGCCGGGCTTTTCGGCGGCTGGCTGCGTTCCGGAGCGATCACCTTCCCGCACGTCCGGGTGACGGGCATCGAGAACGCCCCCCGGGCGTTGTACGACACGATGCGTGGACGGCATTTCGGGACCGTCATCGTGGAGCTGTAGACCTCTGGGAGGACCGATGCGCATTGGCGACGCGGCGGCCGCGGCGGGGACCACCCCGCGGGCACTGCGCCTGTACGAGCAGCGCGGGCTGCTGCCCCCGCCCCGTCGCACGGTGACGGGGCAGCGGGAGTACGGGCAGCGCGACGTGGACCGGGTGCGCGTCATCCGCGAGCTGCTGTCGCTCGGGCTGACCATCGAGGACGTGAGCCGCTGCGCCGACCGCCTGCACCTGCTCGAAGGCGGCAGACTCCCGGCGCGCGGCGCCCCCGGATGCACCGCTTCGAGCGGTGTGGTCGAGCGCCGGCTCGCCGTCCTCGACGCGGAGATCTCCCGCCTGACACACCTGCGCGATCAGCTCGCCTCGCGGGCCGGGGTGCGGGCCGCGAAGACCCCCTGAGCCCTGCGGACGCCGCGTCCGTCCCCGGCGGAGCGTCGCGCAGGTCTCGCCGGCACCGGGGCGCCGAGGCGGATGCGCGGCCGCCCGCGGGGAGGGTTCATCGGGTCGCGCCTAGAGGCGGTCGAGGGCCAGGTTGAGCGACAGGACGTTCACCGCGGGCTCCCCCATGAAGCCGAGGCCCCGTCCCGTGGTGTTCCGCTCGATGAGGGCCCTGACCTTGTCGAGCCCGAGCCCGCGCTCCCTGGCGACGCGGGGTGCCTGGAGGGCGGCGTAGGCCGGACTGATGTCGGGGTCGAGGCCGGACCCGCTCGCGGTGACGGCGTCGGGGGGGACGACGGCGGTGGCGGTGCCGCGGACGGTGACGGTGCGGCCGGCGGCGTGGTCGTCGCCGGGCTTGCCGCATTCGACCTTCACGCCCTGGTAGGTGGTGATGAAGGGGGTGGCGGGGCAGGCTTGGTTGACGCTGACGGCGCGGGTGGGGGCGCCGGTGGCGGGGAAGACCTTCAGGACGGCGCCGACGCCGTCGGGGGTGCAGTAGGGGCGGGCGCCGCTGACCCCTTCCAGCTCACCGACGGCCTTGCTGCGGGCGCACACCTGGGTGAGCAGGCTTTGCCTGCCGGTGTCAGGGTTGCCCTCGTCGTCCTTGGCGCCCGGCACCGGCAGGACGTCCAGGACGTCCTCCGGGCCGAGGTTGCTCGCGGCCGTGGACGTCGGGTCGTATCCGTCGCCGGCCGCCGACGGGCGCGACTGGAAGTACGTGCGCACCGGGTTGCCGTCGGCGTCGGTGAAGCGCTGTCCCAGCAGGGCGCTGCCGACGTCCTTGCCGGCCTTGTCGTGGACGATCGAGCCGTTGGCGCCGTCGTGGAAGACGGCCTGGGCGACTCCGGTCGCCACCAGCGGGTAGATCACTCCGGTGATCACGGTGAGCACCAGCAGGGCGCGCAGGGCGGCCAGGTGCCGGTTGATCCAGCTTGGCAGGCGTTGCATCAGGACATCCCCGGAAGGAACTGGACCAGCAGGTCGATGAGTTTGATGCCGATGAACGGGACGATGATGCCGCCCAGGCCGTAGAGGTAGAGGTTGCGGGTCAGCAGTTGGGAGGCGCTGGAGGGGCGGTAGCGCACTCCGCGTAGTGCCAGGGGGATGAGGGCGATGATGACGAGGGCGTTGAAGATGACGGCGGACAGGATGGCGGATTGGGGGGTGGCCAGGCGCATGATGTTGAGGGTGTCGAGGCCGGGGTAAACGGCGGCGAACATGGCGGGGATGATGGCGAAGTATTTGGCGATGTCGTTGGCGATGGAGAAGGTGGTGAGGGCGCCGCGGGTGATGAGGAGTTGTTTGCCGATCTCGACGATTTCGATGAGTTTGGTGGGGTTGGAGTCGAGGTCGACCATGTTGCCGGCTTCTTTGGCGGCGGAGGTGCCGGTGTTCATGGCGACGCCGACGTCGGCTTGGGCCAGGGCGGGGGCGTCGTTGGTGCCGTCGCCGGTCATGGCGACGAGTCGTCCGCCTTGTTGTTCGCGTCGGATGAGGGCGAGTTTGTCTTCGGGGGTGGCTTCGGCGAGGTAGTCGTCGACTCCGGCTTCGTCGGCGATGGCTTTGGCGGTGAGGGGGTTGTCGCCGGTGATCATGATGGTCCGGATGCCCATCGCGCGCATGTGGTCGAAGCGTTCGCGCATGCCTTGTTTGACGACGTCTTTGAGGTGGATGACGCCGAGCACGCGGGCGGTTCCGGCTGTGGTGATCTCGCAGACGACCAGGGGGGTGCCGCCGGAGGCGGAGATGCCGTCGACCAGCGGGCCGACTTCGCTGGTGGGGTGGCCGCCGTGGTCGCGCACCCACTTCATCACCGAGGTGGCGGCGCCCTTGCGCACCTGCCGTCCTGCCACGTCGACCCCGGACATGCGGGTCTGGGCGGTGAAGGGCACCCAGTCGGCGTGGTCCAGTTCGCCCGGGGCGCGCTCGCGCAGCGCGTAGGTCTGCTTGGCGTGCACGACGATGGAGCGGCCTTCGGGGGTCTCGTCGGCCAGGCTGGCCAGTTGCGCGGCCTCGGCCAGCTCGCGTTCGTCCACTCCGGGGACGGGCACGAAGTCGGAGGCCTGGCGGTTGCCCAGGGTGATGGTGCCGGTCTTGTCCAGGAGCAGGGTGCTGACGTCGCCGGCGGCTTCGACGGCGCGGCCGGACATGGCCAGGAC